>JAEENZ010000147.1 GCA_016283985.1 Bacteroidales bacterium | reverse complement strand
GATGACGAACATTATTGTAAAAAATTGTTATCTTTGCATAAATAACCAACCGAGGGTTCTGCTGCAAAGGAAGGACTCCTTTTATTAACCAATATGGCAGCAATACACTACATGAGCCAGGAAGGGCTCGACAAACTGAAAAAGGAGCTGGGAGAAGCGTTGGCGCAGCGTCCTGTAATCTCCGCGGCGATTGCGGAGGCCCGGGAGAAGGGCGATCTCTCCGAGAATGCGGAATACGAATCGGCACGTGAGGCCCAGGGCCTGCTGGAGATGAAAATAGCGAATCTCCAGAACCAGGTGGCGAACGCCAAGGTGGTGGACTCATCCCAGCTTGGCACGGATAAAGTGCAGATGCTCAACAGGGTGAAGGTGCAGAACCTTTCCGCAGGCATGACCATGGAATTCACCATCGTGGGTGAAACCGAGGCCGATTTCTCCAAGGGCCGTCTCGCAGCCACCACTCCCATCGCCAAGGCTCTCCTTGGCCACGGAAAGGGCGAAGTTGTCGAGGCGCAGGTTCCTTCCGGCACGCTTAAGTTCAAGATTCTAGAAATATCCCTTTGATATGGCAACCATCTTCACACGCATAGCCAACGGGGAGATTCCTTCCTACAAGGTGGCGGAAAACGAGGATTACTATGCATTCCTCGACATCAGCCCCCTTGCCGAAGGACACACCCTGGTGATTCCAAAGAAGGTTGAGGACGATTACATCTTCCACCTCGAGCCCGCGGTTTACGAAGGTCTCTGGGCATTCGCCCACAAGGTGGCCGTGGCCCTCAAGGCCGCAGTGCCCTGCAAAAGGGTGGGCGTAGCCGTTCTCGGCATGGAAGTGCCTCATACCCATATCCATCTGGTCCCTCTCCAGACCGAGGGAGACCTGGATTTTCGCAAGAAGCGCCCCGAGGTGACTCCCGAGCGCATGGCGGAGATAGCCAAAGCAATACTCGCAGAATATGAAAAGCTTTAAGATACTGGCGCTGGCCGCCTTGGTGATTGCTGCCGCCGCCTGCCAGAAAGGCAAGGCAACTGTGGACTGCACCGTTGCGGACGCCCCTTCCGCCGCTCTGCTGCTCAAGCAGTTGAACGGAACCACCCCCATGATCCTCGATACCGTAAAGACCGATGCTGCCGGTCATTTCAACTATAAGGTGAAGGTCGCGGAGGGTAATCCTGAATTCGTATATGTATATAAAGGCGACGTCCGCCTTGCTTCCCTGCTCCTCGAGAGCGGCGAGAAGGCCGTAGTCGAAGCCGATACCCTCGGCAACTACAGTGTTTCCGGCTCTGCCGGCAGCGAGTTGCTCAAGGAAGGTGACGATGCCTTCCGTACCTATGTGGGCAATCTCCTGGCCCTTTCCGAAGCCGGGGCACAGCCTTCCGAGATAGCAAAGGAATATGTGCGCCATTATCGTGAGGCGGTAAAGTTCGTGATGACGAACAACAAGTCGCTTGCCGTAATCCCCGTGCTTTACGAGAATATCGGTGGTGGCAGCGGCACTTTTTCCGGAGCCAGCGACGCCCTGATCTTCCGCAGCGCCTGCGACTCCCTGAAGACAGTCTATCCGGACTCCAAATATGTCAAGGCACTCGACACGGAAGCACAGCGCCGTATCAACCTGTTCGAGATATCCAACCGCCTTCAGACAGCCGAAGAAAGGGCATATCCCAGTGTAAGGATGCCTTCCATCAACGGTACAGCTGCCGAAATCGACAGCCTTGACGCCAAGGCAATCCTAGTTTATTTCTGGGATGACCGCGAAGCAACCCACAAACTGTTCAACCAGGATGTGCTGAAGCCCGTATACGATAAGTTTCAGGCCCGCGGTTTCGAGATCTATGCCATCAGCGTAGATCCCGACAAGGCCGCATGGGCACAGGTCGTAAAGTCTCAGGAACTTCCCTGGGTCAATGTGAACGACGGCCTCGGCATCGCCAGCCGCTCGCTCTATACCTTCAACGTCGCCGGCGTTCCCGCCCTGATTCTCCTTACCGATTCCGGCATGGAGTTCATCCCGGGTGAAAAGCAGCTTCGTAATAAGCTGGAGAAGGCTTTAAAATAGTTTCTTCGGGGTTGTTGCGATAAACTGCTTCAGATAGAAGGGTTCGAAGTACGCTACGTCTTCGAACTCTTTTTTTGCGTATTTGGCCATCGCGGGCGCCAGCATGGCGCTTGCTTCGGGGCAGCATTGGACGAAGGTTCCTTCGCTTCGCCCGGAATGACACAGGATCGTTGAGGCTTTTTCCGCCGCATCGCCGATGACGGCCACGGGACCGGCGGCGAAGAGGTCGGCGAAACTGCTTTCATCGAGGACGACAGGGGAGATGTCCGTCAGGCGCTCGCCGGTAGGGGAGAAAGCGGCGGTATAAACCTCCATGCGGCGTGCATCCACCATGGGAAGGATGGCCTTGCAGCCATCCGGAAGGCCGGCTTCGATGGCCTGGCGGGCGAGAATCTCGAGGGTATCTACCGCAATCAGCGGCAGGTTTCCGCCGAAACACAGGCCCTTGGCGGTGGATACTCCCACGCGCAGCCCCGTGTAGGACCCGGGCCCCTTGCTTACGCATACGGCATCCAGGTCGCGGACCGTCCATCCGGCCTCGTCCAGCATCTCCTTAACGAATACAGCCGTAAGCGATGCATGCGCCCTGGGCTCTGAACTCCTGCGGCTGCATACTATGTGTCCGTCCTCCGCCATGGCGGTGGAGCATAAGGATGTGGAGGTTTCTATGAATATTAGCCTAGACATTGGCAATCAATTCTTTGAGGAAGGGGAAGACCTTCATCGAAAGGTCGTGAAGTGCGGAATAAACGACCGATGCATCCAGCACTTCAGGCTTCACAAGGTTGAATTTCGCGTTGACGGGATCGAAAATGAAGATCAACAACCCGATAACCAGCGCTGCCTTGAGAAGGGCGAATACCAGACCCAGCAGGCGGTTGGCCCAGCCGAGGGACGCCAGGTTGAGTGTTTTGGTGATGAGTTTGCCAAGGAGGTTAAGGATCAGCACCGTAAGGATTACCGTCAGCGCGAAAGCGCAGATGTTGATTGTTTTGGGATCCACCTGAAGGTATCCGTTCAGCCACTCGGCGAGGGCGGAAGAGAAGTGAAATGCGGCCCAGACGCCCACCACGAGGGATAACAGTGATACCAGCTGTTCCACCAGTCCTTTGCTTATGCCGGTAATGATTGCCGGCACGAAACATACAAGGAGGATAATGTCTAAAGTTTCCAAAGAATTGATTATATTTGTAAACTATTTAACAAGCACAAATTTAGCGAAAAATTATGACATTCAAAGAATATAAGGGTCTGGACCTGGTGGCAACGGGAAACCGTGTGCTGGAGCGTTGGAAGGAGCACAAGGCCTTCGAGAAAAGCCTCGAACTTGCGGAAGGGGAGCCGGAGTACATTTTCTTTGAAGGTCCCCCGTCAGCCAACGGCATGCCAGGCATCCACCACGTGATGGCCCGTTCCATCAAGGATGCCATCTGCCGCTACAAGAGCCAGACGGGATGGAAGGTGCGCCGCCGCGCAGGATGGGATACTCACGGCCTTCCTGTGGAACTCGGCGTGGAGAAGAAGCTTGGCATCACCAAGGCCGACATCGGCACCAAAATTTCCATAGAAGAATACAACAACACCTGCCGCAAGGAGGTGATGAAATACACGGCCGAATGGGAGAACCTGACGGAGCGCGTAGGTTACTGGGTAGATATGAACGACCCTTACATCACCTACGACAACCGCTACATCGAAACCCTCTGGTACCTTCTCAAGAAGATATACGACAAGGGTCTCCTCTACAAGGGATACACCATCCAGCCCTACAGCCCTACCGACGGCACAGGCCTCAGCTCCCATGAGCTGAACCAGCCCGGATGCTACCGGGACGTGACCGACACTACCGCTACCGTGCAGTTCGAGGTAATCCGCGACGCGGCATCCGAAAAGTTGTTCGGTGACGGCCCCGTATACTTCCTGGCATGGACCACCACACCTTGGACCCTTCCTTCCAACACCGCGCTCTGCGTGGGTCCGAAGATAGAATATGTGCGGGTGAAATCCACCAACCAGTACACCGGCAAGGAGGCTGTATACGTGCTGGCGAAGGAACTCGTGGGCGCCTGGTTCAATGACAAGATCGCCTATGGAGTTCTTCCCGGCACCCTCAAGGGCAGTGAGCTCGTGGGCATACGCTACAAGCAGCTGATCCCCTGGTTCAAGCCGGACGGAAAGGCTTTCGAGGTCATCCCCGGAGACTATGTCACCACCGAAGACGGTACCGGCATAGTGCACATCGCACCTTCATTCGGTGCGGATGATAAGCGCGTGGCCGCCGCTGCAGGCATCGTGGGCATCATGCCCGTGGACCGCAACGGTAACTTGATGGCCCAGGTGGATACCCAGGGCCGTTTCGTGCGTGTGGAGGATCTCGATCCGGCATACGCTGCCTCGAGCGTGGATGCATCCTACAATGAGTATGCAGGCAGGTATGTCAAGAACGCGATAGACGATTACTTCCGCAAGCTGCACGGTGAGGATCTCCTTCCGAAGGATGCTCCTGTGCTGGATGTGGACCTTTGCGTGATGATGAAGCAGGACGGCCGCCTCTTCCGCATGCAGAAGCATGTTCACAGCTATCCTCATAGCTGGCGCACCGACTGCCCCGTCATCTACTATCCCCTCGACTCCTGGTTCATCAAGACCACGGCCGTGAAGGATGAGATGGTGGCCCTGAATAAGCAGATCACCTGGAAGCCGGAATCCACCGGCACCGGCCGCTTCGGCGTGTGGCTCGAAAATATCCAGGACTGGAACCTCAGCCGCAGCCGCTTCTGGGGCACGCCGTTGCCTATCTGGCGCACCGAGGATGGCAAAGAAGAGATATGCATAGGCAGCGTGAAGGAACTCTATGCCGAGATAGAAAAGGCTGTGGCCGCAGGTGTCAT
>JAEENZ010000146.1 GCA_016283985.1 Bacteroidales bacterium | reverse complement strand
CCTATGCCTGGGAGATGCATCACATCGAAAACGCAATCGGCAACGGCCCCGCCAACAAGGACGGTGTGAAGACCGCGGCCGAACTCCGCGAGTATCTTGCAAAGGATGCGGTGAATACTCCGGCATCCGCATTCCGCCTGGCATTCACTTCGAACCACGACGAGAACTCCTGGAACGGCACCGAGTTCGAGCGCCTGGGAGATGCCTGGAAGGTGATGGAGGTGCTGAACTTCACTCTTCCCAAGACCCAGCCCCTCATCTACACCGGGCAGGAGATCGGCCTGGACCGCAGGCTCGAATTCTTCGAAAAGGATCCCATAAGCGACTGGACAGCAAACGAATACACGGATTTCTACAAGTCTCTGGTCGAGCTCAAGCACTCTAATCCCGCCCTTGCAGCAGGAGAGCGCGGTGGCAAAGTGAAGTGGATAGAGACAGGCGATCCCGATGTGCTGGCATTCTCGCGCAAAGTCTGCGGAAACAAGGTGACGGTGTATGCCAACCTGAGCGCAGAACCCTCCGAGCCCATCAAGGGCGAGGCCCTTCCTGCATGGGGATACAGAATCATAGAGAAGTAGTTATGCTGAATTTCAAGATTGAGTATCATACCCGCTGGGGAGAATCCCTGGCGCTGGTGGGCGCGGACGACAAGATCTGGCCTATGAACTATAGCTCCAACGGCATCTGGACCCTGAGCGTTCCATCTGCAAAATCCGACCTCCTTAAAGACTACTTCTATGTGGTGATCGAGGACGGCCTGTGGATGCGCACCGAGTGGGCTCACCATCATCGTTCGAAGGAGGATGCCAAGCACGAAATCTGCGATGCATGGATTGACTGCCCCATCCCAGGATGCCCTTTCCCCCGCGAGCACTCTGCAAAGATTTTCGACCAACCAGGATATCGCGGTGTAGGCACAGCAATTCCCGTTTTCTCCCTACGTAGTGAGGAAGGTTTCGGGGTGGGCGAATTCAATGATATCCCCCGCTTTGTAGACTGGATGGAGCGCACGGGACAGAGCGTCCTGCAGCTGCTTCCCATCAACGACACCACCCGTCACGGAAAGTGGAGCGACTCGTATCCCTACAGCCCGGTTTCTTCCTTCGCCCTGCATCCGATATACATCCATTTGCAGGAGGTCGGCGTGCCGCAGGACGCGGCTTTCAAGAAGGCGCAGGCGGAACTGAACGCCTTGCAGATGGTAGATTATCCGAAGGTGATGGATCTCAAGATCAAGTACCTGAAGCTTGCATTCGAAGGCCAGGGAGCGAAGGACCTCAAGACCCCCACATGCAAGAAATTCGTCAAGGAGAACGCTTTCTGGCTTGATCCTTATGCCGAATTCTGCGCGAAGCGCGACGGGGTGTCTCCCGATTTCTACCGCTGGGTTCAGTTCCATCTGGACAAGCAGCTCTCCCGCGCCGTCAAGTACGCTCACGAGAAGGGCGTCTTCCTCAAGGGAGACCTGCCCATAGGCGTGGGGCGTGACAGCGTGGACGCGGCAACTTATCCTCAGCTCTTCAACCTCGACTCCAGCGCTGGCGCGCCGCCGGATTTCTTCAGCGCGGACGGCCAGAACTGGGGCTTCCCCACCTACAACTGGGAAGAGATGGCGAAGGACGACTATGCCTGGTGGAGGGCACGCCTCCGCATTATGGCGAAGTATTTCGATGCCTACCGTATCGACCATATCCTGGGTTTCTTCCGCATATGGGAGATTCCCCTTCCGCAGAAGAGCGGACTGCTCGGGCACTTCAATCCGGCTATGCCCTACAGCCGCCAGGAGATAGAAAACCTCGGCCTGCCCATCCTCAACCTGTTCATAGAAGATCCCCGCAAGCCGGGATGGTTCCATCCGCTAATTGCCCCGGACACCACCGGGCTCGAGCCCTGGCAGAAGGACCGCTTCGATGCGCTGTACATCGATTTCTTCTACCACCGCCACAACGGTTTCTGGGCGCACAACGCCATGCGCAAGCTCCCCAAGCTGCTGAGTTGCACGGGTATGCTGGCCTGCGGCGAAGACCTTGGCATGGTGCCGGACTGCGTGCCGGGCGTGATGGACCACGAGAAGATTCTCTCCCTGGAGATGCAGCGCATGGACAAGGGACGCCCCTGGCCTTATCTGAGCGTGGTTGCCACATCCTCGCACGACATGTCTTCCATCCGCCTCTGGGACACGGAGGACAGGACTCCGGAGGACTGCCGCCGCATCCTGAAGGAGCATCTGGATTCCCTCAGTATGCTGGCCATCTTCCCCCTGCAGGACTGGCTGTCGATGGACGGTACCCTGCGCTGGCCTAAACCCAGGGAGGAACAGATCAACGACCCGGCGAATCCGGACAACAAGTGGTGCTGGAGGATGCATCTGACCACCACGCAGTTGCTGGAAAGTTCAGCATTCTGCACGGCCGTGGCCACTCTGATAAAGGATTCGGGCCGCTAGAAATCAGGGCTTCCGAGAGAACGTTTGGTGAAGGTGTAGGATGATTCCGCGCCTACCACTTCGTTGTCGCTTTCCGCTTCCACGCGGCTGCGGTCGATTAGCACGCCGTGCATCAGGAACTCCATCTCGGTCTTCTGCAGGTCCTTGTTCGCCGCCACGAGCTGGCTCTGGAGGCCGGGAAGGCGCGCTTCCTTCTTCACGATCTTTTCCGCCATCTCCTCCCTTTCGGAAGGGTTAGCGTTGGCGTAGAAGGCCCGCAGGGTCTTGAGTTCACGGTTCACCCGGGATATCTCTTCGCGCAGGCGGCGGACCTCGGCGGCCTTGCGGGCGTAGAGTTCGGTGTTGGCATCCGCCGTCTTGCCGGCAGACATCACGCCCTTGTTATCCACTTTCTTCAGGTCCTTCGGAGGATCCAGGCGGCAGAGTTTCTGGAGGTCTTCCGCCCCGCGGATGGCTGAACTCACGGGAACGGGCTCGTATTCAAGCACATATACGCTCACGCTGTCCACCGAACAGTTGCGGTTGCTGGCGAAGATGCTGTATTTCCCGTCCGGGGAATTGATGAAGAGGAAGTCATCGTGGGGGGATGAATACGGGAATCCCATGTTCTTGGGCTCGCCCCAGCGCCCGTCCGGCCTGCGTTCGCAGACATAGATGTCGTATCCGCCCACACCGAAAAGGCCCTTCGAGGCGAAGTAGAGCTTGCCTCCGGATACCATGGGGAAAATCTCGTCTTCGGTAGAGGAGAATGGCATTTTGTAGGGGGATGACCACATGGTGCCAAGGTCGCGGGCATAATAGATGTTGTGCACGCCGCGCCGGTCGGCCTTAGACCAATAGGCCTCCTTGCTGCCTCGGGGGAACCAGACCACGGGGGAATCGGCCGAGCCAAGGGAATCCAGACGGTTCGGAGCAGGCCTCCAGGAGCGGTCGGCTAGGGGATAGTAGAGGAAGAAGTCTTTGCGGGAGAAATTCTTGCGCGCTACGATCTTGGGCCTCTGGCAGAAACCCGCCATGGACTGGCCGTTGCGGCTCTGGGAGAGTTTTTTCTCGATTTCGGCGCGCTTGAGGCTGTCCCGGCATTTGCGCAGGGCCTCGCTGTAGGCCTGCACCGCCGAACTGAAATCGTAATCCGAATGATAGGCCTCGCCGTCCATCATCAGGATCTCGTATTCGGGCAGCGGGAGTGGTGCGTTCTGGGCCATGCAGATGGTGGCGGAAGCCGTCAGGGCAACCGCTGCAAGGACCAGTTTTTCAATGAATAATTTCATCAAAACACACACAAACAGTCTACAAAAGTAAGAAATAACCTGCAGATAATTTCTTTATTGGAAAAAAATCGTAACTTTGCGGGCTCATTTTGAATTAAATGTAATTTAAAACTCATAATTTGTCATGCAAAGTAAAGGTGCAATCAGATTAGTAGCCATCCTGCTTCTCATCGCATGCTTCTGGCAGCTTTCCTTCACTCTGGTAACTGCAATCCAGAACAACAAGGCCAAAAAGTATGCCGAAGCCGCAGCAGTTGCGGTGCAGAGCACTCCCGCATTCGCCAAAGTGGCCGCGGAAGACCAGGCTTATTATCTTGACTCCATCAAGAAGGAGCAGCAGAAATGGTACACGGATTCCATTTCCAATGAAAAAGTTTATTTCGGTTACAAGTTCAAGGACGTAAGGTCCAAGGAGATCAACCTCGGCCTCGACCTCAAGGGCGGTATGAACGTCATGCTGCAGGTGCAGCTCGAAGACCTCGTAAAGGCCCTCTCCGGCAACAGCACCGAGCCCCAGTTCCTCAAGGCCCTCGAGCTCGCAAAGAGCCGCAGCGTCAATTCCCAGTCCGACTTCATCACCCTTTTCGGTGAGGCATGGGAAGAGGTGACCGGCGGAGCAAGGCTCAGCCAGATCTTCGGAACTTACGAGATGCGCGAGAGCATCAAGCCCGAGTCCACCAACGCAGAGGTCCTTTCCGTCATCAAGAAGGAAGCCGAGAGCGCAGTGGCCAACTCGTTCAACGTCCTCCGCAACCGTATCGACCGCTTCGGCGTTACCCAGCCTTCCATCCAGAAGCTCGGCAACTCCGGCCGTATCCTCGTCGAACTCCCGGGCGTGAAAGAGCCTGAGCGCGTGCGTAAGCTCCTCCAGGGCACCGCATCCCTCGAGTTCTGGACCACGTTCGAGAACGGTGAGATCGCTCCTTACCTCGCAGAGGCCAACGAGCTCCTCGCGGGCATCATGGCTGAAGAAAACGCCGCCGTAGCAAGCGAGGCCGCACCTGCTGCCGAGAAGGATATCGTGGCGGAAGAGCTTGGTACCACCGAGAAAGAGGATGCCAACATGGAAGCCTACAAGGCCGCCAATCCTCTTTATGCAGTGCTCAGCCCCGTTCAGCAGAACAGCGGCGCCTGCATCGGTTATGCCACTTCCGCGGATACCGCGAAGGTGAACCGCTACCTGGCAATGCCTCAGGTGGCAGCTCTCTTCCCGGCAGAGTTCCGTCCCATGTGGGGTGTCAAGCCCGTCGGCAACAGCGAGAACATCTACGAGCTCGTTGCCATCAAGGCTTCTTCCCGCGACGGACAGGCTCCCCTGGACGGCAGCGTGATCACCAACGCAGCTGTGACCTATGACAGCCGCACCAACGGTGAACCCAAGGTCTCTATGAGCATGAACGCCGAGGGCGCGAACGTGTGGGCGCACCTCACCAAGGACAACATCGGCAAGCAGATAGCCATCGTGCTCGACGGCACCGTGTATTCCTATCCCGTGGTGAACAGCGAGATCAGCGGAGGCAACTCCGAGATTTCCGGCCACTTCACCGTGGAGGAGGCTACCGACCTTGTGAACGTTCTCAAGTCCGGTAAGCTCCCCGCCCCTGCAACCATCGTCCAGGAGCAGGTGGTAGGTCCTTCACTGGGTGCCAAGTCCATCAGGGACGGTATGATCTCGTTCCTGATCGCCTTCATCCTCGTGCTCATCTACATGATTCTGTTCTATCAGGGAGCCGGTCTCGCAGCAGACTGCGCCCTGCTCGCCAACGTAGTCCTACTCTTCGGTACCCTCGCATCCTTCGGTGCGGTGTTGACCCTGCCCGGCATCGCCGGTCTCGTGCTGACCCTGGGTATGGCAGTGGACGCCAACGTTATCATCTATGAGCGCATCAAGGAAGAGATCAAGGCAGGCAAGGGCCTCAGCAAGGCTATCGCCGATGGTTACAGGAATGCATATTCCGCAATTATCGACGGTCAGCTGACCACCCTCCTCACCGGTCTTGTGCTGTTCTTCTTCGGTTCCGGTCCCGTCAAGGGCTTCGCAACCACCCTCATCATCGGTATCATCACTTCGATGCTCACCGCCATCTTCATCACCCGCCTCATTTTCGAGGCCCGCGTTGCAAGAGGCAAGAACATCACCTTCGACAACAGCGTCACCCGCAACTTCCTCAAGAACACCCATGTCAACTTCCTGGGTGGACGCAAGTGGTCCTACACCATCTCCGGCATCGTGATCGTGATCGCCCTCGTGAGCATCTTCACCAAGGGCTTCACCTATGGTGTCGACTTCACCGGCGGCCGCACCTATGTCGTGCGCTTCGACAAGCCCGTCCTTGCTGAGGACGTGCGTCACGCCGTGAACGAGGTGTTCGACGCCGCTGCGGCAGCCGACGAGAACATCAAGAACTCTTCGGTCGAGGTCAAGCAGTTCGGTGGCGACAGCCAGATGAAGATCACCACTTCCTACAAGATTGACGACGAAAGCGCAACCGTGGACGCCGAGATCGAAGGTATGCTCTACAATGCATTGAAGGATATGTTCGTGCAGGAGATGACCCTCGGAGACTTCACCCAGACGCTGGAGAACCCGAACGGTATCGTATCCTCCGACAAGGTGGGAGCATCCATCGCTAGCGACATCCGTCGCGATGCCATCATCGCGGTCATCCTCGCCCTGATCATCATTTTCGGTTACATCGCAATCCGCTTCAAGGGCTGGAACTGGGGTCTCGGCGGCGTGGTATCCCTCGCCCATACGGCCATCATCGTCATCGGCTTCTTCTCCCTCTTCACGGGAATCCTGCCGTTCAACCTCGATGTTGACCAGACCTTCATCGCAGCTATCCTTACCATCATCGGTTACGCCATCAACGATAACGTGGTTATCTTCGACCGTATCCGCGAGAACAAGTTCCTGCATCCGAACGACGACTTCGCCGACACGGTGAACAAGAGCCTCAACGCTACCCTGACCCGTACGGTGAACACCTCGGTATCCACCCTCCTTCCTATGGTTGCAATCGCAATCTGGGGCGGCGAGAGCATCCGCGGTCTTTCGGTAGCACTCATCCTCGGTATCCTCATCGGAACCTATGCTTCCATCATGATCGGTACCCCTGTGATGTTCGACAGCACGAAGAAGGCCATCAAGAAATAAGATGGCCCCGATGCTTTGAAAGGCGGCTGCTCCGGCAGCTGCCTTTTTTATTTATTATTGATGGAGTAGCTGATCCCCATGTGCTCGAGGCCGGCGAGGAAGTCGGCGCAGACGAGCACGTTGTATTTCTTTGAGGCGAGTTCCACGCGGTAACCGCTCTTTGCGTCGAACAGGAAGACGCTGAGGGCGGTTTTTCCGGGGTGGTCCTTCACGAGTTTTACCAGTTCGCCGCGGAATTTGGGATTCAGCTGGGCGGAGTCCAGATTTATTGAGAAGGCCTTGACGAAATCTTCGGAGATGTTGCCAAGAAGGGATATCTTGCGGATCTTGAAGGCATAGGGAGAGGTCTTGCCCTTGGCGCGGTCTTCGCCCTTGATGAAGTATTTTTCCGCTATCTCGCCCTCGATAAAGAGCTGCTCGTGGAGTTTCATGTAGGGCATGTAGGACTCGTAGTCCTTGCCGAAGAGGGCGAGTTCGTAGGTGCCGCTGTAATCCTCCAGAACTATCCTGCCGCCAGGCT
>JAEENZ010000145.1 GCA_016283985.1 Bacteroidales bacterium | reverse complement strand
GGCACGCCGTCGCACCTTACGATGCTCCGACCGCTTGTAAACGAACGGTTTCAGGTTCTATTTCACTCCCCTGTTCGGGGTGCTTCCCACCTTTCCCTCACGGTACTGGTCCACTATCGGTCTTCCGATCATATTTAGCCTTGCGGCGTGGTCGCCGCAGATTCAGACAGGATTCCACGTGTCCCGCCCTACTCAGGTGGCGCTCCCTGAACATCCCCCTTACCCGTACGGGGCTTTCACCCTCTACGGCGCATATTTCCATCTGCTTCTGGTTCGGTAATGTTCGCTTTGAGCGCTCCTACAACCCCGGCACGTCCGTAAACGCACCGGTTTAGGCTCTTCCCGTTTCGATCGCCACTACTCCGGGAATCGATGTTTCTTTCTTTTCCTATGGGTACTAAGATGTTTCAGTTCCCCACGTACCCGCCATCCTCGCGGATGGTGACAGATCTTCAATCTGCCGGGTTACCCCATTCGGACATGCGCGGATCAATTCCTGTTTGCGGATCCCCGCGCCTTTTCGCAGCTTACCACGTCCTTCTTCGGTATCGGAAGCCTAGGCATCCTCCGTTCGCTCTTCGTCTCTTTCTCGTGAATACTTAGTTTTCTATGAAATTGTAGTCTTACCTCTAGCAACTCGAAAAAACTCGAATTTCTACTCTCAGACTTAATCTCTTTTTCTTTTCTTTACCTCTTTGTGTCTCTCAATATTGTCAATGAACTGTGCCGTTTTCTCAAACGGGCTGCAAAGATACACACTTTTTCGAAACCTGCAAACTTATTTTTGATTTTTTTCGTATTTTCGCACCACTATGAGCAAAAAGATCAAACCCAATTCCCCGCAGGTGACTCCGTACTCAGTCGCGCTGGGCCTTATCATGACAATTCTCTTCTCGGCGGCAGCCGCATACCTGGGTCTCAAGGTGGGCCAGGTGTTCGAAGCGGCCATCCCCATAGCGATCCTCGCCGTAGGCATCTCCGGAGCCCTCGGGCGCAAGGATTCCCTGGGCGAGAACGTCATCATCCAGAGCATCGGGGCCTGCAGCGGCGTCATCGTCGCGGGAGCGATCTTCACCCTCCCCGCCATCTACATCCTCGGGTTGGACGTCAGCTTCACGCACATGTTCTTCAGCAGCCTTCTGGGCGGCGTTCTGGGCATCCTCTTCCTCATTCCCTTCCGCAAGTACTTCGTGAAGGAGATGGACGGGCAGTATCCCTTCCCGGAGGCGACTGCGACTACGCAGGTGCTGGCAAGCGGCGAGAGCGGAGGCAAGGGCGCGAAGACCCTGGCCATTGCCGGCCTGATAGGCGGTCTGTACGACTTCGCCATCGCCACCTTCGGAGCGTGGGGCGAGACCATCTCCACCGCGTTCCTCCGTGTAGGACACGTGGTGGCGGACAAGGCGAAGGTGGTGCTCAAGCTCAACACCGGGGCGGCGGTGCTCGGCCTCGGCTACATCATCGGATTCAAGTACAGCCTCATCATCTGCCTCGGCAGCCTGCTGGTCTGGCTCATCATCATCCCCGGCTTCAACCTCTTCTGGGGTGGCCAGGTGCTGGATTTCATGGGCAGCGGTATCGCACAGACCATCTCCCAGATGAGCGCGGATGAGATCTTCCGCACGTACGCGCGTCATATAGGTATAGGCGGCATCGCCACCGCCGGCATCATCGGAATCATCCGCAACGCCGGTGTCATCAAGAGCGCCATGGGCCTGGCAGTCAGCGAGTTCTCCAAGAAGGGGGCGGCCGCGGCCAAGCCGGAGGAATCCGACAGGGATATCAAGATGAAGACCGTGGTGACGGGGATAGTGCTGGCGCTGCTGGCCGTGTTCGCATTCTTCGCCTTCGGCGGAGTGGTGGACAACGTCTGGCAGGCGCTGGTAGGCCTGCTGATAGTGGCGGTCATCTCCTTCCTGTTCACCACCGTGGCGGCCAACGCCATCGCCATCGTGGGCAGCAACCCCGTCAGCGGAATGACCATCATGACCCTGATAATCACCGCGTTGGTGCTGGCGGCAGTCGGCCTGAAGGGCAACGCCGGCATGGTCGCGGCCATGGTCATAGGCGGAGTGGTCTGCACGGCCCTCAGCATGGCAGGCGGATTCATCACGGACCTCAAGATAGGATACAATCTGGGCACGACCCCCGCCAAGCAGGAGAGCTGGAAGTTCCTCGGCACGCTCGTAGCGGCCGCTACGGTCGGCGGAGTGATGCTGGTGCTGAACAAGACCTACGGATTCGTGGGCGAAGGGGCGCTGGTGGCTCCCCAGGCCAACGCGATGGCAGCCGTTATCCAGCCCATGATGAACGGCGGAAGCGCGCCCTGGCTCCTCTACGGCATCGGCGCAGCCATAGCCGCCATCCTCACCGTGTTCAAGGTGCCCGCCCTGGCCTTCTGCCTCGGCATGTTCATCCCCCTGGACCTCAACCTGCCCCTGCTGGTGGGTGGAGCGATCAGCTGGTACGTGAGCACCCGCACAAAGGACGAAGCCGTCAACAACGCACGCCAGGAGAAGGGTACGCTGATCGCCTCCGGCTTCATCGCCGGCGGCGCGCTGATGGGTGTGGTGAGCGCGATCCTGAAGTTCGCGGGAGTGGATTGGTTCCTGAGCGGATGGAACGATGCGGCAGGCCACCTGGCCTCAGGCGCGGA
>JAEENZ010000144.1 GCA_016283985.1 Bacteroidales bacterium | reverse complement strand
TGTCGCGATGTAGCGGAAGGGGCTCCGTAATGGCCGCGAGGCCAAAGATCAGGGCTATTAGTTTCATATCTTCAAAGATACGCTTTTTTTCTTTATTTTTGCAAAATCATGAACGACAGCAAACGCGAAATCTGGATAGACTGGATGCGGGTGATAGCCTGCTTCCTGGTGATGGTTGTACATTCCACAGAACCCTTCTACCTCGGCGGCGAGGGCTCCCGTATCCTCACGAAGACCGATGCCTTCTGGGTGTCGCTATTCGAGATGATTTCCCGCGCCTGCGTGCCTCTGTTCGTGATAGCGTCCAGCTACCTGCAGTTCCCCATCCACTATTCAACCGGGGAATTCCTGAAGCGCCGCGCCGGCCGCATCCTAATCCCCTTCCTCATCTGGACGGTGGTGTACGCCCTCATCTGGGGTGAGCCAGTGGAGAATTTCAAGGGGCTGCTGCTGAACTTCAACTATGCAGCCGGTCACCTGTGGTTCGTGTACATGCTCATCGGCCTCTACCTCCTGATGCCACTGCTGTCCCCCTGGGCGGAGAAGGTAGGCAAGCGCGAGCTGGGGATCTACCTCGGCATCTTCGCCCTCACCACCTTCATCCCCTACGTCCGGGAGGCCTTCGGTGGAAACGCACCCGTCATCTACGGCCCCACGGGCATCCCGAACCCGGCGCATTATCCCCTCTGGGGTGAGGCCAGCTGGAACGCGTACGGCCTATTCTACTACTTCTCCGGCTTCGTGGGATACATGCTCCTGGGCCTCTGGCTCCGCAAGTTCACGGGCGAGCTCTCCTGGGGCAGAACCCTTATGGAGGCAGGTGCGTGCCTGTTTGCAGGCGGAATTCTGACCTTCGGCGGATTCTTCCGCAGGATACTGGCGGATGCCGGCACCTTCCCCTTCGAAGGTCCTGCCGGACACGCCGCACTCTGGGAAACGCCCATCTGCAACGACACCATCGGCGTGTTGCTGATGACAGTGGGAACCATCCTTCTGCTCAAGAAGATAGGCGCCTCCGGCGGATTCTACCGCAGAGCCGTGCTGCCCACATCCAAGGCCGGATACGGCATGTACCTCAGCCACATGGTGTTCCTCTCCATATTCGCGGGGCTGTTCCGCGGATGGCTCGGCATCGGCGAAGCCGGACGCCTGGGATTCTGGACAACCCCGACGGAGATAATCCTGACCGCTCTGGCGTCCTTCACCTGCACGGCAATAACCTGCATCCTCGTACAGAGGATACCGAGGGCGGGCAAATGGATTGTGGGATAAACCCTACTCTACATAGAGAAGCAGGCCCTTAAGGTATTCACCTTCAGGGTGATAGATGCCTACGGCGTGGTCTGCTGGCTGGCAGAGGCGGTCCAGGATGCGGACGCGTCGGCCGGTCTGCGCTGCGGCGGAAAAGACTGCCAGGGCGAAGTCTTCCTTGTCCACCACCTGCGAGCAGGAGAAAGTGAACACAAAGCCACCGGGGGCCACTTTTTCTATTGCACGCGCATTCAGGCGCTGATAGGCCCTCAATGCATTTTTCAGGGCTCCGCGATGCTTTGCGAAGGCCGGGGGATCCACTATTATGAGATCGTATTTCCCGTCCTCGACATTGTAGAGGAACTCGATTGCATCTGCCGTGTAGGATGTATGCTGTTCAGGAGTGAAGCCGTTCAGGGCGATGTTGCGGTCAACCATAGCCATGGCCTTTGCGGAACTGTCTACGCTGTCCACATGAACCGCACCGCCGCCAAGGGCGTAGACGGAGAATCCGCCCGTGTAGCAGAAAAGATTCAGCACGTTGCGCCCGCGGGCATAGCGTTCCACAAGGGCGCGGTTCTCGCGCTGATCGAGGAAGAAGCCGGTTTTCTGGCCTTCAGTCCAGTTTACGAGGAACTTGTGACCGTTCTCCAGAACGGAAGTCTCCCCCGCCTCGAAGCCGGGAGCCTGCCAGAGATAACCATCCACCAGTTCCAGGCCAGCCTTAAATGGCGCTGTGCCGCTGCTTTTGTCGTAGACGGCCTTCAATTGCTCTCCATAAACCTTCTTGAGAGCTTCGCAGATCTGGCTCTTGGCGCGGAACATGCCCACGGAATGCGCCTGGAGCACGCATACGCCGTCATAATAGTCTATTATCAGGCCGGGCAGGCCGTCACCTTCGCCATGTACCAGGCGATAGCAGTTGGTGAAGGCGGAATCAGTCAGGCCGACCGCCTTGCGGGCCCCGAACGCTGCCGCAAGAGCTTCTTCCCAGAAGGAAGGAGCGGTGGGATCCCCAGCGAAAGAAAGGATACGCACCGCGATGGAACCTATCTGCCAGTGGCCGGCGGCAAGATACTCTCCTTCCGCGGAATAAACGGCCACAAGATCCCCTTCAGCGGGATTTCCGACCACCTGGGCAACAGCCCCGGAGAAAATCCAGGGATGGAAGCGGCGGACGGATTCGTCACGTCCTCTTTTCAGATATATCTTTTTCATTCTTTTCCAATTTTTCCCTCAAAGCCAAGGGCAGTTGCTCCGGAGGACACATCTCCTCGGGCCTGAGAGGATGCTTCTCGCACTGCTGGAGTTTCAGGTACATCTCCCTGCAAACCCATGCATCCGTGGCAGCGTAAAGCTGCTGATGGGAATTCAGGGTCTCGGCCTCCCAGTTGGAAAGCTGCTGGCTCTTGGAGATTCGCACGCCAAGTATGTTGGCGGCCATCTTCTTCACGCTCTTGTCCCGTATTCCCCATTCCCAGACTATCTTCTGCAGGTCTACGAAGCCACGGGGTTGGAAACTCTGATATCGCTGCAGGCCCCGAACGTCGTCAAGCGAAGCGGCACCGACCTTGATTATATTGGGATTTGCAAGTATCGCACATATCCTTTTACGCATACCGAGCTTCTGAATCCTGAAGAGGAAAGCCTGATCTGGGCCGGAGAGCTGCAGGAGTGCTACTCCGTTATGAGGCTGGCCGGGAGTGAAAACAGGCTTGCTTTCCGTATCGAATCCCAGCAGCGTCTGTTTCCTGAGGTATGCTATTGCCCGGGAGAACTCAAGTCCCGGATGGCTTATTACGTGAATCTGCCCCTTAAAACACGCAGGTTCCAACTTCTCTATATCTTCGGGGGCTATGGTAAGCTTGAACATCAATTATTCTGAGGAATATATCTTTCGTTATACTGCAGCAGCATCAGCGCCTTCTCCGAACCATTCTTGGGTATGAGCATATAGTCGAGCTGACGCGGCTGAGAGATGAAGTGCGTGAACAGGTTCCCCTTGCGGAGGATCGAATAGGTTGCCTTGCAGATGCGGCTGCGGGAATCTATTATCTTGAATCCGGGAGAAATCAAATTTCCGTAAGTAAGTGATTCTGCGTTCATTACGGAAGTGATACGCTCCAGCGACTCCTTGAAAACAGAAAGGTCCACTCCAAGGTCGTCAACCAGGATGGCATCCAGCGGACGCTGTATTCCCAGCTCGGAATAGCGGTCCAGGAACGAAAGGAGAGGATCCTCCCCTTCGGGCACCTTGAACCCTACGCAAAGCACGCTGTCAATCTTTGCCTTGGCAGCTTTGGTACGGATATAAGGGCCATAGAGGTCGACCGGTGCGTTTCCGGCCAGGACTCCGACGGTAAGGATATCCTTGCCCTTGTTGGTTTCGACCACCTCATCCACGATCAATTGCATTGGAGTAATGACCGGAAGATGGCAGTTCAGGGCATTGAAAAGGGAATCTATGTCGTACTGGCCATACTGAGTCATGCAGGCGGAACCGAGAATGATCAGCTTGGCCAGGGGTTTCTTGCCCATTCCGCTGCGGTCGTAGGGGCTTACGAAGCAAAGGGTGTCCATCGCCGCAAGCACGTTGCGGGTTGTAAGTTCACGGAGATCCTCCAGGCGTCCGTCATTCACCATCTCCCCGAAATTGGAGAAATTGGCGACGGTGCAAACGGTCTCGCCGGCGAAATCCTTCAGTCCGTCAGGGTTGGAAGAACCATCCACATTATCATAAGCGTCACATTCCATCAGCACACTGGCCACAGCCTGCGTACGGGACCGCGATCCGAAGACGAATATGGCCTTGGAAGCATCCTTAGGATTATAATCCGACACAAGCCTATGCTCCGGAGAATAGCTGTCGCTGATGATTTCAGACACATACGGCACCGGAGGGTCCGAGAGCGTTTCCGTCTGCTTGTCCCGCAGGAAGAAGTACCAGACCGCCACGGCGGCAACCAGGACAAGAATGACGATTATGATGGTAGTGGTTTTCTTTTTCATCCCGTTTTCTTTTCAATCCGCGAATTTACACATTTTTTGTCAGATTCCCCGCTTCAATTTCTCTACGTAACGGTCGATCCTGTGCAATTCCCTGGGAATGTTTATGCTCTGCGGACAATGTGAAATGCAGCTTTCGCATCCTATACAGTGGCTCGCCTGCCGCAGAGTAGGGATTGCCTTGTCGTAGGAAGTCAGATATGCGTCACGCAATTTTTTATAGTTCTTCTGCTCCGGGCTTTGGGCATAAGTGCCATCGGTTATGCTCGTATTATAGTGCTTGAAGATGCCCGGGATATCAATTCCCCATGGGCACGGCATGCAATACTTGCAATTGGTACAGTTAACCAGAGGATACTCCTTTATCTGTACGGCCATCTGTTCCATGAAATCCAGTTCTTCCTCTGAGAGTGGCTGGAAATGACCGAATGTCTCAATATTCTCGATAAGAGGATCCATCGAAGTCATCCCGCTCAATACACAGAGCACCCGGGGGTAACTTCCGCAGAAACGGAAGGCCCAGGAAGCAGCTGAACGGTCCGGTTCACGGGCCTTCATCTGGCGGGAGATGCCCATAGGCACTTCGGCCAGCCGTCCGCCGAGCAAGGGTTCCATGATGATTATGGGAATCCCGCGTTTGTCCAGTTCAGAATAGAGATATTCCGCATTGCAGTTGCGTCTGCCGTCGGCATGCCGCCAGTCCACGTAATTCATCTCTATCTGGCAGAAGTCCCAGGTATACTCACCGCTGTCGTGCATCTGCATGAATGAATCGAAATCAGCCTGAGAGCCATGGAACGAAAAACCGAGGTTGCGGATGCGCCCCGCCGCCTTCTCCGCCTGAAGAAACTCCATCATCCCGTTATCCACATACCTGTGCATGAAGGCCTCCCTGCCCCCACGTCCTATTGAATGCAGGAGATAGTAGTCAAAATAATCGGTATGCATCTCCTCGAAGGAGTCCCGGTACATCTTGATGGATGCTTCCTTCGACGTGTTCCGGAAATTGGAAAGCTTCGTGGCGATGAAGTAACTGCTGCGCGGATGCCTGCTGAGGGCATCTCCGGCTGCGCGTTCGGAAAGCCCCTGGAGATATGCAGGAGACGTGTCGAAATAGTTCACGCCGTGTTCCAGGGCATAATCAACCATCTCGTTCACGGCTTCCTGGTCTATCACATCCTTGCCGGATGCATCCTTTACCATAGGCCAGCGCATGCAGCCGAAGCCGAGAAGTGAGACTTTGTCCCCGGTGACAGGATTCTCGCGCATTTCCATCTTCTCGGGTGTATCGGCGACCTGTGTGCTTTTAGGCTGCCTGCATCCTGCCGTCAGGGTGCCAATTCCGGCCACGCCTGATATCTTTATGAATTCTCTTCTGTCCATGATTCAACTCTCTAAATGATTATGACGACCGTTGACGGTGATGGCGCTAACGGGGCGGGCCGGACAGAGGTTTTCGCAGGCTCCGCAGCCGATGCACCTCTCTTCGTCCACCACCGGGATACGCATACCGTCTTCCTTTTCGATCATGCTGATGGCTCCTACGGGGCAATGGCGGGCACAGTTGCCGCATTTGACTCCCCTTTCTGCCACGCAGAGGCTGCGCTCTACGCTGGCGGTCCCGATATGGTACTGAGTCTTCTCCTCCGGCGTTATTTTCGTGATGGCTCCGGTGGGGCAAACCTGCGAGCATGTGGTGCACTCGGGGCGGCAGTAGCCGTTCTCGTAGCCCATCTCCGGCTGCATAAGGTGATCCAGACCCGTCGAAGGCCGAAGCACTTTGTTGGGGCAGGCCGATACGCACAGCTGGCAGGCCGTGCAACGGCGGTAGAAGTCCTTGACGCTCTTCGAACCGGGAGGCGTGATGGGGGTTTCGCGGTCCAGACGCTGTTTGGGAAGGATTTCCGCGAAGCCTCCATCCACTTTCTTGTCCTGCGCCTTCAGCGCGATGGATCCCAGCCCCAGCGCCGCTCCGGTCAGGAAAGCCCGTCTGCCAGCATTGGATTTTGTCTGGGCGGGTTTATATAGCTTGTATTTCAATGCATCGAACTTGCAGCTGTCGAGACAGTCGAAGCAGTCCACGCAGCGGCTGTAATCGATCTTGTGGTTGGCTATGTCGATGCAAGAGGCCTTGCAGTTGTGCTCGCAGAGCTTGCAATTCTTGCATTTGTCCGCATCGATAACCGGACGGAACAACGCAAAACGCGAGAAGAAACTGAGCGTGGTGCCCACGGGGCAGATGCCGTTGCAGTATTCCCTGCCGGTGAACCATGCCAGAAGTCCGACCACCAGAAGCGTCACGCCGGCAACGAGAGCGACCGTTCCGGGCGCGAAATGCAGTATGCCGTTCACAATGCGGCCGTATGCGCTATATGGTGCCAGAACTGCGACGAAAGCCTGCACCCCGGCGATCAGCATAGCTACGAACAGCACCCATATACCATATCGCAGCCACTTGTTCTCCTTCCTATATTGGAACGGCCTGCGGTTTCCGTGGGCACGCTTGATCAATACGCTCAACTTGGAAATGCCGTCCTGGGCCACTCCCAGAGGGCAGATGACCGAGCAATAGATGCGGCCGAAGCAAAGGGTGAGCAGCACAATGCCGATTATTATACCGACATTCAAGGCCATGACGGCGGGCAGGAACTGGAGTTTGGCCATCCAGCCAAACCAGCGGCCGGCATCCGGAAGAAGGCCGGAAAGCAGGAGCGTGATTCCCAATAAAAACACGACTCCCAGTGTGATTCGCAACTTTTTCATCAAATTGATTTTCTATCCCACAAATATAATAATTATCTTTGCCAGTGAAAAGCCAGTAGCCCTGGCCCGCCCCGCCGACTTTGGATTCGTCGTTTTCCCGGCGCTGGCCCTGTTTGCCTTCATGCTCGTTCTGCTTTCGATGGCGGTCCTAGGCACGTTCCTCCCCTGGATTTCGAAGATTAAGCGAGCAGATGCTCGATAAGAATCCTGATGCCGATTGCGATCAGGATGATTCCGCCTATGAGTTCTGGCTTCAGGCGTCGGGCGACCGCATCCCCGAAACGAACCCCGAGAAGGCCTCCTGCAATGCTGAACAGGAAAGAAACCACCCCTATGAAAAGCAAGGGAACGGTCAGCGATCCTACGGTTTCGTAACCCGTGCAGGCAAGGGATATGCCGACCGCAAGTGCATCCAGGCTGGTGGCGACTGCGAGCGCCAGCTGGGTGCGCAGTTTCAGCGGATTGAAATGCTCATCTTCTTCCGGGGAGAAGGCATCCCTTATCATCTTTATGCCGATGAATGCAAGGAGCCCGAAAGCGATCCAATGATCATAGGCCTCGACACTGTGCTCGAAATAATGGATGAACAGCCAGCCCAGAAGGGGCATCAGGGCCTGGAACAGCCCGAAAAAGAACGCCATCCGGGAAAAGGCTCCCCATTTCATCTTCCTCACTATCACTCCGCTCACGATCGAAATCGTGAAACAGTCCATAGCCAGAGCAACGGAAATGAGTATTATTTCCCAAAGTGTCATCATTTTGTGTGCAAAATTACACAATACTGACTATATTTGTAATCTATAGGTATAAAAAAATGAGAGCAGCAATTTACGGCGCAGGGTCCATGGGAACCATCCTCGGCGCATTCATTACCAGGAAAGGAGGACAGATCGAGCTTATCAACCGCAACGTGGCACACGTCGAAGCACTTCGCACAAAAGGAGCAAAGGTGTGCGGTACGTTGAATTTCGTCCAGCCGGTAACGGCCTATACACCGGACAAGATGTCCGGAAAATACGACATCATCTTCCTTCTCACAAAACAGCTTCAAAACGCAGAGGTTGCCACATACCTGAAAGGATTCCTCTCGGAAGACGGTGTGATCGTAACCCTCCAGAACGGCATACCGGAGTTGTTGCTTGGCGAGATTGTCGGCGAAGACCATGTGCTCGGCTGCACCGTGGCATGGGGTGCGACGATGCTCGGCCCGGGCGTATGCGAACTGACAAGTTCCCCCGACAGCCTCACTTTCTCCCTGGGTAGCCTATCCCCAAATCCGAACTTCCATCTTCAGGATGTAAAGGCAATACTGGAGATGATGGGGCCGGTGGAAGTGGATCCCAACTTCATAGGCACCCGTTGGAGCAAACTTCTCATCAATGCGGCGTTTTCCGGCATGAGCACCGTGCTGGGTTGCACTTTCGGAGAAGCAGCGAAAAACAAGGCTTCCCGCAAATACGTTCAGGCACTCATCAAAGAGTGCATAGATGTCTGCGCTACCGCGAAGATACGGATTGAGCCCGTCCAGGGTAAAGATATCGTGAAACTGCTCGATTATCACAACCCCGTCAAGAAAGCCATATCCTTCTTCATCATCCCCATTGCAATCCGCAAGCACGCCCGCCTGAAAGCCAGCATGCTTCAGGATATAGAGAAGGGCAAGAAGACCGAAGTGGAGGCCATCAACGGCGTCGTTTGCGCTTACGGGCGAAAAGTAGGATGCCCGACGCCCGTCAACGACAAGGTGGTGGAGATAATCCACAAGATAGAAGACGGCAAGCTCGCCGCCTCGTTCGACAACTTGAACCTGTTTTAACCAGAGCATACAGAAGCATGCCGAGTATTTCAAAATCCGCCGGATCCATTCCGGCATCCGCAATCAGGATGCTCACTCCCTTCGCCGACCAGGCAAAGGCCGATGGAGTAAAGATTTATCACCTGAATATCGGCGCCCCGGATATCAAATCTCCGGAATCCGTGGCAAAGGCTCTTGCAGACTTCAGTTTCGACCATCTCCCCTATTCGAATTCAGCGGGGACCATCGAACTGCGCAAGGCCATGGTAGAGAAATACTACCCTAAGAAAGGCATAAAGATTGGCCTGGAGGACATTCTGGTGACCACGGCCGGAAGCGAGGCCCTGAGCTTCGTCTTCCATGCGGCCTTCGATCCGGGCGACGAAGTGCTGGTGATGGAGCCTTACTACTGCAATTACAACACCCTCGCCAAGATGAACGGGGTGGTCGTGAATGCCGTACACACCGACATCGAGTCCGGTTTCGCGGCCCCGGCCCCGGAAACGATCGAGGAACATATCACCCCCGCCACAAAGGCCATAATCATCTGCAACCCGTCCAATCCCACCGGTGTGGTTTATTCCAAGAAGGATGTCCTGGCCATTGCGGATATCTGCCGGAAGCACGACCTATTCCTGATTTCGGACGAAGCATACCGCGAGTTCTGCTACACCGACGAGCCCTATTTCTCGGTCATGCAGATTCCGGATTTCGAAGATAACGCCATACTTGTCGACTCCGTGTCAAAACGTTACAACCTTTGCGGAGCCAGGATAGGATGTCTGGTATCCAGAAATAAGGAGCTGATGGCCCTCGTGACGAAATTTGCACAGGCCAGGCTCTGCCCTCCCGTCATCGGACAAGCGGTATCCCTTGCCGCGATAGATGCCCCGGACAGCTACTTCAAGGCAGTCCGCGAAGAATACATCGCCAGGCGCGATTACACCGTGGACGCCCTGAACGCCATCCAGGGCGTGTATTCCCCCAAGCCTCAGGGGGCCTTCTACACGGTCGCCGAACTCCCCGTGGACGATGCGACGGCTTTCTGCAAGTGGCTGCTTACGGACTACCGCCTCAACGGCGAAACCGTGATGCTTACTCCTGCAGAGCCCTTCTACAGCACGCCGAGGCAGGGCCGCAACCAGGTCCGGGTCGCGTACGTGCTGGAGATTCCAGAGCTTGAAAAAGCAATGAAAATACTTGAAACAGCGTTAGTTGAATATAAAAAGGTTTAATCATGAAGAAGTTCGCCATCCTTGCAGCACTGCTGCTCCTCAGCGCTTCCGCTTTTGCCCAGAAGCCCAACATCAAGTGGCCCGACTATCAGTTCACCACCGATGTCGAGAACCCTATCACGTCCGTCAAGAATCAACACCGCAGCGGCACCTGCTGGGTATTCTCCACCCTCGGCTTCGTCGAATCCGAGATAATACGCATCAACAATATCAAGGACGAAGCGGATTATCCCGATTTCTCCGAAATGTTCGTAGTCTACAAGTCCTACCTCGAAAGGGGCGAGAAATACGTCCGTCTGGACGGCTGCCTCAATTTCGCCGCCGGCAGCGAGGCCGATGACGTCCTGCATGTCATAGAAGATTACGGCCTGATGCCGCAGGAGGTATATTCCGGAATGAACTATGGCACGGAACTGCCCGAACAGGGCGAGTTGGACTCCGCACTCAAGGCATTCGTAGGCGCCATCGTCAAGAACCCCAACCGGAAGCTTACTCCTACCTGGAAGGCAGGTTTCGAAGGTATTCTCAAATCTTACCTCGGAGAGATTCCCGAATCCTTCACCTATAAGGGAAAGAGCTATACTCCCGCATCCTACCGCGACGCCCTCAAGTTCAAGGTCGAAGACTATGTCAGCCTCACTTCCTTCACCCACCATCCGTTCTACAAGCCCTTTGCCATCGAAGTCAACGACAACTGGCGCTGGGACGAGGCATACAACGTGCCCATCGACGAGTTCATGAAGGTCCTGGACGACGCCATCCGCGCAGGCTACACCGTCGCCTGGGGAGCTGACGTAAGCGAGCCCGGTTTCACCCGTAACGGCCTCGGCGTACTCGTGGATCCCAAGAAGGTTACCAAGCAGGGCGGATCCGACCAGGAGCACTGGGTCGGGAAGGAAGAAGGCAAGCCTCAGCCCGTGGACGCTCCCGAAGAGCTTGTCCCCGACCAGGAATTCCGTCAGAAAGGCTTCGACAACAAGACCATCACCGACGACCACGGCATGCAGATCTACGGCATAGCCCACGACCAGTTCGGCACCAAATACTATATGGTGAAGAATTCCTGGGGCACCGACAACAAATACAAGGGGATCTGGTATGTGACCGAGAATTATGTCAAGGGCCAGAGCCTGGATATCGTGCTCCACAAGGACGCCCTTCCCAAGGACCTGAAGAAGAAACTTGGAATCAAGTAGATGGCTCTGAAGAAGCATATCCCCAATGCCATCACCTCGCTGAACCTTCTCTGCGGGGTGATTGGCATCGTGCTTTACTTCAAGAACAACGACCTCGCCTTCGCGGCAATGCTTGCCGCCGTGGTATTCGATTTCTGCGACGGCCTGGCGGCCCGTCTTCTGGATGCTTATTCCCCTGAAGGCAAGGAACTCGATTCGCTTGCGGATATGGTCAGCTTCGGCGTACTGCCGGCTGTCATGATGGCGGGAATGGCAGACTACCTCTATCAGGGAGGTCCCTGGAGATGGTTGTGCGCACTACCCCTGCTCCTGGCCGTTTTCAGCGCCCTTCGACTGGCAAAATTCAATCTGGACGAACGCCAGCACGGGAGTTTCATCGGCCTGCCGACTCCGGCTTCCGCCCTTATCTGCGGATCGCTTTGCTGCATCGTGCCCGACAACACGCCCTTCTGGGTGATGATTGCCGTGTCTCTGGTACTCTGCTGGCTGTTGGTAAGCAATCTGCCGATGTTCTCCCTCAAGTTCGGGAAAGACATCGAGACGGACGTTGCAACCAGGATGCTCCGCTACGCCATCTTCAGCATCGCAGCCATCATCCTTATCCTGGTAATCCTCCTGCATCTTCCCTGGCAGGCCATAATATTAGGCGTCCTCCTGGCATACATCATGGAGAACGCCCTGTATTGTCTTTTCAAGCCGAAGGCCTAATACCAGAGAGCGGGTTCAGGGCCCATCTCGAATACGAGTTTCGCTCCCGAACGAATATCCTTGAAATCTATGAATGGCAGGTCGTAAGGCTTGCCATTCAGCGTTACTGACTGGATGTATTTGTTCTCCTTGCCATTGTTGTTTGCAACGACGGTGAAGGTCTTGCCGCCGGCTTTCACCTCGGCTTTGTCCACGATGGGACTGCCAAACCAGAAGCGCGTGGAAGCGGGCTCGGTCTGATAGAAACCAAGGGCGGAGAGCACGTACCAGGCGGACATCTGGCCCACGTCTTCGTTGCCGCAGAGCCCGTCACGGCCCGTGCCGTACAAGTTGAACATCACTTCCCGTGCCCTGTCCGCCGTCTTCCAGGGGAATCCCTGCATGGTGTAGAGATAGATGATATGGTGGCTGGGCTCGTTGCCGTGCACGTACTGCCCTATCATGCCGGTGATATCCGGGGCCGAGCCGTCCTCCAGAGCGGATGGAGCCGTGAAGAGGGAATCGAGTTTTGCCTCAAATCCTTCTTTCCCGCCGCTGAACTCGACCAGCCAGTCCACGTCATGCGGGGCCAGCCAGGTGTACTGCCAGGCATTTCCCTCAGTATAATCGGTATTGATGTGGCCGTAGGGATTGAACGGGGTACGCCAGCTGCCATCAAGCATCCTGGGACGGGCGAATCCGGTCTCGGGATCCATGTAGCTACGGTAGCTATGGCTGCGAAGGTCGTAGAAGGATGCGTCCCCGCCTTTGCCCAAAACACGGGCGGCATTTGCCACGGCTGCATCGGCGATAGCAAATTCCATATCCTTGCCAAGCGACTCCTTGCAGAGGTCGGAGGGAACGAATCCGTACTTGATTCGATATTCGTTACCTACGCCAACGGTGTCCAGGGAAGCCTTCAAAGCCTCGAAGGCGGCCTCGCGGTCAAATCCCGAGAACCCTTTCACGATGGCGTCGGCGACCGCTATGACGCCCGCCTCTCCCGGCATGCAGTAGGTTTCGTTACCCATCAGGTGCCAGATAGGCAGGAAGCCCTGCTGTTCCCCTATCTTCAGCATGGTCTCCACCATGTCGTCCATGCGCTCCGGTTCGATTATGCAGAGCAGGGGCATTTCGGCCCTGTAGGTGTCCCAGAGGGAGAAAGTGGTGTAGTTGTCGAAGTCAGCTTTCTCGTATACCTGATCGTCGGAACCACGGTATGAGCCATCGACATCGTTGAAGAGCGAGGGGGCTATCAGGCAGTGGTAGAGAGCGGTGTAGAATATCTTGCTCACTTCGTCGTCCGCATCTATCTTTATCTTGGAGAGTTCCTTGTTCCAGGCCTTGCGGGCGTTGGACCGGACTCGGTCGAAGTCCCATCCGCGCATCTCGGTGGCCAGATTCATCTGAGCACCTTCCATGCTGACCGGAGAGAGGCCCACCTTGCAGAGCACGGACTCCCCTTCCTCCGTGCGGAAATCAAGCCTCGTGAACATCCTCTCCACGTCCTTGCCGTAATCATCCACTGCAGCGATGTATTCCGATGAATCGAAGGGCCTGGAGAACTCCGCATAGAAGAAAACCTTCTGGTTCCTTGCCCAGCCCTTTGAGAAACGCCAGCCGCGGATCGCGTTTTCGCCGACAGTCTCCACGAAAGAGTCGGTGGTGTGGTCCCAGTTGCCGCCGTTCTTCAGGTCGAGCACTATGGCAGATTCATCGGACGCGGGGAAAGTAAACCTGTGCATGGCGCAGCGTTCGGTGGCCGTCATCTCTGCGAGGATGCCGTAACGGGTCAGGGGCACGCTGTAGTAGCCGGGTTCGGCGATCTCGCGTGAACGGTCGGCATAGGACCAGAGGCCGGTGGAGGGATCATCCTTCTTTCCTCTTGCATAAACCAGGTCCTTGCCTACCACGGGCATGACGGTTATGTCCAGGAGGTCTCCGCAGCCGGTGCCGCTAAGATGCGTGTGGGAAAAACCTATGACGGTGGAATCGGATTCATGATATCCCGAGCACCAGTCCCAGCCCTGTGAAACGTTCGTGGGTCCAGCCTGAACGAAACCGAACGGAACGTTTGCACCCACGAACACGTGCCCGTGGAAGCCGGAGCCGATGAGGGGATCGACCTTGGAGACCGGGCCGTCGGTACGGCCCGAGCAGGCAGCAGCCAGGAAAGCGGCCACTGCGAGAACGAGGGAGATATGTCTTTTCATGTTAAAGAAGTTTTCCGGGAAGGATTCTCAAGGCGGGACGAGGCATCTGGTTTTCCATCCTCGACGGTCCCCTGCGCATCACGGCCGTGGGTTCCGGCCCCGGTTCGGGGAGTTTGCCGTTGATGGCGACTGAGAGCATCGTCTCGTTCTCGTCACCCAACTCGTATCCGTCCAGAGGATTGTCCTGGATTTCAATGTCCGGCGAGAGCCCGTTCGGCATGCTGGCGGTAACGCCATCCTTGTCCGCGTAGCGGGAAACCATCACGTAGATGCCCCAGTTGGTGGTGTTCTTGACCCCAAAGTTATAATGGTCTTTGCCGATGTCGTCTTTTACCCAATTGTACCACGTCGGGCCGTCCACGATGAAGCCACCGCAGAACTTGCCGCCGGAACGCTCACCGATGATATCCACGTCCATGTAAGGGAGAAGCCCGCATACGGTGCTTTCGGAAGCCGATGCGGAGTGTTCCGTCATGATGACGTGTAGTTTGGAGATATTCGGGTTTGCACCGGCAGTCGATACGATGACCTTTTCCCCGTCGTCTTCACCTATGTTGAATTCTGTTCCGAACAGGGACTTGTTCTCTTTCCATGCCTGTGTCAGGATGGAATTGTAGATATCCTGCTGGTACACGCTGCCGTTCTCCACTTCTTTTACCGGCACTATCATGGAAGCGAGCAATTCCGAAGTACGGGAATAGCCGCCGGAGTTATATCTCAGGTCCAGGACAAGTTCAGTGATGCCCGCCGCCTTGAAACTTTTGAATACCTCCACAAGCTTTTGGCAGGAAGCGAGGGTAAAACTAGTATAATGCAGGTAACCGATCTTCCTTCCATCCTTTTCGATAACCTTGTAACAGTTGACCGGATCCAGATACATCTGCCTGGAAGCCAGGGAGACATCGTGGCCGTCATCCATCGTCAGGACCGTGGTGCCACCACCCAACACCGTGGATGTAAGCAGGTTTTTATAGTTCTCGGGGGTAATGGTGGTGCCATTCAGGGCTATTACCTTGTCCCCGCGCTTGAGGCCGGCTTCGGCCGCAGGTGTGCCTGCATAAACGTAAGTTATCACGGCAACCACGTTCTCATGGCTCTCGTCGGAGTAATACAAGGCGAAATCCATGCCCGTAGAAACGGTATTGCCGTTGACTTTCCCCTGAAAACCCTCATAATCGTCCGTCATCTGAGTCCATCTGTCTACCTCGCTGCCTTCGGCATCCTTATACCGGACTGCGCGCACCTTGGCCACCGGATCGGTGTTGTATGCCCAGGACGACAGGCCGTCCTTAATTTCTTCGTTCCACAGATAATACGTGGACATCATGTTGTATGCGAATTCATTGAGGAAAAACAAGGATTG
>JAEENZ010000143.1 GCA_016283985.1 Bacteroidales bacterium | reverse complement strand
ATAGTATGTCTGCAATATAGTTCCAGTCGAACAAAAACAGCTGCTGCTGTTCACGATACGACAAAATGTAGGGAAGATCGGTTATCATCTTGCCCCAAAGTTACCTAATTTTTTTTGCTTTTTTGTCCGCTTGCGATTAAATTTGTAGGAAGTATGAAGACAAGCCGCATATTTTCACTCTCCCTGGCAGCGATGCTGCTTTCTTTCACAGCAGGAGCCCGCGACTGGCTCGCCACGGATTTCGGAGCCCGCGCCGACGGCACTACCCTGAACACCTGCGCATTGCAGGCGGCCATTGATCATATCTCCGCAAACGGAGGCGGCCGGCTCATCCTCTCCGGAGGAGATTTCCTCTCCGGATCCCTCTATCTGAAATCCGGCGTAGACCTCCATATCAGCGCCGGGGCGCGCCTGCTAGGATCCCCCAATCCTTGGGATTACGTGCGGGATCCCGTCGCCCGATGGACGGCCCTCCTGCTGGCCGTAGACCAGCATGACATCGCACTTACGGGCTCCGGGGACATCGATTGCCAGGGCTTCGAAGTGGGCACCAAGATAGTGGAATACGTGCACAAGGGCGTGGTTAACGACAGGCTAGGCCTGGACCGCGTGAGCGCGGAAATCCGCCCGGAGAACATACACTTCTACCGCTGCAACGGCGTTACCGTGCAGGATGTTTCCATCAAGAACCCGGCCAGCTGGAACCAGCAGTACGACCAGTGCCGGAACCTGCTCATCGAGCGCGTGAAGGTGGATTCCAAATGCTACTGGAACAACGACGGGCTCGATGTGGTGGACTGCTCCGACGTGATCATCCGCGACTGCGATTTCGATGCATCCGATGATGTCTTCTGCTTCAAGAGCCACGTAGCCTACGGAGTGAGCGAAAACGTGTTGGTGGAGAACTGCCGCGGCCGTTCCAGCGCCAACGGCATCAAGTTCGGCACGGTCACCCGGGGCACATTCCGAAACTTCAAGTTCAAGAATATCGAGATTTACGACACCTTCCGCTCCGCCATCACCATAGCGAGCGTGGACGGTGCCACCATCGAGAACATCGAGGTGGACGGCCTGCGGAGCATTAATACCGGCAATCCCATCTTCCTCCGCACCGGCTGCCGTAATGCCGGAGCCGCCCCGTGCATGCGCAACATCACCATCCGCAACATGTACGCCGAGGTTCCCTTCGACAAACCGGACGCGGGCTACATGTACGAGGGCCCGGTAGAGGATCTCCCCCGCAACGTGTGCCCCAGCGGCATCCAGGGCATTCCCGGGCTCCGCATCGAAAACGTGCTGCTTGAAAATGTGGAGATACACTACCCCGGCAAGGCCGATCCGGATTATGCCTTCCGAGGAACATCCAAGGCAGAGTTGGAAGCCATCCCGGAGCTCGAGAAGAGCTATCCGGAGTTCTCCAACTGGAAGGAGCTTCCCGCATGGGGATTCTACATCCGCCACGCCGACAACGTCACCTTCAAGAATGTGAAGATAGTGGTGGAAGACGAAGACTACCGCCCCGCCCTGGTGGCGGACGATGTGAACGGGCTGGACCTGAAGGGTCTCACGATAGTCCAGAAGAGCGCTCCCAAGGGAAAGAAGCAGACCGTTTTCAACAAAGTAAAAATCTATAAACTAAAATAGCATAAGATGAAGAAATTACTCAGAATCGTATCCGTCCTGGTCCTAGCCTCCGCATTCGCGGTGCAGGCGGGCGCCAAGGATTACCTTGCCACCGAATTCGGTGCCAGGCCCGACGGGGAAACGCTTAACACGGCGGCCCTGCAGGCGGCAATCGACTACATCTCCACCCACGGAGGCGGACGCCTCATACTCAAGGGCGGCGATTTCGTCACCGGCACCATCTACATCAAGAACGATGTAACCCTGCACATCGAGGAGGGTGCGCGAATCCTCGGATCCCTGAATCCCTGGGACTATATCAAGGATCCGGAAGCTAAGTGGACTTCGATGATCTTCTCCATCGGCCAGAAGAACATAGGCATCACCGGCAAGGGTGAAATCAACTGCCGCGGCTTCCTGGTGGCCACCAAGGGCGTGGACTACTGCCATCTCGGCCTGATCGACGATCCCCTCAAACTGGACCGCCTTCAGGAAGGCAAGCGGCCCGAGAACCTCCACTTTTATAAGTGCGAGAACATCACCATCACGGGCATCACCCTCAAGGACCCCGCATCCTGGAACCAGCAGTACGACAAGTGCCGCAACATCCTGGTGGACGGTGTTTCAGTAGATGCCAAGTCGTATTGGAACAACGACGGAATCGACATCGTGGACTGCTCCGACGTTATCATCCGCAACTGCAGGTTCGATGCCGCGGACGACGTGTACTGCTTCAAGAGCCACAGCAAGGACGGCCTCTCCGAGAACATCCTCGTGGAGAACTGCTGGGGACGGTCCAGTGCCAACGGAATCAAGTTCGGCACCTACACTCTCGGCAAGTTCAAACATTTCCGCTTCCATAACATGGAGATCGTAGACACCTACCGTTCAGCCATCACCATAGCGACCGTGGACGGAGCACAGATCGAAGATGTGGTCATCGACGGCCTCAAGAGCCTGCATACCGGCAACCCCATCTTCATCCGCACCGGTTCCCGCCGCCGTCAGGAGCAGACTCCTTACATGAAGGATATCGTCATCAAAAACGTGTATGCCGAGGTTCCTTTCGACAAACCGGACGCCGGTTACATGTATGAAGGCCCCGTGGAGGATCTGCCCCGCAACGTGTGCCCCAGCGGCATCCAGGGCATTCCAGGCATACCTATCCAGAACATCACCCTCGAGAATATAGAGATAGTATATCCCGGCCAGGCAGATAAGGACTACGCCTACCGCGGCAGTTCCAAGGCCGAACTCGAGGCCATTCCCGAACTCGAAAAGAGCTATCCTGAGTTCTCCAACTGGAAGGAGCTTCCCGCCTGGGGATTCTATATCCGCCATGCAGAAGGCGTGACATTCAAGAACGTGAAGGTCAGCGTTGCCGGAGAGGATTACCGTCCCGCCATCGTCGCGGATGACGTGGTCGGCCTCAACTTCCAGGGCGTGAAGATCGATCAGCCCGGCGCCGACAAGAAAAAGAAGCAGATCGTCACCAACAACGTCAAGAAATTCAAGAACAAGAAATAATGAAAAAGATCATAGCAATAGCGGCAGCTGCTCTCCTGTGCGTGAGCGCGCTCGCACAGAACAATAAGGAATGGAATGCCTCTTATTTCGGCATCAAGAGTAACGGTCTGATCGACAATACCACCAGCATCCAGAAAGCAATCGATTTCATTGCCGAAAAAGGCGGTGGAACCCTCACTTTCTGCGTTGGACGTTACCTCACCGGAGCCGTGAATCTCCGCAGCGGCGTAAACATCCGTCTCGATGCGGCCGCCGACATCATCGGCACCGACAGCATCTACGGCTACAAGGGCCAGAAGGCCATTTTCAATGCCATCGGCGTTGAGAACGTGCGCATCTTCGCCACCCGCGGAAACGGTGTAGTGGACGGCCGTGCGGATCTCGTGCTCGCCAGCTACAAAGACCAGAAGGACAAGGGCTACCTCCCCGAGGGCACACCCGTTCCCACCCTGTTCTATTTCGAGAACTGCAAGAACATCAAGCTCGTCAAGGTCCTGTACCGCAACCCCGCCACGCCCGGCAAGTTCTACGAAGCCGTGAACAGCGAAGTGGTGAATGACGGTTGCTTCACCGACACCCGCGAATAGATGAAAAGATTCATTTTGGTTGCAGCGCTGCTCCTCGCAGCGCTGCAACTTTCAGCAGACACATGGAAAGCACGCTGGATTTCCCGCGCCTACAGCCCCAGCGATGCCAACACCTGGATCGCCTTCCAGAAGAAGGTAACCATCGGCAGCGTTCCCGCCGAGCTGCCGGCCAGGATAGCCGCAGACAGTAAATACTGGCTATGGATCAACGGCGAAACTGTGGTCCTCGAAGGCGGCCTCAAGCGCGGCCCGGCCCCAGGAGACGGCTATTACGACACAGTGGACATCGCTCCATACCTTAAAACGGGAGAGAACGTCATCTCCGTCCTGGTGTGGTATTTCGGACGCAGCGGCTTCAGCCACATGGGCAGCGGCATCTGCGCGCTATTATTCGAAGCTGTGGGCGGCGGCGTGGAGATACTCTCCGACTCCAGCTGGGATGCATGCGTTCACTTCGCCTATGGCTCCGCATCCGGCGAAGCCCCGAACTACCGCCTGAGCGAAAGCAACGTGCGTTATGATGCCCGCAAGTTCAACCCCGATTGGTTCAAGGGCACTTCCAAACGCATGGGCAGCGCTTTCGAACTTGCCATCGAGCCCGGCAAGGCTCCGCTCGGAAAGCTCATCCCCCGCCCCATTCCCCTTTGGAAAGACTATGGACTGAAGGATTATGACGAGGTGCGCCGCAGCGGGGACACGCTCATCTGCCATCTCCCCTACAACGCCCAGTTCTCCCCCTATATGGAACTGGATGCCAGCGCCGGCAAGACCATCCGGCTGGTCACCGACCACGATGCCGTTGGCGGGGCTAAATGCGTGAGTGGAGAGTATGTTACCCGCGGGGGTTCCCAGGTCTACGAGCATCTGCCCTGGCTGAATGGCGAGTACATGTATTACATTGTCCCCCAGGGAGTTACCATCAGCAAAGTGCAGTTCCGCGAAACCGGCTACGACACCTCCTTCAGCGGATGGTTCCGCTGCGACGATCCCCTTCTTAACGAATACTGGCAGAAGGCTCAGCGCACGGCATACATCTGCATGCGGGACACCTGGATGGACTGCCCCGACCGCGAACGCGCACAGTGGATAGGAGACGAGGTCCACGAGATGATGGAGGCGTTCTACGCACTGAGTCCGTCTTCCTGGAAACTGGCCCGCAAGGGTTTCATCGAGTTCGCGAACTGGGCCGCCCCGGACGGAGGCCTGTACGCTCCCGTTCCATGCTCCAACTGGTACAGGGAACTCGCCCAGCAGAGCCTTGCCGCCGCCGGATGGTACGGCTTCCACGATTACTGGTTCTACAGTGCTGACGATGCCTTCATCCCCGAGGTATATCCCGCCCTGCACAGGTATCTCCACGAGAGTTGGGTGGTGGATTCCGACGATCTGCCCCTGGAGCGAACCAATGGCTGGAACTGGGCCGATGCCGGCCGCGATATCGACAGGGTAGCCCTGCTGCACCCGTGGTACTACCTTGCCCTGAAGGGCGAAAGGGACCTGGCCGGGCAGCTGGGCAAAATAGATGACGTGGGCTCGGACGAGGCAATGATGGACCGCCTGAAAGAATCCTACAACCGGCTTTTCTGGACCGGCAGCTGCTACAAGACCCCGGGTTATGACGGGCCCGCGGATGACCGCGTTCAAGCCCTCGCCGTGGTTTCGGGCTTAGCCGGACCGGACAAGTACGATGCAATCCTGAAAGTCCTCGCAGAACGCAAGGAAGCGGAGACCTATTTCATGCGCTATGTGATCGACGCATTCTTCGTCATGGGCAGGCCCGACCTCGCCCTGGCCCGTCTCTGCGAATACATCCCCCAGGTGATGAACGGCTACAGCACCTTGTGGGAGCACCGCGGACTCAAGAATTCCAGCAACCATGCTTGGAGCGGGCACGGCATCATCCTCTGCAGCCAGCGCCTGGCTGGCATAGAGCCCCTTGAACCCGGATTCAGGGAATTCACCGTACGGCCCCGGATGGGTTCCCTCAAGCATATCGAGTGCGGCCTGGAGACCGTCTACGGCATGATAGAAGTTACGCTGGATCGACGCGGCCGCCGCATCAATGCCGTCATCACCGTCCCCGAAGGCACCACCGCAGTCGTCACCGACACTCGCGGCCGCCTCCAGCGCCTCTCCCCCGGCTCACATAAACTCGCGCTATAGTACAAAGCGCCCCGAGCGCAAAAGAATATTCCCGGGAACGAGAAGCCAGTCTCCTTGCGCGAAAGTATACTCCCGTGCGTGAAATACAGCTTCCCACGCACGGGATGTCATTTAAGTGGTGTCCGTGCGCAAATGGCCACTTTTTACGCACGGAGGGCTTGGATTTACGTCTTCCGTGCGTAGATATTAATGTTTCACGCACGGAAACTTTATATTTTAGTTTTTACCTACTGTTGTACCCCCATTATTTCTGTCATTGTTTCTATCTTGGCCATTGAATGTCACCCATTGTGTCCGTGGAATCCGGAATACCAAGTGTGTCTGCGGAAACTGGGACATTCAGAGGGTCTCTGGTATTTGGGATTAAAGAAAAAACAATGATTGTAAAACGAGAGTATAATTATTCTGAAATAGAGAGGAAATGTGAAGCTCTCTTCTTGAGAGAAGGTCCTTTCTGGCACCTATGCACACCCGGCCAATTCACAGAACTATTGTTTGAGACTATCGATGATTATCGCTTCATCATGAATACAATCGCTATAGTTGCTGCGGTCTCCCCTGTTAAGATAATCACATTTGAGGTGATGAGCAATCACCTGCATTTTATCTTGAAGGGATCGGAAGAAGATTGCATTTTATTCTTCGAGTCAATTAAAAAACGATTGAAACGCTACTATTCTTCGCAGGGACGATATGTGGACTTGAGCAGATTCACCTGTTCGACACCCATTCCTATTTTGGACCTCCGGACACTCAGAATAGAGATTTGCTATGTTAACCGGAATGGATATGTCGCCAATAATTCCTACACCCCTTACTCATACCCATGGGGTAGCGGAGACTTGTATTGGGGGAAAAGCCTCGATCCTTCGTCTTTCATAAAATACAAAGACTTGCCGGACCTGAAAAAACGTATGATTTGCAAAGGGAGGGCAGCATCTTTACCAGATGATTATATTGTATCAGGAGATATTATCTCACCAGCTTGCTATTGCTCTAAAACAGGGATGGCAGTGTTTAGAGATGCCCATCACTATTTCTCATTATTAACCAAGAATTATGAAGCATATTCCGAGGTAGCCAAACGTCTTGGAGATGCTGTTGTTTTACCAGATGAAGAAATGTTTGCAGTTCTCACTCTACTTTCAAAACAGAATTATGGAGGAGTACGTCCTACCATGTTACCTGTAGACGATAAAATATCTCTCGCAAAAATACTTCGCTCGAATTACAATGCATCGGAAGGACAGATTCAGCGTATGCTCAGGTTGGACAGAGCTCTAATTGCCGAACTGTTCGGGAAATGACGAAACACCCGGTGCGTAAACAAGCCTATTCTACGCACGGGATGCCAATTAAAGCAGTGTCCGTGCGTGAAATACGGCTTTCCACGCACGGACACAATCAGAGACCGGAATCAGTAGAGTACCACCGGACCGATCAGGCCGGCGGGCTTGAGAGGCGTATTCCGGCGGAGCACGAAGCGCTGGGCATTGCGATTCTCGGTGAGAGTCTGCATATAGTTACTCATAAGAGTCGTAACCTTCACCTCGATGGTATTGTCCCCAGCCTTCACCAGGCCGTCGACCGGAAGCACGGCGTCACCATACCAATGCAGGCCTGCAGGCTTGCCGTTAATGCTGACTTCTGCGATATAGCCCACCTTGCCAAGGTTCAGATACTTCGGAAGGGCGCCTGAGACCGTGAACCTGGCCGTGTATGTGGCGGTTCCCATGAAGTTCTTATACTCCTCGGTATCCTTCAGGTCCACGAGCTTTTCCATGGTGGTTCCGGGCACGTCCGGAACTTCAGGATTGACCAGCGTTACCGCCCAGTCCTTCACTTCTACAGGCTTTGCTCCAGATACGGGAAGCTTCTTGTACGCAGTAGCCTCGCCTCCCATCTTGTTGAACATGAATACGAAGCTCTCGGACGGGCCGAAGTCGAAATGCACCTTGCCGGAGGCATCCAGTTTGAGCGGATGACGCTTGCCTGTGGCGGGGTCGTATATCCACGCCTTACGGCCCTTGGTGATGGATGCGGGGAAGGTAATGTCGGTGGACTTGCCTTCGAGCCTGCTGGCATTCACGAAGAAGTAGAAATCGCTGCCGTCATCCATGGTATAGCGGTTCTGGAGAAGGAAACGGTCGGGGGTGCCAATCTTCACAGAAGAAGGGAGATTGTACTTCGCAGCCACATCCGTGTACCACTCCAGGAAGTGGTCCCCTTCCGGCTTGGGAAGAAGGATGAAGCGGCCGGTCTTCTTGAGTTCGTCCACGATTGCCTGGATGCGGGCATCACGGGCCTCGAAATCCTGCATTCCAACCGATTTCTCGGGATAGGCCTCTATGCAGAACACACGGCCGCCGCCGAGCACGAACTCGCGTATCTTCTCCATGGCCTCGACGGTCGTGCCGCGCACCTCGACGGTGAACAGCACCCCGTACTTCTTGGGGCCGTAGCATAGTTTGCCATTCTTGACTGTGGCTCCTGCCAGGATACTCTCGGACACATAGTCAGCACCGCCTCCATTCTTGTGGATGGCCTCCCAGACCAGCGAGGTATAGGGGATGTTGAGCTTCACCGGGAAGGGCTCTGTCTGCACGCCCATGGTAGACCAGAGGTCGGCATTGGCGGGCAGGATGGCCATGTCGGTGTACATATCCGCGTTGCGCACCAGGGCACCCATGCGGGCGCGGTAGTCGTTCAGCAGTTTCCAATAAGGCCACCAGGTGTTCTTCTCGTTATAGTAGCTGCCGTACTGCACCCAGCCAGGGAAGGGGGCTTCCTTGGGTGAGTAGTTGAATCCGTGCCACACCGAGTGGGTGATGCCGGAGATGCAGCTCATGTCCGAGCCCACCTTCAGGTATTCCAGGGAGGTGGAGAACACGTTGTAGGTATTGGTCATTTCCTCGCAGCTCACCAGACGCTTGCCGGTAAGATGGGCGGCGGAAGATACGTACTTGTCTATCATGGTATATCCGCGGCCACGGCGGTAGTCTTCGTCTCCCATCTCCTCGCCCACCACGTGGCGCAGCCAGTTGGTTGTCCAGGACTCGCCTTCGGGGATGTCGAGGCCCATGGAGGTTTCTTCGATGAAGAATCCGCATCCGTAGCCCTGCGCGCGGGATTTCACGCCATGGTCGCGAGCCCACTGCTCGTAAACCTTGAAGAAGCGCTCTTCCAGGAGTTCCGCCTTGGTCAGCTCGAAGTCGTAGCGGGCGCGGTTCACCTGGTTCTGGAACTTCTCACCCTTGGCGCAGCCGTAGTTGAAGTCCTCGACCTCGCCGAGGCGGCGGAGTTTGAACATGGTGAAGGGCAGCCAGGGCAGGATGTCGTAGCCTCTGCGGGCCTTGAACTGTTCTGCGAAATCACCCGTCCAGTTGGCTCCCTCGAGCTCCATGCTGTCCACAAAGAAGGCGCGTAGGTGGTTGGACAGAGGGCCCAGCTTAGCTTCGATGCGGTCGGACATGCGGTCGAGATACTTGCGCACGGCGGCCGCGTTCATATGGTCCAGGATGGGGCCTGCGGCACCGGGAGCGCCATTAATTACGCTGGCGAAGGAGTTGTACTTCACCATATAATATACCTGCCACTTGCCGGCGGGAATCTTCATCTTGATGGTGTTCCTCTTCACCTTGTCGGTGATGTCCTGGGCCTCGGAGAGGTCGTTTATAGGATCCGGCACCAGCAGCACCTTAAGCAACTCAGGCACACGCCCGGGATTGGGGATGGAAACCTTTGGATCCAGCTCCTTATAGACATGGAAGAGGGATTTGTCGTACACCGCCCCGCCCATGGCCTTGTCGCAGTAGGTCAGGATCACTGAGGCGCGCTCATCGCGCGGAAGGGTTTCTGAGCCGAAAGGCCAGCCGGAACCGACAATAAGGTCGCAGGTCATGCCGAGCTTCTTCGCCTCGTCGAAAGCCACGCCGAGCATGTCTATCCACTCGTCGCTGAGCCAGACCAGGGATTTCTTGCCCAGGGCATCGTCCGGACGCCCGGGGAAGGAAATGGGATTGATCTCCACGCCGGCGATTCCGGCTTCTTTCAGGAGATTCAGCTCCCGGCGGATCTCCGCCTCATCTACGCGGTCCCCGTTCCACCACCAGCGCACATAGGGCCGATAGGCATCCGACGGGTTCTGGAAGGCCTGGAATACGGCCTTTGAACTGATGGAGAAAGCGGGCAGCGCCAGAACGAGTGCAGCGAGTGCTAATAGGATCCTTTTCATTTGTCTACGTGCTTTACGGGTGCTGGTTTATCGGAGAAAACGTTGATGCAGTCGACTACCATGTTGATGTCGCCGGGCTTGTTGGTCCACTTTACTGCCACTTTGTGCTCGCCCATGGGGAGGTCCCATATGCCGCAGATCTCGCGGGTCTGGCCGTTTCCGGCAGTGGGCAGCTGGACGGTCTTGTAGAGCTTGCCATCCACCCAGACCTCGACGTTTGCCTTGTAGTCCGTCACATTGTAGGGCTTGGGCAGGGTGAAATGATATGTCAGGATGGCACCCTTGCCGGTGAAGGCATAATCTCCCATCTGCCAGGGAGTCTTCTTGATATCCGTCTTGGATACCGGCCAGTGGCCTTCGAAGCCCTGCTCCAGACGCACTGCCTGAGGCTTCTGGGTCTTGATGGTCACGCTCGGGCCCTCGGTGCTGCCGCCGTTCAGTTCGATCACCTTGAGCGCCTGCTTGAAACTCATCTTGTACACACGGTTCAGGGAGATATCGGTGTATTTGAAATCCATGTCCTCAACCTCGTAGATGGGCGTTTTCCAGTAGGCGGGAATCTTGTTGAAGCCGAGAACGGTGCCCAGGATGCCTCCGGCGGATGCAGGGTTGCAGTCGGAATCGTAGCCGCAGCGGGTGGATATGTCGATGGTGCGGTAGAAGTTGCCGTTACCGTAGAGGAGACCTATAATGATGTAGGCGCTGTTGATGACTGCGTCGATATTGAAAGCGGAGCTGAAGCCACTGGGGCAGCCTATGTCGTAGCCGTACTTCTCGTTGGCAAGGGCCCAGGTGATGTGCCAGTCGTCCGGATACTGCTTCCACCATTTGATAACGTCCGCCATGCACTTGTAGTACCTGCTCTGCGCAGGGATGGTCTTGAGTGCTTCGCTGACGATGAACGGGATGTCGTTGGATACGAAAGCCAGGGCATACATAGCCGCCACGTACACTCCCCCGTACCAGCCGTCGCCATAGTTCATTATGTGGCCAATATCATCGGTGTATCCGACCGCCGCATTGATCATTCCGGGAGCCATGATGCCGGCATAATCCGCTTCTATCTGAAAGTCGATATCATCGGAATGGGCATTGTTCTTCCAATGACCGGATTCCGGAGGCATGATGCCCTGCAGGATATTGTAGCGTGCCTGCAGATTGGCGTGCCAGAGAGGATATCCTGCATTCGCGAATGCTTTCGCAAAGGATTCCACTGGAGCATCGAGTCCCTCACGGTCGAAAACCTCGACGAATGTGAGGTCCATGTACACGTCGTCATAGAGACCGGGGGTATGATCATACCACCACTTGACTATATGTTCATTCCAGTCGATGGGATATTCATCCGGAATGAAGTTGGAGTACTTGAATTCGGTAGGTCCTCCATATGTGCAGCCTATGACCTGCCCGGCCCACGCCCCACGGATCTTGTCCTGGAGGACCTGCTTGGTCATTTTTACTTCGGCGGGAATAACGGTCTTTTTAGATTTGGCATCTGCGCCGGCAGAGGCGGCAAGAAGCATGATGCCGGAAAGGAGAAGGATCAGATTGCGTATTTTCATAATTGCAGTGTTGATACTACAAATATAGGAAATTCGGCATACAAAAAAAAGCGGCGCCCTTCTGGGACGCCGCTTTGTAGTTAACTAAAGTATTGCCGATAAAACCACCGCTAAAAAGATCTGAAATCGTTTCATAGTGTACTGCCTTGTTATAAACCACTATGAAGATGCAGATCATGCCTCTAACGTTGCAGCAACTCTTCGCTTCTGGCGATGAATTCCGCAAGGGCCTTGCCCTTCAGCATGCCGTTGGAAAGAAGGGCCAGGTCCACCACCTGACGGAGCAGCGGGGATTCCTTGTCCTTGCTTTCCCAGATCTTGGAAATCAGGGGATTCTCCATGTTCACCTTGATGTTGAACGACTCCGGCATCTCGCCGTAGAAGTTCATGCCCCCGCCCAGGGCGCTCATCTCGCGGTAGCGGCGCATGAATTCATTGCGGGTGATCAGCACGGGTGCGGATGTCTCGCCGAGGTTTTCGGCTTCGACATAGTACTCGTTCCCGGCGGGCAGCACTGCCTTGAAGAGTTCATCCAGAGCCTTCTTGTCATCTTCGCTCATCTCGGGTTTCACCTTGTCTTCCTTCGGAATAAGGTTATCCACGGAGTCGGAGTCTACGCGTGCGAAGCGCGCATCCTTCAGCTTCTGCTCAAGCAGGTTCACGAAGTGGGAATCCAGCTCGCAGTCCATAAGCAGTACATCGTATCCTAACTTCTTCGCTGCCTCTATCTGCCCGTACTGGGCCTCCACGTCCGTGGCATACAGGTAGACTACTTTCTTGTCCTTGTCGGTCTGTTCGGTCTCGATTCCCTTGCGGTAATCCTCGAAGCTGAAGTACTTACCGTCGGTATTCTTCAGAAGGGCGAAGTTCATCGCGCGCTCGCAGAACTTCTCGTCCGACAGCATGCCGTATTCGATGAAGAGTTTCAGATTGTCCCACTTCTCTTCGAACTGCTGGCGCTGCTCCTTGAATATCTCTTCCAGCCGGTCGGCCACCTTCTTGGTGATGTAGGTGCTTATCTTCTTGACATTGGCGTCGCTCTGCAGATAGCTGCGGCTCACATTCAGAGGGATGTCCGGGGAATCAATCACGCCGTGAAGCAGGGTGAGGAAGTCCGGCACTATGTTGTCTACATGGTCTGTCACGAACATCTGGTTGCAGTAGAGCTGTATCTTGTTCTTGTCGATGGCCATGCGCTCCTTGATCTTGGGGAAGTAGAGAACGCCGGTGAGGTTGAAGGGATAATCCACGTTCAGGTGTATCCAGAACATGGGTTCCTCTTCGAAGGGATAGAGGGCCTTGTAGAAGTTCTTGTAGTCTTCATCCTTAAGCTCCGAAGGGGCCTTGGTCCAGATGGGATCAATGCTGTTGATAACGTTGTCTTCATCTTTCTCCACTTCCTTACCGTCTTTCCACTCGGTCTTTTTGCCGAAAACGACCGGCACCGGCATGAACTTGCAGTACTTGCCAAGGAGCTGGGAGATACGGCCCTTGGCCGCGAATTCGTCACTGTCCTTGTCGAGATAAAGGGTGATGACAGTGCCACGGTCGGCCTTCTTGCCATCCTCCATGCTGTATTCCGGAGATCCGTCGCAGGTCCATTTGACGGCCTTTGCGCCCTCCTGCCAGGAAAGGCTGTCAATGGTGACCTTCTCGCTCACCATGAAGGCGGAATAGAATCCCAGACCGAAATGGCCTATGATGTTCTGGTCCTTGTACTTCTCGAGAAACTCCCCGGCGGAGGAGAATGCGATCTGGTTGATGTACTTGTCGACCTCTTCGGCTGTCATGCCTATGCCGTGGTCGATGACCTTGAGGGTCTTTTTCTTCTCGTCCAGTTCTATCTCGACCTTGAGGTCGCCGAGTTCGCCCTTGAACTCGCCGTTGGATGCGAGCACCTGGAGCTTGCGGGTCGCATCTACCGCATTCGCCACCAATTCACGGAGAAAGATCTCGTGATCGGAATAAAGGAATTGCTTGATGACCGGGAATATATTCTCGGTGGTTACTCCTATTTTTCCTTTGTTTTCCATAATGCGTGACAATTTACAAATACCGGGACGCTCCGTCAAGAGGTCCCGGTATTATCTTCAATTTATGTTCCACTGGCAGTTTCCCGCCAAATTGTCAGTCTATTTGTACATGAAGCGTTTGATACTCATCTTCGGAGTCTTCTCGAAAGGCACGAGGACCACCTCGACCTTGGCGATCTGGCTGTAGTTCGGGAGCTTGCGGTTGGCACCG
>JAEENZ010000142.1 GCA_016283985.1 Bacteroidales bacterium | reverse complement strand
CTTGCTTGCATGTACGGGAATACCATTGACGCTGGCCGAGTTCGCCATGACGGAAAGAGCTCCGGCCTCTATGCATTCCTTGAACGGACGGAAATACTTCTCGCGCATTTCATGCTCGGTCAGGATGGCCGGAGTGCGGTCCTTCCCACTGAAAGGGGCTCCGTATGCCATATAATGCTTCAGGCATGCAGCAATTCCCTCTTCCTGGATGGCTTTCGTCTCCGCTACGGCCATCTCGGATTGCACGAGGCAATCCTCCCCATAGCTCTCCCATGCACGGGACCAGCGGGGATCGCGTCCGAGATCCATCACCGGAGAGAAGGTCCAGGGACACATCGCGGCGCGGGTTTCATAAGCCAGCACGTGCCCCATGTTGGAGGCGTGACGCGGATCGAAAGTCGCGGCTATGTTGATTTCCTGCGGGAACATGGTGGCCTCGGTGATATATGAAGCACCGTGTATCATGTCCAGGCCGTATATCATAGGAATGCCGATATACTTCATCGACGCTTCCTGCAGGCCGGAAATCATCTCTGCGGTGAACTCCCTGCCGTTAGCCTTGCCTTTGTATACATTGAGGATGGAACCTATCTTCCAGCGTCCGAACACGCTTTCCATCTTGGCCTCATCCAGGCCGTTCTCATTCACGACCAGGTCTATGTTCAGCTGCACCATCTGGCCTATCTTGGTGTCCAGGTCCATTCCTTTCAAGGTCTTCTCGACCCTGGATTCAAGGGCTTTGTCTACAGGAATCGCAGGCTTTACACCCGTCTTGCAGGAGACAAGGGCGGACAAAAAGCAAGCCATCGATACTAAACGGGATGTCTTCATATGATCAGTATTCTCTATTTCCAAATATTGCAGTTCCTATGCGCACCTCCGTACTGCCATGACGTACGGCAATCGGCCAGTCATCCGACATGCCGATAGACAGCTGGTCGAACCCGTCCAGAGTCGGAAACAGGCCTCGGCACTCATCGAAAAGGGATTTGATCCCAGCGAAGTCGGCGGCGACCGCATCTTCGTCGTCGGTGTGCGATGCCATACCCATCAGCCCGCGGAAACGGACATACGGGAATTCTCCGGCCATCTGCAGCACCGCCTTGACCTCCGATGGGGTGAATCCCTGCTTGGTTACCTCTGCACCTATATGCACTTCAAGCAGCACGCTTATGACCTTTCCGTTCTTTTCTCCCCAGTTGTTCACCGCCTCCAGCAGATGCAGCGTGTCGATGGACTCGACCAGATAAGCATAAGGAAGGACCAACTTCAGCTTGTTGGTCTGAAGATGCCCTATGAAATGCCACTCGATATCCTGCGGAAGCTGAACCGCTTTGGCGGCAAATTCCTGTGGGCGGTTCTCTCCGAAAGCCCTCTGGCCCTCGTTGTACGCCTCCAGGATGGCCTCAAAAGGATGAAATTTGGAAACTGCCACCAGTTTCACCCCTGATGGCAGTTCCTTATTAATCCTTTCGAGATTAAATGCAATCATTATCGTTTCCTTTGTTGACGCATCTGTTGTTCCTGCATCCTCTGGGCTTCTTCAAGCCTCTGCTGCCACTTGCTCTTCTTCACAGGCTTGTTCTCGGCCGCAGCCATCCTCGCATACACTTTCTCGGGCTTGACGATGAACTTGCGTATCACCCAAATCTGAAGCATGCTGATGAGCTGGGAGAGGAGGTAGTAGTAACTGAGAGCTGCAGACAGGCTGTTGCAGATGAAGAACATCATGATAGGCATCATCCACTTGGTCATGAACTGCATGCTCTGGGCATTCGGGTCGTTGGCCGTAGCCTGCCCGGACATTGTCATCTTGCTGTATATCCACATCGTGACGGCCATCAGCAGGGCGAACAGCGACAGATGGTCCCCTATCAGCGGCACGCGGTGGCCGAATTCCAGGATGGCATCGTATGTGGAGAGGTCGTGAGCCCAGAGGAAGGGCTGCTGGCGCAGCTCGATGGATGCCGGGAAGAAACGGAACATCGCCCAAAGTATAGGGAATGTGAGCAGCGTCGGCAGACATCCTCCCATGGGATTCGCCCCGGCCTTGTTGTAGAGGGCCATGGTGGCCTGCTGCTTCTTCATCGCATCCTCCTGCTTGGGATACTTGGCGTTGATCTTCTCGATTTCGGGCTTAAGTATAGCCATGATGGAGGAAGATGCATACGACTTGTACGTGAGCGGGAACACCACCAGCTTTATGACGATGGTCATAAGAAGGATGATGATACCGAAGTTCGAGATGAAGCGGTGGAAGAAGTCGAACAGGGGGATGATAACGAATTTCGTGAACCATCCTACCAGTGAACCCCCCAGAGGGATTACCTTTTCGTATTTCTGCCCGTATTCACGCAGGGTCTTGTAGTGGTTAGGTCCGAGGTAGATTTCGAAGGGAATCACGTTGTCCTGCCCCGGGCGATATTCTGCACGCATCCTGGCAGAACATGCCATCAGGTTGCGGGATTCATCTTCCTGAGGGAAGAAGGATATGTCGAAAGATCCGGAAGAATACTGGTTCTTCAGACGGAAAATGGCGGAGAAGAACTGCTGCTGGAAAGCGAACCAGCTGACCTTGGAATCAACCCTCTTGCTGCCATTCCGGCTGCGGCCGATCTCCACGGGCTTCTTGTCCCCTTCCTGATAGAAATCGAGCTTGGAGTACTGAGCCTCGTTCTTGTAGCCCTTCTCCATCCTGGGGATGATCATCGAATAGTCGATGTCGATGGAGGAGACGTTCCTGGGGATGCTGTTCATTCCGATGAACGAAAGCGTGTTGTCCACCATGTAGGAACCGGTCTGAAGGGAGTAGCGCTGCTCGATGTATCCACCGTCGGAGAAAGGAAGACGGAAGACCACGGAGCTGTCGCTCTTCTCGACAATCTGGAAGTTGAAATCCTTCGTCTGGATGAATTCGCCGGTATAAACACTGATAGAATAGCTTGCGCCGCCATCCTTGAAGATGTAGAGCGCAGTGCTGTCGTAGTTGAAGTAATCTTTGACGAGGACGTTGGAAGGCTGAGCGCCGAGCGATGTCAGCGTCAGTGCAATCTTGTCGTTCTCGAGAGTTACAAGAGTAGCATCCGAATTGTGGGCTGCCTCCAGGGCGGCATCTTTGTAGATGGCGGCCTGGGGAGCCTGCTCCTGGGTGGCTGCCGCTGCTGTTTCCGCCGGCTCTGCAGGTATTGCATATTCAACGGTATCGCCAGCCGCAATGCGCTCTGCAAGGGCTATCGAATCCTGCTGTGCCTGCCATTCAGCGGCTTTGCGGGCCTGTTTGGACTGATAGAAAGTGAAACCGAATAAAATCAGTGCGATCAGGATGAATCCCGTGACAGTATTCTTATCCATTCTTATTCTCCCTCCTCTTCCTTACGAATCTTCTCTTCGAGTTTATGGAGATCTTCCTTCGCCTTTGCGATCTTGGTTTCCATCTGCTTGATCAGGGCCTCGGAGTTCTTGGAGGCGGAGAAGAAGCCGATGTTGTTCTCGAAGGTCTCGATCTCCTGCTGGAGGGCCTTGTACTGCTGGATCAGGGTATCCTTGGCACTGCGCTCACGAGGTTTAGCCTCACCGCGGCCACGGCGTTCGCCGAATTCGGGGAATTTCTCCTGCATCGCCTCGCGGTATGCTGTCTGGATGTTCTCTTTTTCCTTGAACGGAACGAATCCGATGGCCTGGAAGTCCTCGGCGAACTTCTTCGCAGCGGCCTGGTTGGCCTCGGCATCCTCTACCGGCACATAGGCCTTGATATCTTCGATGATCTTTTTCTTTGCCTTGAGGTTGGCGAAGAAATTGTTCTCGGGAGCCGCGTTCTTGTCGCGCTCGGCGAAGAATTCATCGCAGGCGGCACGGAACTGCTTCCAGAGCTGCTCACTCTTCTTGCGGGGCACGGCTCCGATTTCTTTCCACTGCTTCTGGAGTTCGATGAACTTCTCGGTGGTCTTCTTCCACTCGGTACTGGACTTGAGTTCCTCGGCCATCTTGATGATGCCGAGTTTCTTTTCCACGTTGGCGTCCATCTCGCCGCGATACTGGGAATAGTAATCGCGCTTGCGACCGTAGAAGGCATCGCACGCGGCACGGAAGCGGTCGTATATCTTCTGATTGTCTTTCTTGGTTGCGAAACCGATCTTGCGCCATTCGGCCTGGATGGCCTCTATCTCCTTGGCGGATGCGTTCCACTCATCGGAGGACTTGATCTCGCGGGCGGCGATCTCCTCTACCTTCACGCAGAGGGCTTCCTTGGCTACCAGATTCTCTTTCTGCTTGCCCTTCAGTTCCTCGAAATGGGCCTGATAACGCTTGTTGATGACTGCCGTGGCAGCCTGGAAGCGGCTCCAGATGCTCTCGCGGAATTCCTTGGCAACGGGGCCGAATTCCTTCCACTGCTCGTGGAGTTTCTGCAGCTCGTTGAACGCGGTCACGATGTTCTCGTTCTCTGCGAGTTTCTCAGCGGCCTCGCAGAACTTCTCCTTGACCTCCAGGTTCTTCTGGAAATCGAGGTCGCGGAGTTCGCGGTTGATCTTGACTTTATCGTAGAAGCGCTCGACGTTGAACTGGTAGGTGCTGTTGATGTCGCGGAATGCCGTTGCTGGAACGGGACCGATGGAACGCCATTTGTCCTGGATCTCGCGGAATGCCGGGAAGGATGCGCTGACATCTTCCTGGGCGTCCACAAGCTGCTTCAGCTCTTCGATTATTGCTTTCTTCTTTTCGAGATTCTCTTCTTTCAGTGCATCCTGTTCCTTGTTGTACTCCGCCCTCTCGCGCTTGTAGTCGGCATAGATGCTCTTGAAGTTCTCTTCGACTTCGACGAAGGCATCGGTGACTTCTCCCGCCTCGCTCTTGAGTTTTCCAAGGAGTTTGTAGAATGCGGACTTGATGGATTCAGCCTCTTTGCTCCGGCTCATGCGGTCGGCGCTGTCCATCAGGCTTTTAAATACATCCGAGAGTTCGGACAAGGTCTTGTCGGCGAAATTGCTTTCTTCCTGAACTTCGGGGTTTTTGATTTCTTCGCTCATAATTGTGAGTTTATTATAAATAATAACTTACAAATATAATGTTTTTTGGTAACTTTGTGCAAATTGAAGATAATTTTATGAGAATCGACATTATAAGCGCCGTACCGGAGCTTCTGGACAGCCCCCTGAGCCATTCCATCGTTGGTCGGGCCATCAAAAAAGGCCTTGTGGAGATCCACGTCCACAACCTCCGCAAATACGGCATCGGCCCCCGCAAGAACATCGACGACTATTCCTATGGCGGGGACGCCGGCATGGTGATGATGGTGGAGCCCGTCTACCGCATGATCGAGGAGCTCCGCTCCGAGAGGGAATACGATGAGGTCATCTACCTCTCCCCCGACGGCGAAATCCTTAACCAGGCAATCTCTAACCAGCTTTCGCTGAAGGAGAACATCATCCTTCTCTGCGGCCACTACAAAGGGATAGACCACCGCATCCGGGAGCATCTTGTAACCAGGGAGATATCAGTCGGCGATTACGTCGTCAGCGGCGGTGAGATCCCTGCCGCGCTGCTTGCCGATTCCATCGTGCGGCTGATACCCGGAGCCCTAACCGACGAGACATCCGCTTTGAGCGACAGCTTCCAGGACGGTCTGCTCTCCCCTCCCGTCTACACCAGGCCCGTCGAGTTTAACGGCTGGAAGGTTCCCGAGGTGCTTTTGAGCGGCAATCCCAAACTCATCCGTGCATGGCAGGACGAGCAGGCCCTTGAACGTACCAAAGCCCTTCGTCCGGCCCTTCTGGATGAAGCTCCAGGGCCGATAGATGCCTAATTATTAAAATATTTTAAAATGTTGATAACTTTTTAGAAAATTTTTGGCGTTTTCTATTGCAGAATAAAAAAATCAGTGTATATTTGCACTGTGATTTAGAAAACAACAACTTCTAACCAACAATAATTAACCTTCTTATAAAGGTAATACACTACTAACTAACCGTCAAGACCCGCTGTGACAGCGGGTCTTGGTCGTATATATGTGTGTGCAAACTAGACCTCCAGGCGCAATTTGACACTGAAGTTGCGGAGGGCCTGCGGAAATAGCCCTTCCTCAATATATTCCGGAGAGCCATCCGCAAAGAGGGCCCTGTAAACCCATGCATCGGCATAATAATCCCTGTTCAGCAGGTTATTGCAGTAGGCTCCAATTGTCATTCTGCCTTTCCAGAGGGGCATGGCGTACACGGCACTGCAGTCCACTTTATAGTATGCAGGGATGCACAATCCGTCATTCTGGGTGTTATCCCAGTACTGCCTGCCAACATATTTGCATGTCAGCCCAAGAGAGAAATCGCGGCTGCTGAACGGTTTAAATGTCACACCGGCCATCCCGGTGCATGATGGGGACATCAGCATGGTGACGGTGCCGCAGTCCACCTTTGTCTTTCCAATGAAATGCCAATTGGTCTGGTCGTCATTGGTATCTTCGTAATAGCTGTAATCTTTGATCTTGTTCGTGCTCGAGGTCAGATTCCCGACGAGGGACATCCACTCCACTGGCTTCCAGGACGCACTCAGCTCCACTCCCCTCCGCCAGCTGCGGTCGACATTCTCCTTGATGGCATAACCGCTGTTGCTGAGTTTGCCGGTTTCCAGAAGCATGTCTTTGTATTCCATCGAATAAAAGTTCACGCAAGCGTTCAAAGAAGGCAGGCTGAGTTCATAGCCGACCTCCGTATCGTACATGCGTTCCGGCCTCAGTGTCACCTCAGCATCCTGACCGGCTGCATGCAGGGCATTTACCGACTCAATCTGCTCCTTGAGGTCGCTGCGTCCCGGCTCCCGGTGCCCTATGGCAAAGGACATGTACGCTTTGTGCGCACCCCATCTGCCGGTGAGACCGGCACGGGGGTTAAGGAAGTTCCAGGCGGTATCGTATGCGAGATCCGAGAACTCATCGTCCAACCCTTTCATTT
>JAEENZ010000018.1 GCA_016283985.1 Bacteroidales bacterium | reverse complement strand
GCAGTCTTCATCATACTGAACAACGTATTCCAGGGGGCCGGATTCGCGCCCTGCAACCGCCTGCTGGTGCACTGGGTTCCTCCAAAGGAACTGGCGACCAAGATGTCGATTTGGAATGTATCCCATTCAGTTGGAGCCGGCATCGTGGCCGTGCTTTGCGGCGCCATTGTGGCTTCATCGCGCTGGCAGTGGTGCTTCTGGATTCCTGCCATCATTTCCGCTGTGGGCGTGCTGTTTATCTTCCTGACGCTGCGCGATACGCCTAAATCAGTCGGCCTGCCTGAACTCCCAGATACCAAAACCGAACTCGACGATAACGACAGTCCGGCCGAATATCGCAAGTTCGTAAAGAAGATGGTGTTCATGAACCCCATCGTCTGGCTGTGCGCCCTGTCGGATATGTTCCTGTATGTAGTCCGTTTCGCCGTTCTGGACTGGGGACCGAAGTTCCTCCAGCAGGGTGACACTGCGCTTTCGCCCACGCTGGCAGGCTGGACGATAGGCATTTTCGAGGTCTGCGGCTGCGTGGGTATGCTGCTCGCAGGATGGCTGACGGACAAGCTCTTCAAGGGCAAAGCCCAGAAGATGTGCCTTGTAGAGATGGCCCTGACGGCGATCTGCCTGATTGCCATCCACTTCCTCCCGGAGGGTTCCAGCCCCGTCCTGATGCTGGTGCTGCTTGCCCTGGCAGGATTCTTCCTTTATGGCCCCCAGGCCCTGTACTGCGTGGTGACCGGCAAGCATGCCACCAAGAAGGCGGCATCCGCGGCGGGTGGCCTGATTGGACTGATGTGCTATGCCAGCGTGCTGTTCACCGGTTTCGGGATCGGTTTCCTCTCCGACACTTTCGGCCAGGATTTCTGGAACAACCTGTTCCTTATCATGGCGGGCGTTTCGGTGATAAGCTCGGCCCTGATGATTCCTATCTGGAATATCAAGGATGACGGCTATGTGCACGAATAGATAAAATTGCTATATTTGTGGTTATGAGAAAAGTCTTGATTCTTTTAGCCACGCTCGTGCTGGCGGCAGCCTGTTCAACCAAGGCTCCTGACATCGAAAAACAGATAGACGACATACTCTCGCAACTCACTCTGGAAGAGAAGATTGCGATGACGCATGCGCAGTCCAAGTTCAGTTCCCCCGGCGTTCCCCGCCTCGGAATTCCTGAGATCTGGTGTACCGACGGCCCTCACGGCATTCGTGCCGAGGTGCTCTGGGACAAGTGGAGCCAGGCTCGCTGGACCAATGACTCCTGCACAGCATATCCCGCCCTTACCTGCCTTGCGGCCTCCTGGAATCCGGAGATGAGCCGACTGTATGGCGAAAGCATCGCTGAAGAAGCACTCTACCGCAAGAAAACCATACTCCTCGGCCCCGGCGTGAACATCTACCGCCATCCCTTCGGCGGGCGCAACTTCGAGTACATGGGCGAAGACCCCTACCTTTCGAGCAGGATGGTGGTTCCCTACGTGCAGGGCGTGCAGAGCAAGGACGTGGCTGTCTGCGTCAAGCATTTCTGCCTGAATAACGATGAAATCCACCGTCACACTGTGAACGTGAACGTGGATGACCGCACGCTCTACGAGATCTATCTCCCCGCATTCAGGGCCGCCGTCGTCGAGGGCGGTGCCTGGAGCGTCATGGGCGCGTATAATTTATATAAGGATGAACACCTCTGCCACAACAAGCCCATCTTGATGGATATACTGAAGGGAGAATGGGGCTTCGACGGCGTAGTTGTGAGCGACTGGGGCGGATGCAGCGATACCGACGAGGCCGTGCGCAACGGGCTGGACCTCGAATATGGCACCTGGACGGACGGACTCATGTCCGGTCCTTCCAACGTTTATGACAAATATCATCTGGCGCAGCCGTATCTCGAGGGCATCAAGTCCGGGAAGTACGGCACCGCCGAGCTGGACGACAAAGTCCGCCGCATCCTCCGCCTGCAGTTCCGCACGAATCTGGCCGAAGGCCGGGGCCACGGGCGTTTCGTGTGCCCCGAGCATTCCGCTGCCGCCCGCAGGATTGCGGGAGAGGGGATAGTGCTGCTGAAGAACGACGGCGGCGTGCTGCCCGTCAGGGATGCGAAGAAGATACTGGTCGTAGGCGAGAATGCCGTGAAGATGCTCACAGTCGGAGGCGGATCCTCGTCGCTGAAGGTCAAATATGAAACATCTCCTCTGGATGGCCTGAAGGCCCGTTTTCCGGATGTGGAGATCGCTTTCGAGCGTGGTTACTCCAGCGGCGCCGCACGGGAACAGGACGGTATCTCCGCGAAATTCGACCTTGTTGAAACCCGCTCCGCGGAGCAGATGGTTTCCGATGCCGTCGCGGCTGCGCAGGACGCCGATTACGTGATAGTGTTCGGCGGTCTCAACAAGAACAGCCATCAGGACAGCGAGGGTGGCGACCGCGAAGACTATGGCCTTCCTTATGGGCAGGATGCCCTGATGGAGGCTCTCGCCGCAACCGGGCGGAAACTCGTGTTTGTGAGCATCTCCGGCAACGCAGTGGCCATGCCCTGGATAGACAAGGTTCCCGCGATCGTTCAGGGATGGTATCTGGGCAGCGAAGCCGGTCCCGCCCTGGCGGACGTGCTGAGCGGCGACGTGAATCCTTCCGGAAAGCTTCCTTTCACTTTCCCTTACGAATTCAAGGACGGTCCCGTGTTCAACGAGGAGCAGTATCCCGGAATCCAGCGTGAGGGCGAGGATATAATTGATGAATACTACACCGAGGGTGTGTTCGTGGGCTATCGCTGGTACGATACGAAGGATGTGAAACCCATGTTCGCATTTGGCCATGGACTCAGCTACACCACGTTTGAATACGGTGAAGCGAAGATGAGGGGACGCAAGCTGAGCGTCAGCGTGAAGAATACCGGCGATGTCGCCGGCGCCGAAGTCGTACAACTCTACATAAGCGACCCCGAATGCTCCGTGGAGCGTCCTGCAAAGGAACTGAAGGGCTTCAGGAAAGTCTTCCTGCAGCCCGGCGAAAGCAAGACCGTGACCTTCGAAATTCCCGACGAGGCGCTGAGTTTCTTCGATGCCGATGCGCACAAGTGGGTGGCCGAGCCGGGCGAATTCATCGCCCATGTGGGTTCCGGCTCGGATGATATACGTACGTCAGTAAAGTTCAAACTATAATATGAAACAGGATTTACAAATTTTTGATCTTATCCGTAAGGAAAAGAACCGTCAGGAGAGCGGCCTGGAATTGATTGCCTCCGAAAACTACGTGACCGACGAGGTGCTTCAGGCAATGGGCAGCATCTGCACGAACAAATATGCCGAAGGCTATCCCGCCAAGCGCTACTACGGCGGATGCGGAGTGGTGGACCAGATAGAGAACCTGGCCATCGACCGCCTGAAGCAGATATACGGAGCCTGCTGGGCCAACGTGCAGCCGCATTCCGGCGCACAGGCCAACATGGCCGTCACCATGGCCATCCTCAAGCCGGGCGACACCTTCATGGGCCTGGACCTTTCCATGGGCGGGCACCTTACCCACGGATCACCGGTGAATGCCAGCGGCATACTCTATCACCCCGTTGCCTACGGCCTGAATCCAGAAACCGGCCGGGTGGACTACGACGAGATGGAGCGCAAGGCCCTCGAGTGCAAGCCGAAACTCATCATAGGCGGAGCCTCCGCGTACTCGCGCGAGTGGGATTACGAGCGCATGCGCGCGATAGCAGATAAGGTAGGGGCGATCCTCTGGATAGACATGGCCCACACCGCAGGCCTCATCGCCGCAGGGCTTCTCAAGAATCCCGTCAAGTATGCCCACATCGTCACATCCACCACCCACAAGACCCTCCGCGGGCCCCGCGGCGGCATCATCCTCATGGGAGAAGACTTCCCGGATCCCCAGGGCCGTACGACCCCGAAGGGCGAGGTGAAGATGATGAGCGCCGTGCTCGACAGCAGCGTGTTCCCCGGTGTGCAGGGCGGTCCGCTTGAGCATGTGATCGCCGCAAAGGCGGTAGCGTTCTTCGAGGCAATGCAGCCTGAATACAAGGAGTACCAGAAGCAGGTGATCGCGAACGCCGCGGCCATGTGCGAGGAATTCCTCAAGCGCGGCTACAAGGTGGTCAGCGGCGGTACCGACAACCATCTCATGCTCATCGACCTCCGTGGCAAGTTCCCCGAAGTGAACGGCCGCGTGGCGGAGAAGGAACTCGAGAAGGCGGATATCACCCTGAACAAGAACATGGTGCCTTTCGATACCCGCAGCCCGTTCCAGACCAGCGGCGTGCGCATCGGCACCCCTGCCATCACCTCCCGAGGCTTCGTGGAGAAGGACATGGCGGACATCGTTGCGCTGATCGACACCGTTTTAAGCTCCTGCGCCGACCATATCGAGGCGCTCAGCCTCAAGAAGGCGGATACTCCCACCCCCGGGCAGATCGCCGAGCTCGAGGCCCATGCCAAGGTGCTCGAGAACGTCGCCAAACAGGTTCATCAGATGACCGCCGGCGTGCCGCTGAACAAGTATTGACAAATTGTCACTGGCACGCAGGTTGATTGTATGATAAGCGTTCCGTCGGATTGACGGGGCGCTTTTTGAAAATACTAAAACACTATAGATCATGATTAAACCTTTAGCAGACAGAGTTTTGATCGAGCCTCAGGAGGCCCAGACCAAGACGGCATCCGGAATCTTCATTCCCGACACCGCAAAAGAGAAGCCCCAGCAGGGCAAAGTCGTGGCCGCAGGCCCCGGCAAGAAAGATGAACCCATGGAGGTGAAACCCGGCGACGTGGTTCTCTATGGCAAGTATGCGGGCACCGAGGTTACCGTCGAAGACAAGAAATACCTCATCGTGAAGCAGTCTGACATTTTAGCAATTCTGTAATTATGGCAAAAGAGATTAAATTCAATACCGACGTCCGCTCCAAGATGAAGGAAGGAGCAGACCAGCTTGCAAACGCAGTAAAGGTGACCCTCGGCCCCAAAGGCCGCAACGTGGTCATAGACAAGAAGTTCGGTGCTCCCCAGGTGACCAAGGACGGCGTTACCGTCGCAAAGGAAGTCGAACTCAAGGACAAATACGAGAACATGGGCGCCCAGATGGTGAAGGAGGTTGCCTCCAAGACCAACGAGCAGGCCGGTGACGGCACCACCACCGCAACCGTGCTGGCCCAGGCCATCATCAACGTGGGTATCAAGAACGTCACCGCAGGCGCCAATCCCATGGATCTCAAGCGCGGCATCGACAAGGCCGTCGCCGCCGTGGTGGCTGACCTCAAGAAGCAGAGCCAGGCCGTAGGTGAAGACTACTCCAAGGTGGAGCAGGTCGGCACCGTGTCCGCCAACAACGACGGCTACATCGGCAAGCTCATCGCCGATGCGATGTCCAAGGTCAAGAAGGACGGCGTCATCACCGTAGAGGAAGCCAAGGGCACCGAGACCGAAGTCAAGGTCGTGGACGGCATGCAGTTCGACCGCGGCTACATCAGCCCCTACTTCATGACCAACGGCGACAAGATGGAGGCAGACCTCAGCAATCCTTCCATCCTCATCACCGACAAGAAGATCTCCACCATGAAGGACCTCCTCCCTCTGCTCGAGCCCGTGGCCCGCGAGGGACGTGAACTCCTCATCATCGCCGAGGATGTCGACGGCGAGGCACTCACCACCCTCGTGGTGAACAAGCTCCGCGGATCGCTCAAGGTCGCTGCCGTCAAGGCTCCCGGCTTCGGAGACAGGCGCAAGGAGATGCTGCAGGATATCGCAATCCTCACCGGTGCAACCGTGATTTCCGAGGAACGCGGCTTCACCCTCGAGAACGCCACTCCCGACATGCTCGGCAAGGCCGAGAAGGTGACCATCACCAAGGAGAACACCACCATCGTGGGCGGAAAGGGCGATGCGGCCGCCATCAAGGACCGCGCAGATCTCATCCGCAAGCAGATTTCCACCACCACTTCCGACTACGACCGCGAGAAGCTCCAGGAGCGCCTGGGCAAACTCGCCGGCGGCGTGGCAGTGCTCTACGTGGGCGCAACCACTGAGGTCGAGATGAAGGAGAAGAAAGACCGCGTGGAGGATGCTCTCAATGCAACCCGCGCAGCTGTTGAAGAGGGATATCTCCCCGGAGGCGGCGTGGCATACATCCGCGCAGCGGCCGCCCTTGCAGGCCTGAAGGGTGAGAACGACGACGAGACCACCGGCATCCACATCGTGGCCAAGGCCATCGAGGAGCCTCTCCGCCAGATTGCCACCAACGCAGGCGTCGACGCTTCCGTCATTATAAATAAAATAAAGGAAGGAAAGGGTGACTTCGGTTACAATGCCCGCACCGATGAGTACGTGAACATGTACGAGGCCGGTGTCATCGACCCGACCAAGGTGGTTCGCGTGGCTCTCGAGAACGCGGCATCCGTCGCCGGAATGTTCCTCACCACCGAGTGTGGCATCGTAGACATTCCCGAACCCGCTCCCGCAGCTCCCGCTATGCCCGAAGGCGGCATGATGTAATGTGTGATCAAAAAAAGAGGCAGAACCGTTCGGCTCTGCCTCTTTTTTTATATATTTGTAGCTGCTGAAACTATTTAAACCTATTTATATTATGTTCATCGTAAACAGCTACACCCTCGCAGTCATACTCTGCTTCGTGATCATGCTCTGCTGGGGTTCATGGGGTAACACCCAGAAACTCGCCGCCAAAAGCTGGCGCTACGAACTTTTCTATTGGGACTATGTGATCGGTATGGTCATCTTCGCCCTCATCCTTGCTTTCACGCTCGGAAGCTTCGGTGAGGCGGGCCGTCCTTTCATCGCGGACCTCAAGCAGGCCTCCGGCTCCAGCATCCTCTGGATCCTGGTGGGCGGCATCATCTTCAACCTGTCCAACATCCTTCTTTCCGCATCCACCTCTATCGCCGGCCTGTCCGTGGCCTTCCCTCTGGGGGTCGGTCTCGCGCTGGTGCTCGGTGTGGTGAACAACTACCGCGTGGCGGTGCAGCAGGGTGCGAAGACTGGTGACGTGGGGCTGCTGATCCTCGGCGTCGCATTGGTCGTCTGCGCTATCGTGTGCAACGGTGTCGCCGCCAGCCGCAAGGGAGAAAGCGGGATTTCCAAGGCCGACCAGAAGAAGGGTATCATCCTCGCCCTGCTGGCTG
>JAEENZ010000141.1 GCA_016283985.1 Bacteroidales bacterium | reverse complement strand
GCATTGTCTACGATGGAAGTTACCAATCTGTTGGAAATACACACCCGGGAGGAGTTATATCGCTGGTATCAGGGGAACCACCATACGGTATCGGATTTCTGGCTGCGTGTCAACCGGTCGGTGGAAGAATGTGCCGGCGTGGTGCGCTATGTCGATGCCGTGGAGGTGGCGCTTTGTTTCGGTTGGATTGACAGCACTATGAAGCGCATAGACGACGGCAAACCCGTGCAGCATTTCACACCGCGCCGGAAGGGAAGCCACTGGTGTGAGCGCAATCTTATCCGCTGCCGCCGTCTGGTCTCCCTTGGCGAGATGACAGAGGCAGGACTCGCGGCGGCGCCGGATCTGGACCCAGCCGGGTTTGTTTTCGAAGACTGGGTCACCGAAGCCGTAAAAGCTGATGAACAAGCTTGGAATAACTTCCTTTCATTCCCGGAAAACTATCGCCGTATCAGAGTCGATTACATACAGCATTACCGTCGTTCAAGCAGGGAGGAAGAGGCTCAGAAGGCACTCGAGAGATTTATCCGTGACTGCCATATCGGCAGGATGCAGCCCGGCTGGAGTGATTTCGGCAGGTTGGAAGGGTATTGAGCGAGGATTTCAGGTAAGGCGAACCGCCGGAAAGGTGGGGATTCCGCTTCGCGCTATCCCCTGGGCCTCCGGCGGTCCTAACAAGCATCCATACAGCTGCTGACCTACGGTCAGACTGGCTGTTTCCGGCTTCTGACCCCATCCAAGCAAGCTTGGCTGTTTCCAGAAGCCAAAAACAGCCGGTCGCGTGCGACCAGCTGTATGGATGCTTGTGGAGATAAGGGGATTCGAACCCCTGACCTATAGATTGCGAACCTATCGCTCTACCAACTGAGCTATACCCCCAGGTTTGCGGCCCGATTCGGAAACCGGGCTGCAAATATAGTTATTTTCTACCAATTACAAACTCGTAATGGTAATTTTGATTGCTGAAAAGGGTGCGGCTGGGTTCGGGCTTGGCTCCCCAGCTGTCGTAACCGCCCACTCCGGTCATTGCGCCGTCAATGCAGAGTTCAACAAAATTCCGCACGGGAATGTCGTTTACGTGGCCCCAGATGCGGCTGCCGTCTTCGTTGCGGGGATCGAGATCCTCGATGGAAGCGCGCAGGGCGTTGAACTCGAAGGGATTATCGACACCAAGAACAAGGGCATTGCCTATCTCCAGCCAGTCGCAGTCGGTGTGATGGCCGGTCTCCTGGGGACGGACGTAAGGATAAAGTTCCTTTTCGGCACTGCCTTCGTAGAGGCCGAGGAAGGCGGCGGTATTTCGGTCGATGTAATTCTCGACGGGGCCGCGGCCGAAGTAGCGGAACTTATCGGCAGAAGCCTTCATACGGGTGCGGAAGCCAATCCTGGGCACCTCCATGGCAGGTTCGGAAGAACCGACGAAATCGGTGGTCAGTTTCAAATCCCCGGCATAACTCAATTTATAGACGACCTTTGCCATGCAACCGGAAGGAAGGGCGTAATCCACGACGATGGATGAAGAATTCTCGCCATCTACCATAGCGACGTTCTTGACGGCGGGATCGTTCTTCCACTCCGCTCCGCGAACCGGATACTTGTTGCCCCAGTCGTTGTCGATGGGAGCACGCCAGAAGTTGGGCTTGAGCCCAAACTTCTTGTCTATCAGGTTTTTGCCACGGCTCTTAAACGACACGACCTTGCCAGCGACAGGGTCGAACACCAGCTTCGAGCGCTTAGCCTTGAGCACTATCTGACCGTTGCCGCGCACCTTGGAAACGACCTTTCCGGCCAGATGCTTTGCCACGGGAGGTTCGGCACGAACCAGCACAACCTGATTCTCTGCCAGCACGCAACCATCTTCCAGAGAAGGCTGGGCACCGGCATTTGTGACTGTGAAGTTGATATACCAGGTATGGTCCATGGCCATGGAAGGCATCTCGACCTCAAAGACTTCTTCAGCCTGAGGGGCGGTGGCAAATGCCAGCGTGCCGTCTGAAACCTTCTCGCCGTCGGCATAGAGAGTCCATGCGAAACCATACTTGTCCAACGAACGGAAGTAATTGCGGTTCAGCACTTTGAACTCTCCAGGATTCTCCCCTGCACTGAACCATACGTTCTGATACCAGTGCTTGATCTCTGCGCCTGCGGGATGCACGTCCAGATCGGGATTCACAACGCCGTTGCAGTTGAAATTGCGGTCGGCGAACCATGCGGCGGGATCGGTCTCGATATTGCCGTAATCGCCACCGTAAGTCCAGTACTTTCGGCCGGAGTCATCCTTCACGGCAAGGCCCTGATCCACCCAGTCCCAGATGCAGCCGCCCTGCATGCGCGGATGGCTGTACATCAGCTGCCACATGAGGTCGAAAGAGCCGTTGGAGTTACCCATGGCATGGGAATACTCGCAGGCAATGTAGGGCTTGTGCACAGGATCGTCGTCCCTCTCGTAATAGAGATTAGTCATCTTTGGATACATAGGGCAGTGCACATCGGTGCCTTCCTTGCCCTCAGTACGCTCATACACCACAGGGCGGTTCATCTTCCCCTTCTCTAACTCCTTCAGCATCTTGTAGGTAGTCATGAAGTTGATGCCCATGCCGGCCTCGTTACCGAGCGAAAGCAGGGTCACGCAGGGGAAGTTGCGCGTGCGCATATACATATTAAGGGTGCGGTCCTTGTGCTTGGGGAGCCATTCGATGTGCTTCGCGAGCGACTTTTCCCCATAACGCATGCCGTGGCTCTCGATATTGGTCTCGTCGTACACATAGAAGCCGAGACTGTCGCAGAGCTCATAGAACGCGCGCGGCTGCGGATAATGGCAGGTGCGGATGGTGTTCACGTTCAGGCTCTTCATCACCAGCAGGCTGCGACGGATGTATTCCCTGGAAGTATAGTGTCCTGTGAACTCATTGTGTTCGTGGAGGTTAACACCCTTGAACTTCACCGGCTGTCCGTTGAAGAGCAGCACAGCGTCCTTGGTGATCTCGGTGCGGCGGAAGCCCACATCGAAGCGGGCATACTCCCCTTCCTTCTCGAGAACCAGGGTATAGAGTTCAGGAGTCTCTGCACTCCATTTGCGAACGGCCGGAATCCTGCCCTTGAAAGGCACTGAGCCCTCTGCAACCACGGAGCCGTCATTATCCAGAAGCTTAAACGAAGTGCCGGGATTCGCGAACAGGCGGAAATCACCATCGACATAGCCATCAAACAAGGTGGACACAACCTCGAAATCGAAGTCCTGCTTCACCTTTTCGGAGGACAGGTACACGTCGCGCTCTATTCCGCTGATGCGCCAGAAATCCTGGCATTCCAGCCATGAACCCGTGCTCCAACGGGTCATCTTCATGAGCAGTTCGTTCTCTCCTTCCTTCAGATACGGGGTGATGTCGATGCGCGCGAGGTCCTTGGAATCCTCGCTGTAGGCTATCTCCTTGCCGTTCAAGAAGGTATAGACACCCGACTTGGCACCGCAGACGTTAAGATAAACCTCACGGCCGGACCATTCTGAAGGCACCGTAAAACTCCTGCGATAGATACCCACGGGGATATCTTCCGGCAGGGTCGGAGGCTCCGGATCCACGGATGCGAACTCATAGGGAATGTTCACGTAGATGGGGAGGCCCCATCCCTGTACCTCCCAGTTGCCGGGAACCTTGATCTTGCTCCACTCCACACCGGAAAGATCGGCGGGAACCTGCTTTTCTGAATCGAAATACAGGAAGTCCCACTCGCCGTTCAGGCACTTGTAGAAGGGACTCTGCCCCAGGTTATTCTTAATTGCGGATTCCGCATCAGGGAAGAACACGAGCTCGGTGCGTTTGTCCTGGACGCCCACAGAAAGGGCATTTATGTCGCGATGCAACGGCAGAACATCAGCTTTGCCGGGCAGAACTGCGGAGGCAAGGCATAAAAGGGTGGTTATCAGTTTCATATATCAGTTTAA
>JAEENZ010000140.1 GCA_016283985.1 Bacteroidales bacterium | reverse complement strand
GTGCATGAGCGTGCCCGACAGCCTGCAGCGGGTGGCACAGCGCATCGTTCAGGACAATCCCGTGGTGGTTGGCTCCACGGTGGCCATGGTGCCCGGGTATCTGCCCGACAGGCCATTATACTCTCCATACGTATTCCAGGCTCCGGGCGGAGATCTGAGGTTTTCCTCTCTTGCTACCGAGGAATATGATTATCCCGCCCAGGAGTGGTTCTACAAAGCCCTTGAAAACGAATCCGGTTACTGGTCGGAACCTTATATAGACACGGGCGGAGGTGATATCCTCATGACCACGTTCTCCATGCCCGTCAAGGACTCTAAAGGCAAAACTGCCGCCGTGCTTACCGCAGACATATCCTTGGACTGGCTCACGGACCTGGTGGGGAATATGACCGTTTATCCAAACGCTTTCAACATGGTTGTCAGCCGTTCCGGACAGATAATGGTATGCCCGGTGGAGTCGCTTGTGATGAACCATACCATCAACGACCTGATCTCCCGCATGGACGATACCTCGGCAACCCGCGAACTTAACCGGGCCTTGCTGTCCGGAGAATCCGGCCATACGAATATCAAATACAATGGCAGGAACGACTTCGTCTATTTCTCCCCTGTAGAGCGAACCGGGTGGGCCATGTCCATCATAATTCCGGAAGATGAAATTTTCCGCAATCTGAAAAATGTCAGCCTGATGGTTACAATTTTCCAGATTCTCGGCATCATGATGCTCATACTGATGTTCCGCTCTATGTACAAGCACTATGAGCAGAACAAAAAACTCAACGAAAAGCGTGAGCGCATGGAGGGTGAACTCAACATTGCCAGCGGCATACAGATGTCGATGGTCCCCAAGGTGTTCCCTCCCTTCCCTGAGCGCCACGACCTGGACATGGCTGCCGACATAGTGCCAGCCAAGGAGGTCGGAGGCGACCTGTACGACTATTTCATAAGGGACGAGAAACTGTTCTTCTGCATAGGGGACGTGAGCGGCAAGGGCGTGCCGGCTTCGCTCGTGATGGCCGTCACCCGCACATCCTTCCGTAATCTGGCGGCCCGCGAATGTAATCCCAGCACCATAGTCCGCATCATGAACGACAGCCTGTCGGCGATGAACGAGAGCAACATGTTCGTCACCTTCTTCTGCGGCGTGCTGGACCTTCAGAAAGGCCACCTGAACTACTGCAATGCCGGGCATAACCCTCCGATTCTGCTGACGGATTCGATGAAGATGCTGCCGGTCGAGGCGAACCTCCCGCTGGGAATCATGTCGGGGATGGAATTCAAGGAGCAGGAGATGGATTTCCGCTACGACGATGCCATCTTCCTCTACACCGACGGCCTGAACGAGGCGGAGAACTCAGCGCACGAGCAGTTCGGCGAGGATAGGATGAAGAAGGCGCTTCACGGCCGAAAGGGCGCTTACGAGCATCTCAAGACCGTCGAAGCCCAGATCCGCGCATTTGTCGGGGAAGCGCCCCAGAGCGACGACCTTACCATGCTGTTCATCCACTATCTCGGCAAGGATAAGGATATCTACGGCACCCATCTGGTTCTGCATAACGATATCAAGCAGGTTTCACGCCTGCAGGACTGGCTGGAGGCCATCTCCCCCGGTCTTGGCATAGACGAATCTCTTCTTCCCGGCCTCAACCTGGCGCTGGAGGAAGCCGTGACCAACGTGATCGACTACGCTTATCCCGAAGGAGCATATGGTTCCCTGGAACTTGATGCCTCACGCGACGGGGATGAACTGAAGTTCGTCCTTTCCGACAGCGGAAAGGCTTTCGATCCTACAGCCAAAGAAGACGTGGACATCTCGGCAAGCGTAGAAGACCGCCCCATAGGCGGACTGGGCATCCATCTGGTCCGCCAGATAATGGACTCGGTGAGCTACGAGCGCAAGGAAGACATGAACATTTTAACGATGACTAAAAAATTGCCATAAGATGGAAGTAAAGATTACAAAAGACGCGTCATGCGTAACTGCCGCCATGGTCGGCCGTCTCGACACCCCCGCATCTCAGGAAGTGGCACCCCAGTTCGAAGAGCTTAAGGCCGACGCAGCCGGCACTATCGTGCTGGACTGCAGCGAGTTGAGCTACATTTCCAGCTCCGGCCTCCGCCTTTTCCTGACCATACGCAAAGCCGCCTCCGAGAAGGGAGGCAAAGTCATCGTCCGCTCCATCAGCAACGAAATCCGCGCCGTCTTCATGATGACCGGCTTCCTGAACCTCTTTGAGATTCAGTAGTGCAACTCTATTGAATAGAGTTCGCGGGCGAATGCTTTAAGGTTGTTCGTAAAACGTTCGACCGTTGCTTTCCTCGGTTTTGAAGTGCCATTTATATAATGGCTCAACTGGCGTTGGTTAATGCCGGATATACGTTCAAGCCCTGCCAAGCTAAGGGCATAGGCGTAGTATTGTAAAAAAGAAGGAATATCGTAAGTGTAGTCGAATTGTAATTCTTCAAACGACTCTCCCGCTTCCGCTGATATTTCTTTGATTTCCTCATACGCCTCAATCATATCCTCTTTAGCTTCCTCTACCGACCGTCCTGTACCGTTAAGGCCGAAAGGAACGTCCGGCGCTTCCATCACGGCAGAATAAACATATTCCCCTTCATTTACACGCCCGATTATTACTTTAACCTTTTTCATAAACTGACACCTGACTGTTTTGAAATATCTTTTAAAGTTCTAATGTATACCTCGTCTGCATTATGCCTGGCAACAGGAAATCTTCTGCCTGTAATAGGGCTGTACCATATTTCATGATTCGCCCCTTGCCGGACTACCTTGCATCCATTGACACGCAATAGTTTTCGCAGTTCACTATATTTCATCACAAAAGTATTAAAATTAATACTAAATCGCAAGTATTTTTTACAATTCCCCGAAATTGCGGCGGTCGAGGAAGCGGTAGCCGGAGGCTTCGCTGATGTGGGCGGGGAGGATGTCCGGGCTGCCGGCAAGGTCGGCGATTGTGCGGGAGATGCGCACGATGCGGGAATAGGCACGGGCAGATAGCCCGAGGCGGTCTATGATGGTCTCCAACAACGACTTGCAGTCGTCCGAAAGGGGGCAGAACCGTTCCATGAGGGAGTTGCTCATCTCTGCATTCGTGCTGATTCCATCTCCGTGGAATCGCTTCAGCTGAACTTCCCGCGCTTTCATCACCCGTGCCGCCACGGCAGCGCTGCTCTCCCCCTTCGGTCTGTCTATTAGTCGGCGCGTATCCAGGGGGCTCATCCAGACATGCAGGTCAATTCTATCAAGTAAAGGGCCTGACAGGCGGTTCAGATAGCCCACCCGCTGACCCACGGTGCAGGTGCACCGGTCGCCGTCTCCATAATAACCGCATGGGCATGGATTCGTCGCGGCGATCAGCATGAACGATGCCGGATATTCCACCTTTCCCCGGAGACGCGAAACCACCACTTTCCTGTCTTCCATCGGCCCCCGGAGGGCCTCTACCACCGATTTTGGCATTTGGGCGAACTCATCGCAGAAGAGCACGCCATTGTGCGCCAGCGAGATTTCCCCGGGCACGATGTTACCACCGTTGCCTCCCCCGACTATTGCTGCCAGGGATGCGCTGTAGTGCGGTGCGCGGAACGGCCTTCGGCGGATGAGCCCGGCATCGCGTGTCGGCAGGCCGGAGACCGAATATATCTTGCTCGTTACCAGCGACTCTTCCATGGTCATCGGCGGAAGGATCCCCGTAATCGCCTTTGCCAGAGAGCTTTTTCCTCCCCCAGGTGGACCAATGAGGATTAGATTGTGTCCTCCGCTGACCGCTACTTCGGCAGCCCGCTTGGCCGCCTCCTGCCCGATTATCTCCGAAAAATCCATGTATCCACTGCAAGCCGGTGGCTCTGACGCCCGTGCATACTCAGGGCGGTTCCATATCAGCAGGTCTTCCCTGTCATCCCTCTCTTCCAGGATGGACAGAACCTCGTCCAGTGTCTCCACTCCGTAGATGTCGGCCTGCCGGAACTCTGCCGCTTCCAGTGCGGACTGCGCCGGCAGGATACACCCCTTCAGGCCGAGATCCACGGCCACCTCCGCATAAGGCAGCGCTCCCGGAACGGGACGGACCGAACCATCCAAACCCAACTCCCCCATAATCAGGTACTTGTCCAATCCCAGGAGGCCCCTTTGTCCGGACGCGGCGATGATCCCCAGCGCGATTGGAAGATCGTATCCGCTACCGTTCTTGTGCAGATCCGCGGGTGCCAGGTTGATGACTATTTTCTTGCCAGGAATATGGAAACCCATCGACTGCAGTGCAGTTACGGTTCGAAGCAGGCTTTCCTTCACCGCTACGTCCGCAAGACCGACCAGATGGATGCCGATCCCCCTATCGATTTTAACCTCGACAAGAACCGGCACGGCATCTATCCCTATGCATTTAGCTCCAACAATGTTTATCAACATAATCCTTTAATTTGTATCTTTGCCGACGATGCAGCATCGAATTGTAATCAATAATCTTTCGGAAATCGACCAGGCCGCAGAGCAGTTCCTCCGCGAGGTAGGCCAAGGGCGTATAATAGCATTCTATGCTCCAATGGGAGCCGGCAAGACTACCTTCACTACAGCCATCTGCCGTGTTCTCGGGGTGAACGGAGATGCAGTTTCTTCTCCCACGTTCGCCATAGTCAACGAATACCGCACGGCCGCCGGAGAATCAATCTATCACTTTGATTTCTACCGCATCACGAAGCCTTCCGAAGCCCTTGACATAGGTTTCTACGACTATATCGACAGCGGATGCACCTGCATCCTCGAGTGGCCCGAGAACATTGAGGAGATCATCCCTGAAGAGGCTCTTCGCGTGAAGATAGAGGTGAAGCCCGACGAAAGCCGCGTCATCAGTTGGGAAGACTGACCATCACCTCGATCCCGCTCAAGTATCCGTTCATATCGTACGGCGTCTCCCGACCTTTGTTCCAGACGGATGGCGGTCTGTCGCGTTCGCGCGGATTGATCAAGATGTAGGCATCGTCCCCAAGACAGAAAACGCTGTTCCTGCCGAAAAAGTACGTAGAGTCCCGTATATACAAGATTTGTCCCGCGTCATCACTTAAGCTGAACGTACTGCCACCGCATCTGGCCGAAAAGAAGCGGGACCGCCCCTCGTATATGAAATTGTCCTCCCCGACAAAACTTACTCCCGACTGTTCTTTCTCTGCCTGCGAAACCGGACGGCAGATGGTCCGCAATGGCGAATCCGCAATGAACCACGGGACTCCGTCGCGTTCGAAAAGGCTGACGGACTGCCAGCTGTTACCCGTTGGAAGAGTATATGTCCGCTTGGGCGTAAAAATCAGGGCAGACGTAGTATAATCGGCCACATAGCATATCGGTTGCCCGAAAGGACGCATATCCTTGATTCTGAAAGCACTGACGGGCGTGTCGACCGTGTTTATCACCCCATCAACTACCTGATAGCAGTCCGAGGCCGTCTTGAAACAGAAACACACGCTACCGCAGTATTCATACAGGGCCCCGTTTCTCCCGTACGCCGGATTCGAGAAATCCCCGAACGGTTCTCCCTCATCCTGTCTCAACAATATCTCCCCGTTACGGCGATAGAAGAATCCGCCTCCATCCATTGAGCGGCCCAGGGTATAAACGTCTTCTTCCTTAATCAATAAGCCCTTGAGCATCTCCCGCTGGGGATAGCGAAACAATTCTATTCCATCGCGGCAGATTACAGTCCCGTCAGGGCCGACGTATTCCGTATAAAGATGCCCGCCCAACAGATGATGGGTATCCGGAGAAGACGATGCCAGAGTTCCCGTATTCATGGTGAACTGTGGGATGCCATTCTTCAGGAGTTGCAGTTCACACTGGACGGCTCCATAAAGGGAGTCCCTCCGCCAGTCATATTCCCTCGGCACGATTACGGCGGACACATATACGGACGTGTCTGCCTTTGGTGCTTCGGCATCCCCGGAAAGCGTTCCTCTTTCCTTTCCCGCATTGTACAGGACCTGCGCCCTGTAATTGCTGGTGAGCGTGTATTTTTCGCAAGACTGCAGAATCAGCAGCCCGCAGACAGAGATAAGCAAACCCTTCATAGTCCTTTTCTTTTCGTGCAAATCTATACGAAAAAAAGCATACCCCCGGGGGTAAGACCGGGGGTAAAAACTAAAATAAATGTTTGCCTATGGGTAAAAGGCTGATTGTCAGTTAATAAATCTCAAACCGAACTCCAAGGCGCAGAACCATCTGGAATGGTTTGTCCGTACGGATGCTCTTGGGCTGGTTGCAGTCGAAATAATACTTGACCGAAGGTTCGGCGAAGATTCCGAAATGTCCACTCACGTTGAACTCGAGGCCAAGGCCTCCTCCGACACTCCATTGCAGTCCATCGACCTTCTCTCCGATCACAGTGTCGGTGCCAAGCAGGCGATACTTGTTGTAAATGGCATATTCAGCTTCAGCCCCAACAGTCGAATAGAGGGTAATATCGTCTTTCGTCAAAAGTTTAAGCGACAGGTCGACCGGAATGCCTATATACTGTAAGGTATGGTTGAAGTCGCCGTTCTTGACACTCGAACCTTCCGTATACCGGCCCTCGAACGTGCGGGTAAGTATGGAATAATCCAGCCCCGTACCTACTGATAGGATACCATTTACGGGGAATTTGACTCCCAGCCCGACTATGACGGGAATTCCGAAGGATGATTGGCTGGTTTCAACAATGCCATCCTGAAGATACGCTCCGGGACCGCCGAATACCGGCTTGCTTGCTCCCGAGTTGTTACTGGTCGATCCGCCGGATATGGTCAGGGAGACAGGAGCGCGACGGTATGCCTTGCGGGAATCCTCGAACGCCATCTGCGCGAACGGGTCGGCCGCCTGAGTTGCCGTCGGAGCGGACGGCTGAACAGGGCTCTGCACGGTCTCATCGTTTGTTCCGGAAACCGGCTGTTTTTCGGAACGAACCGTCTGATCGACGGGGGCCGTGGTCATATCAGCCTCGATTTGACCACGAGGGGCAACTTCGGCCGCGGCCTCAGGTTGCGCCACCGGAGCGGCCGGCGCCTCTGCCACGGGGGAAGCATCACGGGCGGGTTCCGCCGCCGGAGCGACTTCCTGGGCCACGAGGCCTTCGCCGCTGGATATATTTATAAGGTCAGAATTATTGTCGGAAGTTCCGGCGAAGAAGATGCCGAGAGCAACGGCGGCAGCCATGGCGAGGGCGGCTCCGGCCCAGTACCACACGCGGCGTACGGGACGGGCGGCAGCGGCGGCGGCGGACGCCTCGGAGGCGGCGGGCTGTAATCCGGCTGCGGCCAACGCATCAAGCCTGGACGAAATGGCCTCCCAGGCCCCTGCGGGAGCAGGTTCCTGCGCTTGGTCCATCATCGACCTGACCTGAAGGTCAAAATCCTCGTTAAAGCTCTTAAGCATCTTAAAATCTGTCTTTGATCTTGTTCTGCAGCAAAGTTCGCGCGCGCTGTAACTGCGAGCGCGAAGTGGTTTCCGAAATCTCGAGGGCCTCCGCAATCTCTTTATGGGAGAAGCCCTCGACGACATACATGTTGAAAACGGTCCTGAATCCCGGTGGCAGGGCGGCAATCATCTTGCACAGTTCCTGATAACCTATATTCTGGATCGGCGAAGGGTCCGAACTGCTGATATTCCAGGCAACGTCCACGTCTTCGCTCTGTTTGAGTACGTCTTTCTTACGCAAACTCATCAATGCCGTATTGACAAAGATCTTGCGGGCCCAGCCTTCGAAAGATCCGTCTCCCGAATAGCTGTCCAGCTTGGTAAACAATGTCACGAATCCATCCTGAAGGATGTCTGCCGCCGATTCCCTGTCACCTCCCATATAGCGCATGCAAACTGCGAACATCTTGGATGACAGTGCATCATAAACGGCTTTCTGCGCAAGCCTGTCGCCATTTTTACATTGCTCGATGACGTCTGGCCCGATGGCATTGCCGGCCTTGCCGGATTCCCGTTCTCGACTTTTAAGATGCGCTTTACCTCCGAAAAGTTGCATCTTCGAACAATTGTATATGCAAAAATAACTAATTAACTCCAAAAAAGCACTATTTTTGTAAAGATAGACTGGAATGCGGAAACTGGTTTACATACTCGCCGCTCTTCTCTTCCTTTCCCCGGAAGGGCTCCATGCTCAGCCCTCCGGCATCAAGGCAGCCCCTCCGGCCAAGACCACCCAACAGCAGAGCGTGCTGGAAACGATGCTGGTCGGGGCCGTCGCAAAGATGCAGACGGGAGATTATAAAACCGCCATCAGTCACCTCGAATACCTCGACAAGAATTTCCCTGGCAACGATGCCGTCAACTACTATCTGGGCCAGTGCTATGCCATGACCGGACGCATGGAAGACGCAGAGAAATGCCTTCAGGCGGCCATCAGCGCCGACTCCACCAACGTCTGGTATAAGGACTATCTCGCAAACATCTACCTCAACGAAGGAAAAGGGGACCTGTCCACGGCGATATACCTCGACCTTATGGACAGGTATCCGGCCAAGTATACCAACGCATATACTCTGACTCTCAAGGGCAACCGGGCCTTGAACGAGTACAAGGATTCCCTGGCGATGGACAGTTTCGAGAAGGCGCTGGCGCTCTCTCCGGACTACGCCCCGGCCATCCTCGGCCAGAGCGAGGTTTACCGCATGCGCGGGAACATTCCCGGATTCTTCGCTTCCATAAACGACATGGTAGAGAATCCCGGCCTCAATCCGGCCGCCAAGTGCGATTACGTCAACCAGCTGCTCCAGCACATAGATTACAATTTCTACAGGATGTGGAACGTCCAGCTCGACAGCCTGGTCGCCGGATGTGTCAGGGTCCACCCTACCGATAGCAGCGCCCTGCGCCTTGCGGGGAACTGGTTCTACGGAACCGACCGCAAGGAAAAGGGCCGCGAGTACTTCAACCGCTTCGTGGAGGCCTATCCGGAGGACGTGGACGCCCAGTACCTGAAAATGCAGGTGATGATGGATGGCGGCGCCACGGCGAAAGAGATAATCGACCAGTGCGAGACCATAATTAAGGTAGGCGGGGAGAAGAATCCACGGGTGATGCCGGCCCTCGCCACCATCGGGGACACCTATTACAAGCTCGGCCAGACCAAGAACGCCTTCAAGGCCTACGACCGCGCACTCAAGGCCGATCCGGAGTATCTGCCAGTCCTGAACAACTATGCATACTACCTCAGCCTGCAGAAGAAAAAACTCAAGAAGGCTGCCGCGATGAGCAAGATTACCGTGGAGAAGGACCCCGACAACGCCACCTATCTGGATACCTACGGGTGGATACTGTACCTTCAAGGCAAGCCGCAGCAGGCCAAGCCATATTTCAAGCACGCCATGCTCTACGGCGGACGGGACAGCAAGGTCATCCTCGAGCACTATGCCACCGTGCTGGAGGCCCTCGGGGAGAACGACCTCGCCAAATCCTTCCGTATGCTGGCTGAAAATAAGAAGGAAGAATGAGGAAGGCCGCACTCATAATGTTGTTGATGGCAATGGCATCCGCCTGGTGCCCCGCCCAGAACGCTTCCCAGAAAAAGAAGGCGAAACTGGAGCGGGAGATAGCCATCCTCGACCAGCAGCTGAAAGAGAATGCAGGTAAGGTGAAAAGTGCCAACACCGCTCTCAAACTCACCCGGAAGAAGATCAGCGCACGCAAGGGCCTGGTAGCCGAAAGCGATGCGCAGATAAAGAGCCTCGACGGCCGCATACGAGAGAAAAACCGCAAGCTGGACAGCCTCGAAAAGCGTTATACCCTCATTTCAGACAACTACGAGAAACTCGTCCGAACGGCCTACAAGAACCGCGACACCCGCATCTGGTACATGTACCTCCTCTCCAGTGAAGGTCTCTCCCAGGGCCTGCGTCGCTACGGCTACCTGAAGGAGATGGCCCGCGGACTGAACGCCCAGGCGCTTGAAATCAAGGATACGCGTACGAGGATAGAGGAGGAAAAGGCCGGACTGCAGAAACTCCGCGAGGAGGCATCGGTGCTGCGGAACACGAGGGTGGTGGAACTGAAGCATCTGGAAGCGGATGAGAGCAGCTCGAAACAGCTTATCGCCAACCTCAACCAGGACAAGGCCCGCTACCAGAAAGAACTGGCAGCAAAGAAGCGTCAGGTGGAAGCCCTGAGCAGGGAGGTGAAGGGAATGGTCCAAAAGTCTTCCAAGAAGCCCAAGACCGCCATAGACGAGAAGTTGGACAAGGAATTTGCAGACAATTACGGCAAGCTTCCATGGCCGGCCGACGGGCCCGTGGTGGACTCGTTCGGCAAGCACTATCATCCCGTGTACAAGAACGTCGAGCTGCCGTTCAACAACGGCATGAACATAGCTCTTGCTAAGGATACCGCCATCAAGGCCGTGTTCGACGGGGTGGTTGCCAACGTGGCGATGATTCCCGGCTACAACCAGTGCGTCCTGGTGCAGCACGGAGGATATTTCACTTTCTATTGCAAGCTCGCCAGCGTAAACGTGAAGGCAGGGGACAAGGTCAAGACCGGCCAGGTTCTCGGCCGCGTGGATACCATCGCCGGCGAAACCCAGCTGCATTTCGAACTCTGGGAGGGGAAGACACCTCGCAATCCCGAACTTTGGTTGAAGTAACCCGTACGGCTACCCGACCAGCACGGCGCACACCATTTTCCCGAGCCAGGCGAACACCCAGGCTATGGCCATGGTGTAAGCGCAGATCCCCCACGCCCAGGCCCAACGCCCGGTTTCGTTCTTGATGGCCACAAAGGTGGCGATGCAGGGGAAGTACAGTAGGATAAAAATCATGAATGCAACGGCCACGGGGAGCGGCACGGTACTCTTGAGCGCACTCTGCAGGGCAGTATCGTTTTCATCCACCTCATCACCTTCTTCTCCCGCATACATCACTCCCAGTGAACTGACCACCAGCTCCTTGGCTGCTACTCCGGTAATCAGTCCCACATCCATCCTCCAGTCGAATCCAAGAGGGTCGAGGACGGGAGCCACGGCCTTGCCGATGTGCCCGAGCCAGCTCTGCTCCTGCTGCTCCGAACGCGGAAGGGCATCGTTCTTGGGATAGTAGCCCAGAGCCCAGATCACCACGGACGCGATCAGAATGGTGGTCGCCATCTTCTGCAAGTACTGCCTTCCCTTCTCCCA
>JAEENZ010000139.1 GCA_016283985.1 Bacteroidales bacterium | reverse complement strand
GGAGACCGCCACTATCCGCTGCAGCAGGTAGATGGTGATGGAGTTCATGCCTATCACCTGTAGCGGGAAGGCCCATTTCTTCCATCCCTTCACATCTATTATATAGTAGAAGATGGCGAAGCAGGCGAAGGAGTATGAGCCGACTGCCAGCACGAAGGAGCTGGTCCAGAGTTTCTTGTTGATGGGGAAGTTGAAGTTCCACACCCAGGCGAGCACTCCGCACACCACCGCGGCGGCGAGCAGCCACAGGGTCTTGCGTCCGCCGGACAGCCTGCCGTCCGGGAGGCGTACCAGGTCGCCGGCGAACATGCCCAGCAGGGCGGTGACTATGGCCGGCACCGTGCTCAGCAGGCCCTCCGGATCGAATATGTTGCCTTCGTAGAGCACGCCCGGAAGGATCTGCCTGTCCAGCCAGCCGACCAGATTTCCCTCAAGCGACAGGGGATCTCCTCCCGGCACGTCCGGGGCGGCCACGAAGCGTATCAGCAGCCAGTATCCGATGAGGATGGCGCCGGCGATCACCCCTCGCTTCCAAGGGGATTCCACGAATAGATATATGAGAGCAGCTCCTGCCCAGGCAAGGCCGATGCGCATGAGTACGCTGGCCACCCGGAGGTTCCCGAAATCTAGCTCGAAGATGCCATTGTACACGAGGCCGAGGGCGATAAGGATGAGGCAGCGGCGTACTATCTTCCAGACTATCTGCCCAGTACTCCTTCCAGCCTCCCGCTGCTTGGAAAGGGAGAAGGGCCATGATACGCCCGCCAGGAAGATGAACAGGGGGAAGATTGTATCGAAATGATGAAGCCCGTTCCAGTCCACGTGGTCCATCTGCCGGGCGAGCCAGCATCCGTCCCCGTTCGGGAACAGTTGGCAGATTGCCACTACCAGACCGGATACACCCATGATGAACATCATGTCAAAGCCTCTCAGGGCATCCAGGGATGCAAGTCTCTTATTCATGTTCAAAAACCTTTTCTGAATTTTCCATCGTCTTCCAGCATGCCGAGGTAGGAGTTATAGCGCTCCGCGCTGATGGTGCCGGTGTCGACTGCCGCCTTGACGGCGCAGCCCGGTTCGTGCGTGTGGGTGCAGGGAACGAAGCGGCACTCGTCCGCCACGCGCAGCATCTCCGGGAAGTACTTGGCTATCTCCTCTTTCTCGAGGTCCACCAGCCCGAATCCGCGCAGCCCGGGGGAGTCGATAAGGTAGCCGCCACCCCTGATAGGATACATTTCGTACAACGAAGTCGTATGTTTTCCTTGAAGATGCGCCAGTGATATCTGCCCTATCTTCGGTGCCAGCGACGGGTCTATGGCCTTTATTAGGGAGGATTTCCCCACGCCGGATTCGCCTGAGAACAGGCTCAGCTTGCCGCTGCAGGCCTCCAGTAGGACATCGATCCCTTCTCCCGTCTTGCAGGACGTGTCTATAACCCGGTATCCCGCGCCCTCGTAAATCCTGTGGAAATCCGCCACCGCTTCGGGTGCATCCTCGCGGTAGAGGTCCATTTTGTTAAGGGCGATTATCACGGGAATCTTGTAGACCTCGCAAGTGACCAGTATGCGATCCAGGAAGGGCAGCTTGATTTCCGGAAAGAAGAGGCTGACGGCGATAACCGCCTGGTCGAGGTTGGCGGCGATGATGTGCGCCTGCCGGCTCAGGTTGGTGGATTTGCGTATCACGTAGTTCCGCCGCGGCAGAATCTCGGTAATGATCGCAGCATCCTGCGGGGAGGGAATGTCCTCTGTGAAGCATTTTCCCGGAACGGGTTGCGGAGCAACGCGGAACAGAGGGCCTTTTCCCTCCCCGCGGAAATACTTCACCTGGTCACCGACCGCAACGGGATTTGTGGCGGAGGATTTCTGCAGGCGCACCTTGCCACGGAGTACGGCCGGGAACGGCTCCCAGGCCGGGAGCTCGCAGAGCAGATAATGACTGCCCGCGTTCTTCACCACCGTTGCAATCCGTTCTTCCATAATTATTTCGCGCGCCCCACCAGTTTCTCCGCGAAGCGCCTCAACATCTCGTAACGCACGTTGCCGAGTTTCAGCCTGCGTGCAGCCTTAAGCGCCTCCTCGGTGTAGCGGCACACCTCCGCGCGGGCATCGGCATCGACCCTACAGTCCACATATATCTTCTTGATATCGGCAATCTTGCGGACACCGGCATCTCCGTCCTCCAGCTCGTTGAACCGGGTCAGGAAATCCTGCCTCTCCTTGCCGGACAGCTTTTCGCAGGTGCGCACGGTCAGCCAGCTCTTCTTGCAGTTGAGGATGTCGCCTCCGATAGGCTTACCGAATACTTTCTCATCGCCGAAGGCATCCAGATAGTCGTCTGCCACCTGGAAGGCCATGCCCAGCTGGTAGCCGTAGTCGTAGAGCGCCTGGCACTCCTTTTCGCCTGCGCCGGCCATCAGCGCGCCCATCTTGGCGGAGCATGCCAGCAGCACCGCGGTTTTGAGGCCTATCATCTTGCAGTAGTCCTTCATCGGCACTTCGCTCACGCGCTCGAATTCCATGTCGTATTGTTGGCCTTCGCACACTTCGGCTGCGGTGGTGGAAAACAGGTTCAGCACATCATCCAGCTTGTCCACAGGAGCCTTGGCTATGCGCTTGTATGCATCTATCTGCATCACGTCGCCGGAGAGGATGGCGGTGTCTTCGTCCCACTTCTTCCAGACGGTAGGCTGGCCGCGGCGCAAGGGCGAGCGGTCCATGATGTCGTCGTGCAGGAGGGTGAAGCTGTGGAAAACCTCAAGGGCGCTTGCGACCTCCAGCAACTTTGGTGTGAAGCGGTTCTTGAAGACCGCGTACGTGGTGAGGCACAGCCGGGGGCGGATTCGCTTGCCGCCGATGGCTATCATGTATCGCAGTGGATCATATAGCCCTGCAGGCTCGTCCGGGAATTGTATTTCGTTGAAGATGCGCTCGGTAACGGCATCGATATGCGGTTCGGTTATCATATATGCAAATATAACTAAATTTTGATTTGTATCAGTTTTTTACTATTTTGCGCTCAAAAGTAGTGTATTATGAGGTGTGGCAAACTATTCCTCCCGCTGTTGGTGTCTCTTATAGTGGCCGTGTCGTCCGTCCAGTCAGGATGGGCCCAGGGCGCTGCCGGAGTGCCTCCGCAGCAGAAAACCAAACAGGATCTTTTCGGAAAAATCGTGGATGATACCGGAGAACCTCTCCCCGGCGTCGTAGTCTTTCCAAAGGGGGAGATGAGTAAGGCCGTCACGTCCGACCTGGACGGCAATTACTCCGTCCGGGTTCCCTCCGGCAAGAATACCACGTTCGTTTTCCAGTTCCTGGGGATGGAGACGCAGGAGATTGCGGTAAGCGCCCCCGGACGGAGGGATGTTGCGATGAAATCGGACAACCTTCTGGAGGAGGCGGTAATTTCGGTGGGTTACGGTCTTGCCCAGAAGCGGGAAGATATGGTAGGGTCCGCTTTCCAAGTGACATCGGATCAGCTTAAATTCCGCCCGGCGGAACGTATGGACAACATGCTGGTGGGTATGGTCCCAGGTCTTTCTGTTATAGAAGATAGCAGCGGCGGCCGTCCAAGCGTGAAGCTCCGCGTCCGCGGCGATGGTTCCCTGAGCGCATCCAACGAGCCTCTTTGGATTATCGACGGAGTGCCGGTATATAGCAACGGAAACTCAAGTGGAATTGCCGGAATGGGTACCAGTTCGATAAGCCCCATCTCCCTGATGAATCCGGACGATATCGAGTCGATGACCGTATTGAAGGATGCTTCCACCGTTGCGCTTTATGGCGCCGACGGTTCGAACGGCGTTATCCTGGTCACCACCAAAAAGGCAAAGAGCGGCAAATTGAGTATGAATGCCTCCGTGCGATATGGTTACGACGATATCGATCCCTCGACACGTATTAAATACCTCCATGCTGACCAATGGCTTGCCCTTGCCAAGGAAGGATGGGTAAACAGCGGGCGGGATATCAAGAATTTCCCCTATCAGGACAACGAGTACCAGACTTATACTGGCGTGGACACCAATTGGTATCCATACTATCAGCGTCCCGGTTCATCCATGCAGGTGAACCTGTCCGCATCTGGAGGCAGCGACAGGATGAGCAGCCTTATTTCGGGGGGATACTACCATCTCAAGTCTCCATATAAAGGAAACAGCACCGACCGTTTCACATTCCGCGAAAACACTTCGATCAAGCTTTCCAAAAAACTCTCTGCGACTTTCATCCTGGATGCAAGTTTTACAAAGACCTATATGTTCTCGTCATATAGTACTTTCCATGAGATACTGCCTATTTTCGAGCCCTACAATGAAGACGGAAGTTATCGCTGGTACAATTATTACAGTTCGGACGAAAATGAATATAAGGTGACGGCCAAGAAATTCTGGACTTATCTGGACGAAATGGACCTTGATTCTTTCTACTCCAATGCGATGAATGCAAAAGGAGCGCTTACCCTTAAATACAAGGCTACCGATCACCTGTCTCTTACATCCCAGACGGCTGCCACTTTTATGAGTGGATACGATGCGAGATACGATTCCAAATACACGCTTTCCGGTATGGGCAGCGATACAAGCAAAAGCGGATCCTCATCTCGAAATGCAGTATTCGATTATGATTATTTTATTAAACTTCATGCCAATTACGACCGGACCTTTGGCGGAAAGCACAAGGTAACGGGAATGGCTGGCTGGGAATGGCGCTCCACTATTCACCCTTATTTGGGAGCAAGCGCTTCCGGTTTTGTCAACGACAATGTTCAGGAGGTAAGCTACTCGATTACTTCAGATACGAGGCGTGGCACATCCAATGTGACTTACAGAAAGAACCTCTCATATATTGCCCAGGCTTCTTACGGTTACGATAAGCGCTACAACGTTTCAGCCAATTACCGCCGGCAGGGCAATTCGGCCTTCAGCGAGTATTCACGCTGGAGCGATTTCGCATCGATTGGAGCAAGTTGGAACGTACATAGGGAAAAGTGGTTCAAATCCAAGCTTTTCTCAAGCATAAGTATTAAGGGCACCTTCGGCACAGCCGGAAATTCCCGTGTAAACACTGCCTCTTCCTATGGAGAATATTCATTGTCTGACAGTTATTCTTATGCTAACAGTCCCGGCGCTCTCCAGACCAAGACGCCCAACCCTGCGCTTTCCTGGGAGAGAACATTCAAGACCGACTTCCAGATTCAGCTTGGCATCCTGAAGAGGTTCCATCTCACTATCGAGCCTTATAGGGAACTCACCACCAATGTATTGTACAACGCCAGGGTGTCTTCCATAGTGGATGACAGCGGTATCAATCAGAACATCGGAGAGATTTCAAACAATGGTATCGAGTTCATCTTCGAGTCTGTCAACATCAAGAACGGAGACTTTACCTGGTCCACAAGCATCAACGGCGCCCGCAACCGCAATATGATCGAAAAACTGTATGGTGACGCCTATACCGGATACTTCGATCACATCTGGATCGAGGGACAGAGCAAGGATGCTCACTGGTTGGTACGTTGGGCCGGAGTGGACCCCGTGACTGGTGCTCCGATGTGGTACGACAAGAACGGGGATCTCACATACACTTTCAGTTACGAAGACCGTGTTTTCCAGCCGTATTCTCATCAGCCTGACCTGTATGGCGGTGTATCCAACGACTTTACCTGGAAGAACTTCAATTTGAGAGTGATGTTCGATTACACTATTGGAGGTTGGTTGTATGAGCATGTGTTCAGGGATGATGGATATAGCGTGATCGATGAGAACCAGGTGCCTGAGGCTCTCGATCATTGGACTACTCCCGGACAAGGTAATTTGAATCCTGCCTTCATTTATAAAGGATGGACCAATTCCTATTATAATTCCACCCGATGCCTCTACAACAAGACATCCGTTCAGCTCCGCAGCGTGTCGCTTTCATATACTTTGCCCAAGAACTTCATCAAGAAAGCGGGCATAGAGGCGTGCACTTTGTCTTTGATCGGGAACAATCTCTATTTCTGGTCCCCTGCCCAGAGCAAGACCATGAACAGCTACAAGACCGTAAGGTTTGGCAACCAGGGTATGCGCCGGGAGTTCTCATTCCAGGTATCGTTGAACTTTTAAGCGGAAAGAACCATGAAAACAAGAGTTTTGATTTTATCGGCTGTCGCCGCCACGATGCTTAGCGGATGCAATTTGTGGACTGAAATGGAGACAGAGCTTCTCCGCGTGAAACCAATCGGTAAATCCACTGTCGCGTCATTCCTGGGGACAGTCGAAGGCTATAAGGCAGCAGGAGAAGGTATGCACTACCGCCTCTATCAGCTATACGATCAGGAATATGTCCGTTATGCGGAAATAATGGGAGACCTGCTGAAGATTACCGTCGATGCCAGCGAGGGCGATTACCTGGCTTTCAACTATCAGCTGGAAGCCGAGCACGTAGGCACGTATCCTCGTAACGTTTGGGCCAAAGGCTGGGCTGCAGTCACAGAGACAAATAATCTCCTCTACTACGGGCCTGAACTCAAGAAGAATTGTGCAAACGATGCAGAGAGGGCCGTAGTAGACCGTGCTATGGCCTATGCCCACTTTGGCCGTGCCCTGGCTCATCTGGCTCTTTGCAACTGCTACGGCCAACCCTACAATTTCACTGCGACTCACGACCACCTGGGAGTACCCTTCTTGGACTTTATCCCAAAATACACGGATGCCCTCAGCCGCAAGAGTATATCGGAGGTTTACGGCAAAGTTATCGAGGATATCGAGGCTGCGATGGAAATCTTCCAGAAAATGGCAAGTGACTATGGGGCCGACGGTGAGAATTATGCACAGATAAACAGCATCAAGGACTGCTTCCACATCTCTTATATAGCCTGTGAAGCCCTTCTTGCGCGCATCTATCTCTATATGGAGGATTGGGACAAGGCTGCGGAATATGCCGACAAGGTTATGAAGAAAGTGGAACTGTCCCCGAGAGAGGAATATGTCAAGATGTTCCGCGAATCCCAAGACAATCCCGGAAAGGAGGCGATTTTCCGCCTTAGCGGCTTTGACAAGACTCCTTCTACCGGTAATTTGTATGATCCCACGCGGACACCATCCTTCGTTCCGGTTCCTGCGCTTTCCAACCGCTTCGATGCCTCGGATATCCGCAAAGAACTGCTTACTTACGTGGGAGAACCTACCGAACCTGAGATTTATGCCGGGAAATCCTTCCCCGCTGTCTGCAAGTTCCTTTATCGTAAAAGCATAACGGCAGAAGAAAAGCACTGCAACGACCATTTTGTTCTCCGCTGCTCCGAAATGTACCTCATACACGCCGAAGCAAGCGCCCAGAACAACGACATTACTTCTGCCTTGAACGATCTCAAGGCCCTTATCGGGCGTGCCACCGGTGTCGCCGCTTCCGCCGTGACGATCAGCGCCAGCACCAAGGACCAGGTGCTCTCGCTGGTGGCTGATGAGCGTGTGAAGGAGCTTTGCTTCGAGGGACACCGTCTCTTCGATATCACACGTCGCAAGGAGAATCTGGTCCGCTCCAACGGATGTGGCGCCCGGAGCGATGCGCTTACAATCAATTATCCCAATAACCGTTTCGTGCTCCCGATAGACCGCATGGAGTTGCAGTCCAACCCCAACATGCAGCAGAATCCGGGTTATCAGGAATATACCGCCCAATAGAATTACGCCATGAAAAAACTTATCATAAGACTTTGCCTTTTGGCAGCCTGCCTGCTGGCAACATCCTGCCAGGACCAGCTGAACATAATGTTCAAGGACTTTTTCGTATGCATCAAGGATGCCAGCGGGGAAGATAAATCCGTGGTGCCATCCTTCTCCAATGAGTATTGGGTGAGCTATTTCGTGGAACTGCACGCAGAGACCCGGCAGAGCGAAGTGGTGGTCACCTACGAAGTCGTCCCCGGCGATGGCCTCAAAGAAGGGGTAGACTATATCCTGAATGAAAGCAAAACGGTGACTTTCCCTAAAAATGTTTACCGTATGCCTCTCCGAATCCAATATATGCGGCATACGGTAGATCCTTCCAAGGACAATACCCTTACCATACGTCTGCTTTCCACCAATGACCCGGAGGTCAGCGTAGGCTACCCTGGCCCCAGCAAGAAATACAGCACTCATACAGTTACAAAAGTGAACGATTAACAAACCTTAAATAATTACCATTATGAGAATCAACAAATGGATTGCCGCTGCCTTTGCAGCGCTCGCATTGCTCTCCTGCCAGGAAAAGGAAGAGCCCCAACCTAAGGACACGACTCCTGCCGAGCTCAAGTCCTTCGCACTCCTCAAGGCCGATAACGACGCCCTCCCCGCTGACGTGGTGGCCGAAATCAGCGCCAATATGGTAATCCGCGTCCCCGGTACCGAGGCCGGAAAGAAGTTCAAAGCCACCGTTACCGCTGGTGAGAACGACGAAATCAAAGTTAATGGCGTTGCTCCCGATGCCAACGGAAAAGTGGAGGTGAATTCCGCTGCTCCAATCGACATTATCGTAACCAACACCAAGAGTGAACTCACGGCCACTTATGAGGTGAAAATCGGTAAGATCCTTGCTACTATTGTGACTAACGTCGGTTCTTATACTGAACCCGCGACCAGCTGGAGGTCGGATATCCGCCTCGCCATCAATACTAAGGACAATACCCCGTATATGGCATATGCCCGCAAGATAACCACGGAAGGTTCTGCTGACAAAAACAACCGTATCGCAGTTGTCAAGTGGGATGGCAACGCATTCGTTCCCGTAGGCCCTCTCGGCATTACAGACGGGTCAACTCGCCAGGCCATTCTGTGCGACCTCGCCATAGATGGAGAAACACCTTATGTTCTCTTCTACGGAGAAAAAACCGCCAATGTCCCCGGTGCGCTCAAGTTCGACGGCTCAGCCTGGACTTCGGTCGGTCCTCAGGAACTCGGAGAAAAGATAACCGCTACTTATGGTGCTCCCAGGCTGTACTTCATCGATGGCAAGCCCGGATTTGTCAGCACTCACAATGTCAGCAAGACCGATCCGTACAGGAACGCTGTCCGCTACAATTTCAACGGCACGGATTGGACTCAGACTCCGTTTATCCCCGGTCTCCCGAAGTATGGAGAGAAGGGTGGAAGCGACGGTATGTTCTATTCCTGCCAGTTCGCCACGGATTCCAAGGGAACCGTTTATGCTGTGACTTCCAACAACCTCTATGGTTACTATGTGTTCAATGTCAGCAACAGCTGGGAGATGCTGGTGAATAACTACATTCCTGAAGGAGAAACTTACGGAGTGCCTTCCAGCCTTGCAATCAAGACCGGTCCCGATGATGCGGTGTACGTGCTGGCTCCTACATCATCCAAGGCTCAGTACCAAATCTATCGTTACAACAAGGATGCTGCTACCAAACTGGAGACCTTCGCTGGCCCCGTCCAGGTGACTCCCGGTTCGAGCGGAGCTGTCAAGGAAACAATGTGCTTCGGCATCAATCCTACTACCGGAGAGATTGTGGGTGCTTATATAAAGGAAAGCAAGCTTTACTTTGCCGTGATCGACGAGAACCGCCAGTGGACTGAGTTCAAGGAAGTCGAAGGCGTGAAGACCCCGTCCGCAGGTGATTCCATCGCCCTTGCGTTCGCCCCCGACGGCACCGGTTACATCGCCATTGTTGCCAAGGTGGAAGATGTCAGCTCCATCGAGCTTTACAAGATCGGCCTCGAAGCCGACATCCTTCCCGAATAATCTCTGACATCCCGAGGGTGCCGGGTCATCCGGCACCCTTTTTAATCTTAAACGCAGAGCTTTGAAACGCCTCCTTTCCATCATCCTGCTCTTCGCGGCCGTCACTCTGACGGCGCGGGAGAAGCCGCTGCCGCAGCGGGATTCGCTGCGTGTGGGCACCCTCAAGAATGGTTTTACCTATTATATCCTTCCCAACCGCTACCCGGAAGGGGAGGCTGTGTACCGGCTTTTCGTGAAGGCGGGTTCCCTCTATGAGGAAGACAGGCAGAGGGGGCTGGCGCATTTCCTGGAACATCTTGCCTTCAACGGCACGGAGAACTTTCCGGAAGACGCCATAATCAGGGTCCTGGAGCGCCATGGCGCATCCTTCGGCAAAGACCTTAACGCCCACACATCCTATGGCGAAACGGTCTATAAACTCCAGCTTCCCACGACATCCGAGGCACTGGTAGACACCACACTCCTAGTCTTGAGGGACTGGGCGCGCGGGCTCACCATCGACTCCCTGCAGGTGGAAAAAGAGCGCGGAGTCATCCTCTCCGAGCGGCTCCAGAGGCGCAAGGCCGGGCAGGCTGCAAGCGATGCCTTTCTCGACGAAATCCTCGGCGGCAGCCGTTATGCCCTCCGCCGCACCATAGGCGACACCCTGGTTATCCAGAACTGCACGGTGAAGGACATCAGGGACTTCTACGAATGCTGGTACAGGCCATCGCTTATGGCTCTGGCCGTAGTCGGCGATGTGGATCCGGACGCAATTGAAGCCCGCATCAAGGCTCTGTTCGCCGATATGCCCAAGGTAAAGCGCCCCAAGCCCCAGCACTACGGCATTCCTCCTTACGAGGGCTTCGCCGCGAGCGCGGTCTTCGACTCGACCCTTACGGATATCAAGCTGGATATACTCCAGAAGGCCCCGGCCCGGCCGCCGATCGCCACCGAAAAGGAATTCCGCCCTTACCTGGTGCGGACTATGGCGAATCGTCTGACAAAGCAGCGCCTGGCCCGCCTGTCTTTCGACGGCAAGGACTATAAGGACGTTTCCCTCGGCGTTTCCGGCCTTCTCGGCGCCACCGAAGTGGCAGATCTTTCCGTGCAGCTCCAGAAGGGCAAGGTGGCTTCCGGCATCGAACAGGCTTTGGCCGCTGCCCGGCAGATCCGGGATTACGGGTTCACTGCCACCGAGATAGAGCAGGCACGGCGGAGCCTACTGTCGGCCTACCGCAACCGCACAAATCCCAAATACCGCACTTCTTCCTCCTCGCTGATGGAAGAGGTCTATAATGCCTATTATCTGGGGGATGCAATGCTCAGCCCCCGGAAGGAATACGAACTGATGGAGAAGTATCTGCCGACGGTGGACTCCCTGACACTCGTATCCTATCTACAAGTAATATACGCCAGGGCACCCTTCCACGCCATACTGCGTGCTCCGGCTTCGCTCCGCGGGGAATGCGGAGGCGAGGCCTGGCTGGATTCCCTGGTGCACACCGGCTTTGCCAGGCCTTCGGAGCCCTATGCTTTCAAGCTGGATATCCCTTCCGAGCTTTGCGAGACCCCGGCTCCCGGCAGCATAGTGGCTGAAAGCCGGCATCCTGAACTGGACCTGGTGGACTGGCAACTTTCCAACGGCGCTCGCGTGCTGTATCGGCGGAGCGCCCTCAATCGTAATAAAATCAACCTTTCCGGCTGCCGTGCCGGAGGCTTTGCCGCCCTGGATTCCGCCGACTACTACAACGGCATCTTTGCCGACAGGATAGTTCCTGGTAGCGGGGCGGGCGATTTCAGCAGGGATGCCCTCCGCTTCTTTATGTCCGGCAATTCCGCCTCGGCCCTGTTCATCGGGGCACCCGGCCGCACGGGCATACTGTGCTCGGCCGTGGACGAGGAAATCGATTCCATGTTCCGTCTTTTCTATCTCCGCTGGACTCGGCCAAGGGTGGATGAGGATTATGCCCGGCTGATGATACAAAAGACCGTGGAGAGCTACCGCAGCAAGGAGCCCGATCCGCAGGAAGATTTCTCCCGCGAACTGAGCTGGCTTCTC
>JAEENZ010000138.1 GCA_016283985.1 Bacteroidales bacterium | reverse complement strand
CGGCGGAGCCCTGTTCATGCAGCAGAAGGAATTCGCCAACGTGGGTGAATCCGCAGTCTACGCCCTCGGTTCCGGCATCGGCTGGTTCCTCGCCATCGTGGCCCTCGCCGCCATCCGCGAGAAGCTCAGCTACAGCAACGTTCCCGCACCCCTCAAGGGCCTCGGCATCACGTTCATCACCGTGGGCCTCATGGGCATGGCATTCATGGCATTTATGGGTATTTCACTTTAACAAGGAGGCAAGACTATGACATCTACAATCATTACAGCAGTCCTTGTGATAGTGGCCGTGACGCTGCTCCTGGTGGCGTTGCTTCTCATAATCAAGGCCAGGCTCACCCCCTCGGGGACAGTCAAGATAGACATCAACAACGGCAAGGTGGTGCTGGATGCCGCACAGGGCGGCGACCTGATGCACACCCTGGCGGACCACAAGATCTTCCTCCCCTCCGCCTGCGGCGGCAAGGCCAACTGCGGCCAGTGCAAGGTGCAGGTGCTGGACGGTGGTGGAGAGATACTTCCCACCGAAAAAGGATTCTTCAACCGCAAGCAGATCAAGGCCGGCATGCGCCTCGGCTGCCAGGTGAAGGTGAAGAACGACCTGCAGATCGCGGTGCCCGACTCCACTCTCAGCGTAAAGAAACTCGAATGCGAGGTTATCTCCAACAAGAACGTGGCGACCTTCATCAAGGAATTCACCGTCAAGCTGCCTGAAGGCGAGCACCTCGAGTTCAAGTCCGGAGAGTACATCCAGATCGACATCCCCGAATACGACATCGCGTTCAAGGACATCGACGTGGATCCCATCTATCGCGGCGACTGGGAGAAGTACGGATTCTTCGACATCAAGTACAAGAACACCGTTCCTACCGTGCGCGCATACTCCATGGCCTCCTATCCTGCAGAGAAGAACATAATCAAGCTCAACGTGCGTATCGCCACGCCTCCGTTCGACCGCAGCCAGCCGAAGGGCGTATTCAAGATGCTGCCGGTTCCTCCGGGAATCTCTTCATCTTACGTCTTCACCCGCAAGCCGGGCGACAAGGTGACCATCAGCGGCCCGTTCGGTGAGTTCCTCCTGCCGGAGAACGATCCCATCGACATGGAATACATCTTCGTGGGCGGTGGCGCCGGCATGGCACCTCTCCGCAGCCACATCATGCACCTCTTCAAGACCATGAAGACCACCCGCACCGTGCACTTCTTCTATGGAGCGCGCAGCCTCGTGGAGGCCTTCTACCTTGAGGATTTCGCCGAGATCGAACGCGAGTTCCCGAACTTCAAGTTCCACCTCGCCCTCGACCGCCCGGATCCCGCAGCGGATGCTGCAGGCGTGGCTTACACTCCCGGCTTCGTGCACAACGTGATGTATGAGACCTACCTCAAGAACCACGAGACTCCAGAGGACATCAAATACTTCATGTGCGGCCCTCCTATGATGGTCGGTGCAGTGAACGGGCTCCTCGACAGCCTCGGCGTACCTCCCGAAAGCATACTCTACGACAACTTCGGTTAGTAGGTAGCAAGAGTAGGTAAAAACTCCTGAACCCTCCGGAAACATATACGTTTTCGGAGGGTTTTCGTATGGCAAACTTAAAAATACCGCCGCAAACATAAATTTTGCGGTTTTTTAGCGAAATATTTTGGAGGCCTTTCCGGGCAGCCCTAGCTTTGCAACAGTAACTAAACGAAGGAACTGTGGCCAGCGGTCTTCTCTTTGGGCATCCGCCCGGAGGCATTCTGCCCCACACAAATCTAACTGGTTGTATTCATATGTTGCTTTCAGACCAAAAGCCAAAGTTCCACCACTTGCAGAGTTACGGGGCCAAGTCGCTCCTCACGGCCGTGACGGTTCTGATCTGCGCCTGCACCCAGGCCCCGTCTTTGCAAAGTGATATCTCCGACTCCGATTCCCTTACAATACATATATGCAGTGCCCTCCCCTACGACCATATAGATATATTCATATTCGCAGATACGCTCACGCGCCCGCTGGAAAGCCACTTGCGCGCAGGTAGCGATGCATTCCTAAAACTCCCCGCCGTCAAAGGAGACAAGGTGATAGTAGCGATGGCAGACGTGCGGGGAAGCTTCGGCACTCTCCCGGAAAGGTATTCGACCATGGAACGCCTGACGATGAAGTATGGGGATGAGGATCCGGGAGCGCCCCTGCAGGCCGGGCAGGGCAGCGGAGGGACAGGAAGGACGGTGGAGTTGAACATCCTGCCGCTGCTCTGCCCGGTGAGCATCCGCAGCATCAGCATTGCTGCGGATGCTCCCCTGCACGGCGCCGTGATCCAGCTGGAAAGGGTGAACGCATACGCCGAGATCCTCCGTTCGGACGGATTCCATCCCGGCGCCACCATCGACAGTCCGGCGGGGCTGGACCACCCACTGATGATGCTACGGGAGCTTCCGGAAGACATCGGCAGCAGCCCCAGGCCAACGGACATTACCCTCTGGTGCTATCCCAACGAAGACGATGACGGCCCTGGCGGAGGATGCACACGGATGCTGATAACAGGCACCCTTGCCGGTGAAAGGAAGGCCTGGCGCATCCCCCTCGGCAAAATCCGCCGGGGGGCCCGGCTCGAACTGGATATTACGCTGAAAAATGATTATCTTTGTGAATTATGACCAAAGTAATCACATACGGCACTTTCGATCTGTTCCATGAAGGGCACTACAATCTCCTGAAAAGGGCCAAAGCACTGGGTGACTGGCTGATAGTCGGCGTCACAACCGACAATTTCGACCTCCAGCGCGGCAAGCTGAACACCTGCAACAACGTGATGGAACGCATCGAAGCCGTAAAGGCCACCGGCCTTGCCGACCAGATAATAATAGAGGAATACCGCGGGCAGAAAATCGACGACATCCACAAGTACGGCGTAGACATCTTTGCCATCGGCTCAGACTGGACGGGATACTTCGACTACCTCAAGGAGTTCTGCCAGGTGGTATATCTCCCCCGCACGGAGGGTATTTCCAGCACCCAGTTGCGAGACGAGCGCCCCACCGTCGAGATCGGCATCATAGGCACCGGCAGCATCGCCCGCCGCTTCGTGAAGGAAGCCACCTTCGTGGCCAGCAATGCGGTCACGGCGGCCTACAACCCCGATAAGAAAGAATGCAAGGCCTTCTGCGAGGAGTTCGGTCTGAAGCCTGCTGCCAGCACCGAGGCCCTCTTCGGCAAGTGCAACGCGGTCTACATCGCCTCCCCCCACTACACCCACTACGACTACGCCAAGGCCGCCCTGGAGGCAGGTAAGCATGTGCTCTGCGAGACTCCCCTGGTGCTCAAAGAAGCAGAAGCGAAAGAACTCTTCAACATAGCCAAGGCCAACAATTTAGTGTTGATGATGGCCCACAAGACGGCCTACTGCCCGGCCTTCGGCCACCTGATCACACTACTCCAGTCCGGAGCCATAGGCGAGATTGTGGACATCAAGGCCGCGGCCACCACCCTCACCGACGAGAAAGATGCCAAGATGGACAGCGAACGCTTCGGCGGCAGCATGAACGAGAATGCCTGCTTCCCTCTCCTTCCCATCTTCCGCCTGCTTGGCACCGACTACAAAAAATGCTACTTCGTATCCAAATATAAGGACGGCGTGGACATCTACACCAAGGGTATTATCTTCACCGACAGCGCCTCCGCCACCTTCGAGGTCGGCCTCGGCGCCAAGACCGAAGGCAGCCTCGTGGTATCCGGCACCAAGGGATACGCCTACGTGCCCGCCCCCTGGTGGAAGACATCCTACTTCGAGCTCCGCTACGAAGACCAGAACCAGAACAAGAAATACTTCTATCCCTTCGACGGCGAAGGACTGCGCTACGAGATCAAGGAATTCGTATCGGCCATCCTCGCCAACGGTTTTTTCTACTCCAAACTACCTGTGAAAGAGATACTTGCGATGAGCAGGATACAGGAAGATTTCATCAACGGAAAGAAAGTCAGAATACTGAAATGATGCACTCCTACGCATTCCCGGGCGACCTTGCCCCCGCCATTGCGGCGATAGGCTCGCAGCCCATACCCTACATGAGAACCCAGGAGTTCTCCGACATCGTACTAGAAAGCGAACGCATACTGCTCAATCTTATCCACTGCACCGGCGGCCGCACCATCATCTACACCGGATCCGGCACCGGAGCAATGAGCGCGATCGTAGAGAATTACGTGAGCACCTTCAGCAAGGCATTCGTCATCGACGGCGGCTCCTTCGGCCACCGCTGGGCCAGCCTCTGCGAGTATTACGGAGTGCCTTTCTCACACTTCAAGCAGCCTTTCGGCAAGAATATTGACTACGCCGCCCTGGAGGCCAGCGTCGCCACCGAAAAACCCGGCGTGCTGCTCTGCCAGCACGACGAGACATCCTCCGGAGTGCTCTTCGACGTGAAACGCATCGGCGATATCTGCCGCAGGCATGGGGTTTCCTTCGTGCTGGACGTCATCAGCAGTTTCCTGGCCGAGCCCTTCAGCATGGACGAGGTGGGCGCAGACATCTGCGTTACATCCACCCAGAAGGGCCTCAACGTGCCTCCCGGGCTATCCGTCCTCTTCTTCAGCAAGCGCCTGGAGGGTTACAAGTTCGCCCATCGCGGCTACTACTGGGACTTCGAGGATAACTTCTCGAACCTGAAGCGCGGGCAGACGCCGTTCAGCCCCGCCACCATCATCTTCCTGCAGCTCCACGCCCGCCTGAAAGAGCTCGAGGCGCAGGGAGGAGAGGCTGCCAATATCGCGGCCGTGCATCACAGGGCCGAGGTTTTCCGCGCCGAGGTGCGCAAGTACGGATGGGAGATGCCCGCAGAATCCCCCACCTTCGCCATCACGGCCATCCATACCAAGGACGGCACCGAGCGGAAGATTTTCCGGGGATTGATTGAGAAATATCAGACCTTCATCATGCCGGGAGGCATTCCCGGGCACTATCGCATCTCGCACATGGGTCTCCAGACCGATGAGGAACTCCGCGAGCTCGCCGCGCGCATCAAGGAATTCGAACCAGCATAGGGATGGCCGCGTCTTCACTCCCCACACTGGTATTCCGCCGCTTTTCAGACCCGGCGGTTGAAGCCGCGTGGAGGTCGATGGAGACGCCCGACATGAGTCCTTTCCTGCACAACGACTACCTCCGGTATGTGGCAGAGAGTCCCTTCTCCGCCAGGCCATATATCCCCAGGGTAGCATGCCTGGAGGATAGTGGCGAGATAGTTATGCTGGTGCCCCTGATGAAAAGCATGGGCTTGAAGTCCTCATACTGGAAGATGCTCGGGGACATTCAGGGATGTGACCGCACGGACGCCCTTTGGAAACCCTCCCTCTCATTTGCAGAACGCGAAAAACTCTGCGCCATCTTTTACGCATCCCTCGGTAAGAAGCTTAAGATGCACCGCATCCAGAGCCACTCTCCCCTGCTCACACAGCTGCCGGAAAGCAGGATAACCCGCACGAATGTCGAACCTTATGTGACAGTCCCTGTCCCGGGAGATGCCGAAACGCTTTTCAAGGGCCTACATCATACCATACGCCAGAACATTCGCACTGCCTACAACCGCATGAACAGAAATGGGATTGAAGTGCGACTGGAGGTGTTCGATCCGGACAATCCCATGACAGACGAAGTCTGGAAAAAGATAATGGACCTGTATTTCGACAGGCTTTTCTCCAAATACAAGAAAAACAAGGTCTCCAATCCCATTGCCAAAGCCAGGCAGAGACATTTCTATTACAAAGTGAAGCACGACACGCTGTCGCTCCGCCAACTGCCCAATTCGTTTCATGCTGTGCTCTGGCACGGCGAACGCATCATCGCCTTCATGAACGGCCTCAAGACACACGACGGGGCCACGGTATCGGTACCAAGGCTGGCTATAGACAGCGAGTATTCCTTCTACTCGCCCGGATATGTGCTGATAAATGAAGTCATCAAATACATTGCCGCACACCCCGTGTTGAACGAGCTGGATCTCAGCAGGGGCGACGAGAAGTATAAATTGGATTTCGGCGGCAAGCTTTACTACACCTACGACTACGACTTACGGTAGTATCTGATGTACTTTGACGAATAGGGCTTGTCGCAGTCCGGAGGAGGCGTCATGTAGTCGCCGTACATATGCGTCAGAACCTCATCGTAGGCGGCCGGAATGGGGAATTCCGCATCCTCGAACTTATGCAGCACAGTGTCCTCGAACCACTCGCTCTTGAACCAGTCTTCTTCGCATTCGGGGCATCCCAGCGAACTCACATGGTCGGTTTTGCCATAGGGTTGGGCAGCAATCAGCGCAAGCAGTTTATCCACATAAGGCCGGGGATCACTAAGCCAGCTGACCGGGCGTGTGAGGCGGTGGAACCAGGTTTTAATAATGCGCTTGGTGGAGACAAAAGGCGGAATCTTACCCTTGAACGAGCGCCTGTGCCTTATGGTCTTGAAAATCTTTTCCGCCTGACGGTAAAGAGTGAGGAAGGCTTCCTGGTCGTCCGGTACGCTGTCCAGAGGGAAAACATCCACCCACATGCCAGTCTGGCATGGAGGTGCCACATGTGGCGTAAGCGTCTGGGTAGCAGTACGTTCAGTGTCGAAAACACGGGCAAAACCCAACCAGCATTTCCTGTCTTTTTCCGGGGTGATCAGTTCATAACCTTCGGCCTTGAAAAAAGCGCAGAAACGGTCGTAGTCCGGGCGGAGCATGAACACATCGATATCGTCATCCCAAGGTATGAATCCGTTGTGCCGGATGGCGCCGAGAAGCGTGCCGTAGGCCAGTGTATATCTGATGTCGTTTGCCTTGCAGAAGGAGTCGATAGCCTTGAGAATCAGGAGGCTTTCTTCCTGGATTTCGCGAAGGGACAGTTCAGTCATGGGTTATTAGGATTTTGCGGACGCAAAGTTAGGAAAAATATCTATCTTTGCCTATAGAAAACGCATAAGATGACCATCCTGACTATAGATGATATCCATTCCGTGCTGCTGGAAATCCTAACCGACGTGGATGCTTTCTGCCGCAAGAACGGCATACGCTATTCGCTAGCCTTCGGCACCCTGCTGGGAGCTGTCCGGCACGGAGGATTCATCCCCTGGGACGATGACGTGGACATCATCATGCCACGGCCGGATTTCGAGCGTTTCGTGGCATCTTACCCGCGCAAGGATCACCGTTACCATCTTCTATATAACACTCACGGGAAGGAAGAATACTTTATGGGAGGATTCGCCAAGGTGCACGATCCTTCCACCGACAAATTCGTGGAAAACCACAGCACTTTCCTGCATTACGGTGTGAGCCTGGATGTCTTTCCGCTGGATGCAGTGCCGGATGACGAAGCCGAACGCCACCGCTTTATGCACGAGATAATCCATTGTCACAGAAGACTTTACTACCGCCAGCGCAAGTTCGGACGCGGGTCTCCGCTATTGATGCTTGAAGCCTATTCACACAGCGTGCAATGGTGGTGGAACCGCTGCCAGGCCATCGCGACCAGCCAGCCGTACGACAAGTGCTCCTGCATAGCGCACATACTCGGCAGCGCCACCTATGAATCCGTCCACCGCAAAGAAATCTTCGACGACCTGGCGGATATCCCCTTCGAAGGCCGTCCGATGCTGGCTGTCCGTGACATAGCCGCCTATCTAACCCAGGTCTTTGGCCCCGATTACATGACCCCGCCGCCGGAAAAGGACCGTCTTGGTCACGGCGACAAAATCTACCGCATATGAAACTGAAGGAACTCTGGCATAAACTTTATATCGATCCCCGCCGCCGCAGGAAGATGGCAAAGTACGGCATCCCCATGCTACAGCACATCGACGCTGCCATGAAGGCCGCTGGCAAGCCCTACACGCTTATCTACGGCTCACTGCTGGGGGCCGTGCGCGAAAAGGGATTCATCCCGCACGACTGCGACGTGGATATTGCGATCTGGGCGGACGAGGACTATTCCGCCGTCTGGCAGGCCCTGGAGGCCGCCGGATTCAGCCGCAGGCGCGGGATCACCGTGGATGGCGGCGCGTTCGGCAAGGAGGAAACCTGGAAGTGGAACAGCATCCATGTGGACTTCTTCTACTTCTTCCCCGACGGCAAGGGCGGCTGGTACGGCACGGAGTTCTACCCGCAGGACGGATGCAAGGGCTGGAAGGATTCTATCGAAAAGTTCGGCGGCCTGAAGGTGCTGAAGACCTTGCTGCCCATCACCAAGAGCACCCACTACGTGCCCTTCGAGAACATCGAGATGCCCGTCATGGACTGCGCGATGGATTTCGTGGTGGATTATTACGGCCCCGGCTGGCGTGTGCCGGATCCCACCTTCGTTTATCCCCGCAAGGGCGAGACTAACTATGAAGAATGCCCCGACAAGCTGGGGGTGATCGGTTAACTCGACATTTCTCCTCGCACCTGTAGTGATCATAAAAAGAGCCAGTCGCAACGGACTGGCTCTTTCTCTATTATAAGGATTAGGTTAGCAACTACATCTTTACGCAGCGCACAGACATGGCAGAAGAGCAACCAATTACCGGGGCAAAGGCATACAGTTCGCTAAGGTCGTATGTATGCATCATCGTAACGGTAGGTGCGCCGAAATCATGAACCGCCACCATTCCTGATGTATCATCGTAACCTGTTCTGTCCTCAATCCTCATATATTTGCGATACGTAGTGCTTCCACCGTTCGTGCACCAATAGAAGCCTGCATAACGGA
>JAEENZ010000137.1 GCA_016283985.1 Bacteroidales bacterium | reverse complement strand
CGGTGATGGTATGCTGGAGGTCGTTGAAGACCTGGATGTTCACCTGGTCGTATCCTCCCGCCACGTCCAGAAGTTCCTCGAGGGAGTGCTGGAGATAATCGGCGTGGGTGAGTTTCAGGATGGGCTTATTCACCTGCTGGCAGAGCCAGATGACGGCCTTGCGGCGGAACTTGGGAGTCCATTCGCAGGAACCTATCCTCCAGGGCGCGATCACGCGGGTGAGAAGGCTTCCGGATACCTCGTCCACAAACATCATCACGTTCTCGTGACGCTGGAAATAGCTTGCAGGGCAGTCCGCCCCGATCTCGCCTTCCACTATGCGGGCGACGGCCTCGGCCTTGGTTTCGCCCCAGGCCATCAGTATCACTCGCTTCGCGCTCATCATGGTGCTGATGCCCATGGTGATGGCCTCTTTGGGGGTGACGGAGATGTCGCCGTTGAAATAGCCCGCCTGACGCTTGCGGCTGGGATAGCTCAGGAGCACCGTGCGGGTACGGCTCTGGTCGGAAGTGCCGGCTTCGTTGAATCCTACCTGCCCCTGCTCTCCTATACCCATTATGAGAAGGTCCAGCCCGCGTGCAGACTGGTCGAAACCCGCGCAGTAGGCTGCCACGTCCTCATGGGACACGGTTCCGTTGGGGATGTGGATGTTCTCCGGAAGGATGTCGATGTTGTTCAGCAGCTCGAGATGCAGGAGACGGTTGCGGCTCTGCATGTCCTCCGGTGAAGAAGGATAGTACTCGTCTATGCTGAAGACCTCTACGTTCTTGAAGGAGATGCGCCCCTCGCCGTAGTAGCGGGAGAGCACCTTGTAAAGGGAAACCGGGGTGGCACCCGTTGTCAAGCCAAGCTTGAAGGTGTTCCCCGGATTCTCTTTCTCGAACTTTTGTATCGAATCTACCACTATGTCGGCCAGTTTGCGGCTGCCCTCGGTAGAATCTGCATAAACTTCTGTAAATATCTTATCGTACCCGTGAAGGATGTCTTTCGGAAGGTTCTTGGTAATCAGGCCCCCGTCTTCGGGCAGAGTAAAATGTCTCATATGCTGTTAAAGGAGATGAAGTCCGACTGTAAGTCCCGCCATGACGATGGAGACCATGCTCATCAGCTTGATGAGGATGTTGAGCGAAGGACCGGACGTATCCTTGAAGGGATCGCCGACCGTGTCGCCCACGACGGTAGCGTGGTGGCACTCGGAGTTCTTGCCTCCGAAGTGGCCTTCCTCGACGTACTTCTTGGCATTGTCCCAGGCACCGCCGGAGTTGGCCATGAAGATTGCGAGCACGAAGCCTGCGCCCAGGCCGCCGATGAGCAGGCCCAGCACGCCGGCCACTCCGAGCACTACGCCCGTGATGACGGGAACGACTATCGCGATGATGGAAGGTACCAGCATCTCGTGCTGTGCAGCCTTGGTGGAGATTTCCACGCAGCGCTTGTAATCCGGGGTGCCCTCACCGGTGAGGATGCCCTTGATCTCCTGGAACTGGCGGCGGACCTCGATGACCATCTTGCCGGCGGCGCGGCCGACGGCGTTCATGGTGAGGCCGCAGAAGAGGAATGCCATCATCGCTCCGATGAACACGCCCGCAAGTACGGTAGGATTCATGAGGCTGACGTTGAACTCTGCGAGCACGTCGAGTATGGATGCCTCGGCGGCGGCCACTCCGTTGATGAGGGCGTCCGCGGTACGACCGATGGCTATCTTGATCTCTTCGATATAGGATGCGAGCAGCGCAAGGGCGGTCAGGGCGGCGGATCCGATGGCGAAGCCCTTGCCGGTAGCGGCGGTGGTGTTGCCAAGGGCGTCGAGGACGTCGGTACGCTCGCGGACCTCAGGCTCGAGTTCGCTCATCTGGGCGTTGCCGCCGGCATTGTCGGCGATGGGGCCGTATGCGTCGGTAGCGAGGGTAATGCCGAGGGTGCTGAGCATTCCGACGGCAGCGATGGCGACTCCGTAGAGGCCCTGGCTGAGGTTGGCCGCGGTCATGATGTTCCTGACGTCGAAGCCGATGGCGAAGAGGTATGCAAGCACGATGGCGCAGACGATCGCTATCACGGGGATGGCGGTGGAGAGCATTCCGAGGCCGACGCCGTTGATGATGACGGTAGCGGGGCCGGTCTGGGATGCCTCGGCGAGTTTCTGCGTCGGCTTATAGGAGTGCGAAGTGTAGTATTCGGTGGCCTTGCCTATCACGACACCGGCGATGAGGCCGGAAACCACTGAGCAGGAGAGATGCCACCAGTTGTTGTCCTGCACGCCGAATACCAGGGCGAGGATGCCGAATGCGGCGACACCGCTGAGGATGGCCGCGAGGTTGGTGCCGAAGCTCATGCTCTTGAGCAGCTGGGCCATGCCGGCGCCTTCCTTGGTGCGGACGGTGAAGATGCTCAGCACCGACAGCAGCACGCCGACGGCGGCGATGAGCATAGGTGCCAGGATGGCCTTCATCTGCATCTCGGGGCCTACTGCATAGAATGCGGATGCGCCGAGGGCCATGGTAGAAAGGATGGAGCCGCAGTAGCTCTCGTAGAGGTCTGCTCCCATGCCGGCCACGTCACCTACGTTGTCGCCAACGTTGTCGGCGATGGTAGCCGGGTTGCGGGGATCATCTTCCGGAAGGTCAGATTCGACCTTTCCCACGATGTCGGCTCCCACGTCGGCAGCCTTGGTGTAGATTCCGCCGCCCACACGGGCGAAGAGGGCCTGAGTGGAGGCACCCATTCCGAAGGTGAGCATGGTGGTGGTGATTATGACGAGCTTCTGGGCCATGCTGGCATCCTTCACGAAGATGTTGAGGAGGATGAACCAGAGGGCGATATCCAGCAGGCCAAGACCCACGACGGTGAGACCCATGACCGCGCCGGAGCGGAAAGCGACCTTGAGGCCGGAGTTAAGGCTGCGGCGGGCGGCGTTGGCCGTGCGGCCGGATGCATAGGTGGCAGTGCGCATGCCGATGAAGCCCGCGAGGCCGGAGAAGAAACCTCCGGTGAGGAAGGCGAACGGCACCCAGGGGTTCTGTACGCCGAAGCCGTATGCCAGGACGGCGAAGAATACCGCAAGGACTACGAATACGATGATAACCACCTTGTACTGCTGCCTAAGGTATGCCATTGCACCTTCGCGAACGTATTGGGCGATCTTTTTCATTGTTGGAGTACCTTCATCTTCCTTTTTCATCTGGTGATAGAAGATTGCGGCGAAAAGAAGTGCGATGACCGAAGCCGCAGGTACTGCATAGAATAGAGGATCCATATCAGTTTTGTTTTAGTTACGGAATACAAATATAAAAAAAGAAGGGAGAAATATCAATTTCCCCCTTCAATTTTTATGGTTGCTTTTTATTCAGCCTTGGGCTCCTCGGCAGGTGCCTCGACGGGTGCTTCGGCTGCGGGCGCCTCTTCGGCGGGAGCGGCCTCGGCCTTCTTGGCGCGGCTGCGGCGGGTGGTCTTCTTCGCTTCCTTCTTGGCGCTGCCTGCGAGGGCGGCCTCATTGAAGTCGACGAATTCGATCAGAGCCATCTCGGCAGCATCTCCCTGACGGAAACCGACATGGAGGATACGGAGGTATCCGCCCGGACGGTCTGCGATCTTGGGGGCGATGGTGCGGAAAAGCTCGCTGACTGCGTTCTTGTCCTTGAGATAGCTGAAGACGACACGGCGGTTGTGCGTGGTGTCTTCCTTGCTCTTGGTGATAAGCGGTTCCACATAGGGCTTGAGAGCCTTTGCCTTGGCCTCGGTGGTGATGATCCTCTTGTGGAGGATAAGCGAGGAAGCCATGTTGGCGAGGAGAGCCTTGCGGTGTCCGCTCTTGCGTCCGAGATGATTAACTGCTTTATTGTGTCTCATCGTTAGATATTCTTTTTCTTGGGTTCAATATTGTACTTCGTGACATCCATTCCGAATGAAAGCTTCATCTTCTCCACCAGCAGGTCGATCTCGTTGAGGGACTTGCGTCCGAAGTTGCGGAACTTCATCAGTTCGGCGCGGCTGTAGGACACCAGGTCGGCGAAAGTGTCGATGTCGGCGGCCTTGAGGCAGTTGAACGCGCGGACGGAAAGTCCCATGTCGGAAAGTTTGGTGAGGAGGACGTGCCTCATGCGGAGGCTTTCCTCGTCAAGCTCCTTGCTGTCGGACTCAAGAGGGCTCTCGATAGAGATCTTGTTGTCGTCGGTGAAGAGCTTGAAGTGATAGATAAGGATGTTTGCTGCGTCCTGAAGGGCGGCGCTCGGGGAGATGGAACCGTCGGTTTCAATCTCGAGGTTGAGCTTCTCGTAGTCAGTCTTCTGCTCGACGCGCCAGTTCTCCACGCTCCAGTTGACCTTGCGGATAGGGGTGTAGATGGCATCTACCGGAATGGTTCCGATAGGGGTGTTTTCGTCGCGGGATTCCTCGGCGGGAACGAAACCGCGTCCCCTTGTGATGAGGATGTTGATCTCGATCTTTACCGAAGGCTCCAGGGAGCAGATGTGCTGATCAGGGTTTAACACCGTGAAAGAAGACAATCCTTTGGAGATGTCCTCCGCTTTGAACTCAGGCTTGCCGCTGATGACGATCCTTGCCTCTTCGCTGTCTACGCCTTCGACCATCCTCTTGAAACGAACCTGCTTGAGGTTGAGGATGATGTCCTGCATGCCTTCGATGACACCGGGAATGGTTGCGAATTCCTGGTCGACGCCTGCAATGCGTATCTGGCTGATGGCAAATCCTTCAAGGGAAGCGAGTAGAATACGCCGGAGGGCGTTGCCGATAGTCTGGCCGTAACCGGGCTCGAGAGGGCGGAACTCGAAACGTCCGAGGGTGTCGGAGCCTTCGAGCATGATGACCTTGTCGGGTTTCTGGAATGCTAAGATTGCCATAATCGTTTGGGTGTTAATTGGTTACTTGGAGTACAGATCGACGATGAGCTGCTCGTTGATGTTCTCGGGGATGTCTGCGCGGAGAGGCATGTTGAGGAACTTGCCGCTGAGGGTCTGGGCGTCGAACTCCAGCCAGGAGTACTTGGTGGCGTTTGCGACCGAAGCGGTGATTACCTCGAGGGTCTTGCTCCTCTCGCGGACTGCGACGACGTCACCGGCCTTCACGAATGCGGAAGGAACGTTGCAGACGGCGCCGTTGAGGGTGATGTGACGGTGGCTGACGAGCTGGCGTGCGGCTGCCCTGGAGGGAGCGATGCCAAGACGGTAAACCACGTTGTCGAGACGGCTCTCGAGGAGGAGAACGAGGTTCTCACCCTTCTGGCCGGGCATGCGGGAAGCCTTGTCGTAGGTGTTGTGGAACTGGCGCTCCAGAACTCCGTACATATACTTCACCTTCTGCTTCTCCTTGAGCTGGTTCCCGTATTCCTTGCTCTTTTTGCGCTTGGCTGCGAGACCGTGCTGTCCCGGAGGATAGTTTCTCTTTTCGAAATCTTTGTCTGCACCGAAGATAGGTTCGCCGAACTTACGGGCGATCTTGGTGGTAGGGCCTGTATATCTTGCCATAGTTTCTAGTCTTTAAACGTTAAACTTTACGACGGCCTTTCGGACGGCATCCGTTGTGGGGCATGGGGGTCACGTCGACGATCTCGGTGACGATGATGCCTGCGTTGTTGATGGTGCGGATGGCGGATTCACGACCGGCGCCAGGGCCCTTTACAAATACTTTAACCTTGCGAAGACCTGCATCGAAAGCAGTCTTGGCGGCATCTTCCGCTGCCATCTGGGCAGCATAGGGGGTGTTCTTCTTGGAACCGCGGAAACCGCACTTACCAGCAGAACCCCAGCTGATTACCTGCCCCTGAGCATTGGTCAGAGACACGATAACGTTGTTGAAAGTAGAGGAGATATGGGCCTGCCCATAAGCTTCTACCTTGACAACTCTCTTGGATGTTGTAGTTTTCTTTGCCATAATTCACTGCTTTTTACTTGGTCGCCTTCTTCTTGTTGGCAACAGTCTTCTTCTTACCCTTGCGGGTACGGGCGTTGTTCTTGGTGCTCTGCCCGCGGACAGGGAGGCCGACACGGTGACGGATGCCACGGTAGCAACCGATATCCATGAGTCGCTTGATGTTCATCTGAACGGTGGAACGGAGTTCACCTTCGATCTTGAGCTCACCGACTTCGGCACGGATTGCTGCTGTCTGTGCATCATCCCAGTCGCCAACCTTGATGTTAGGATCGATGCCGCACTTCTCCAGGATCTTGGAGGCTGTGCTGCGGCCGATACCGTAGATGTAGGTAAGGCCTACATCACCTCTTTTGTTGTTTGGTAAATCAACACCGGCTATTCTTGCCATAATTATACTTGTACTTAATTGTTAGACAATTGATTATCCCTGGCGCATCTTGAACTTGGGGTTCTTCTTGCAAATGACGTAAAGACGGCCTTTACGCTTCACGATCTTGCAATCTTCACTGCGCTTCTTGATGGATGTTTTGACTTTCATATCGTTATGTTTTTATTTGTATCTGAAAGATATTCTTCCCTTGGTCAAATCGTACGGTGAAATCTCAACGCGCACCTTGTCGCCCAGAAGTATGTGGATAAAGTTCATACGCATCTTCCCCGAAATGTTGCAGAGAAGCACGTGACCGTTCTCAAGCTCGACCTTGAACATCGCGTTTGGAAGGGTCTCTATAACCTTTCCATCTTGTTCTATTGCTACTTGTTTTGACATTGATATAATACGTTAAAAATTGATCTTGGGATCTTTCT
>JAEENZ010000136.1 GCA_016283985.1 Bacteroidales bacterium | reverse complement strand
ATATCCTGGTAATCGGCAAGGCCGGTACCGGCGGGAATCAGATGGCCGCAGATGACGTTCTCCTTCAGACCCTCGAGGTGGTCGACGCGGCCGCGGATGGCGGCTTCGCTGAGCACCTTCGTGGTTTCCTGGAAGGAAGCTGCGGAGATGAAACTGTTGGTACGCAGAGCTGCGCGCGTGATACCCTGAAGCATCAGGCGTGCCGTCGCCGGTTCTGCCGGACGGGCGGTGAGGCCCTTACGGCCCTGACGTTCGAGGGAAGCGTTCTCGCTGCGCATGTCGCGTGCGCTCACGAGGTCGCCCATCACATAGCGCTCACTGTCGCCGGGTTCGAGCACGAGGAACTTGCCGTAGATGGCGTCGTTGACGTCCATGAACAGGCTCTTGTCCACGAGTTCGTCCTGGAGGAACTCAGTGTCGCCGGGGTTGGTGATTTCCACCTTGCGCATCATCTGGCGTACGATGATCTCGAAGTGCTTGTCGTTGATCTTCACACCCTGCAGACGATACACGGCCTGAACTTCATTCACAATGTATTCCTGGGCTTTCACGGGGCCGAGGATATTGAGAATGTCGCTCGGGGACACACCGCCGTCAGACAGCGGAGTGCCGGCCTTCACGTAATCGTTCTCCTGCACGAGGATCTGCTTGGTCATAGGCACCAGGTAGTGCTTTTCGATGCCGCTGCGGTTCTTGACCGTAATCTCGCGGTTACCCCTCTTCACCTTGCCCATGATGACCTCGCCGTTGATCTCGGAAAGGATGGCAGGGTTGGAAGGATTGCGGGCCTCGAAGAGCTCGGTGACTCGCGGCAGACCGCCGGTGATATCGGATGCTTTGCCGATTGCACGGGGGATCTTGATGATGATGTCGCCCACCTTCACCTGCGTGCCGTTCTCGACGGTGACGTGTGCGCCCACAGGCAGGTTGTACTGCCTCAGGGTGCTTCCGTCCTCACCGAGGATGACGAGGGTCGGGTTCTTGGTCTTGTCCTTCGACTCGATGATCACCTTGTCGGTGCTCATACTGAATTCGTCGGCATTGTCCTTGCGGAAGGTTACGCCTTCGATCATGTTCTCGAAAGCGACCTTGCCCGCAGTTTCGACCAGGGTGACGGCATTGTAAGGATCCCATTCGCAGATGCGGTCGCCCTTCTTCACCTTATCGCCTTCTTTCTTGAAGAGGATGGCTCCGTAAGGGATATCGTACTGTGAATAAGCGTATCCGGTATTCTCGTCAACGATGCGGAGTTCTGTCATACGGCTGACCACGACGGTTTCCGCGCCTTCCTCACCGATCCTTTCGATGGTACGGAGCTCCTCGAACTGGAGCTTGCCGTTGTACTTGGAATCGATGCTGGAATCGACCACGGAACCACCGGCGGTACCACCGACGTGGAAGGTACGCAGGGTCAGCTGGGTACCGGGCTCACCGATGGACTGTGCTGCGATGACGCCGACGACCTCGCCCTTCTCAACCATGCGGCTGGTGGCCAGGTTGCGGCCGTAGCACTTCGCGCACACGCCGTGACGGCTCTCGCAGGTCAGTACGCTGCGGATCTCCACCTGCTCGATGGGCAGGGAGTCGATGAGCTCGGCCTGCGCCTCGCGGATTTCCTCGCCTGCATGCAGGATGAGTTCTCCGGTGAGAGGATTGAAGATGTCGTGGACGGTGGTGCGTCCGAGGATGCGTTCGCCGAGGCTCTCGACCACCTCATCCTTATTCTTGATGGCGGTGGCGATGAGGCCGCGAAGCGTGCCGCAATCCTCTTCGGTGATGATCACGTCGTGCGATACGTCTACAAGACGCCTTGTCAGGTAACCTGCGTCAGCGGTCTTGAGGGCGGTATCGGCCAGACCCTTACGTGCACCGTGGGTGGAGATGAAGTATTCGAGCACCGTCATTCCTTCCTTCAGGTTGGAGATGATGGGGTTCTCGATGATCTCCGCGCCGGCAGCGCCGCTCTTCTGGGGCTTGGCCATGAGGCCTCGCATGCCGCAGAGCTGCTTGATCTGCTGGGTTGAACCACGGGCACCGGAATCAAGCATCATGAACACGGGGTTGAAGCCCTGCTGGTCGGCGGAAATCTGCTTTGTGACTATGCCGGTCAGCTTGTTGTCGATGCCAGTCCAGAGGTCGATGACCTTGTTGTAACGCTCGTTGTTGGTGATGAAGCCCATCGCGTAGTTGTTCTTGATATCGCCGACCTGCTTGTATCCGGCGTCGATCAGTTCGTCCTTCTCCTTGGGGATGATGACATCGCCGAGGTTGAAGGAGATACCGGCGCGGAACGCCTGGTCGTAACCGAGGTTCTTGATATCGTCGAGGAACTTCGCGGTGCGGGTCACACCGGTGTTCTTGATAACGAGGGTAATGATGTTGCGCAGGGCCTTCTTTCCGAGAATCTCGTTGACGTAGGGAACTTCGTCCGGAACGTACTGATTCACGATGATGCGGCCTGCGGAGGTCTTCACGATCTGGGTTCCCTTGGAAGGATCCTGCTTGTCGACAGGTATGCGGACGTTGATTTCCGCATGCATCTCTATGACCTTTTCGTTATAGGCGATGATGACTTCCTCGGGGCCGTAGAACGTGAGACCCTCTCCCTTTGCACCGGGACGGATCTTGGTGATGTAGTACAGACCGAGCACCATGTCCTGTGAAGGAACGGTGATAGGGGCTCCGTTGGCGGGGTTGAGGATGTTGTGGCTACCGAGCATCAGCAGTTGGGCCTCCATGATCGCGGCGTTGCCGAGAGGGAGGTGAACTGCCATCTGGTCACCGTCGAAGTCCGCGTTGAAAGCGGTACATGCGAGAGGGTGCAGCTGGATTGCCTTGCCTTCGATCATCCTGGGCTGGAAAGCCTGGATACCGAGGCGGTGGAGGGTAGGTGCACGGTTGAGGAGCACCGGATGTCCCTTCATTACATTCTCAAGGATGTCCCAGATGACGGGGTCCTTGCGGTCGACTATCTTCTTTGCGCTCTTGACCGTCTTCACGATGCCGCGCTCGATGAGCTTGCGGATGATGAACGGTTTGTAGAGCTCCGCTGCCATGAACTTCGGCAGACCGCACTCATGCATGTTGAGCTCGGGGCCTACGACGATAACCGAACGTGCGGAGTAGTCCACGCGCTTACCGAGGAGGTTCTGACGGAAGCGGCCCTGCTTTCCCTTGAGGGAATCGGACAGGCTCTTGAGGGCACGGTTGCTCTCGCTCTTCACGGCGGAACTCTTCTTGGAGTTGTCGAAGAGGCTGTCGACGGCTTCCTGGAGCATGCGCTTCTCGTTGCGGAGAATGACTTCAGGAGCCTTGATCTCTATGAGTTTCTTGAGGCGGTTGTTGCGGATGATCACGCGGCGGTAGAGGTCGTTGATGTCCGAGGTGGCGAAGCGGCCGCCGTCGAGGGGGACCAGAGGACGGAGATCCGGAGGAATGACCGGGATCACCTTCATGATCATCCACTCGGGACGGTTGACGCGCTTGCTCTCCTGGAACCACTTCACGACCTGGAGGCGCTTCAGGATTTCGGTCTTGCGCTGCTGCGATGTCTCTACCAGCATCTTCTGGCGGAGCTCATAGCAGAGCTGCTCGGGATCTATTTCCTTCAGCAGGTCGTAGATACCCTCCGCACCCATCTTCGCAATGAACTTGTCCGGATCGGAATCGGGGAGGTTCTCGTTGCCCGGCAGCTTTGCCAGCACGTCCAGGTACTCGTCCTCTGCGAGGAGCTCATACTTGGGAACGTCGCTTGCGCCCTGGCGGGTGACGATGTACTTCTCGTAGTAGATTACCGATTCGAGCTTCTTGGAAGGAAGTCCGAGTACAGCGGATATCTTGTTGGGAGCGCTCTTGAAATACCAGATGTGCGCTACGGGGACGGTGAGGGAGATGTGGCCCATCCTTTCACGGCGGACCTTCTTCTCGGTAACCTCGACGCCGCACCTGTCGCAGACTATGCCGCGGTAGCGTATCCTCTTGTATTTTCCGCAATAGCACTCGTAGTCCTTGGTGGGGCCGAAAATCTTCTCGCAGAAGAGACCGTCACGCTCGGGCTTGTATGTCCGGTAGTTGACGGTTTCCGGCTTCAGGACTTCTCCGCAGCTCCTTTCGATGATATCTTCGGGAGATGCGAGCGAGATGCTGATCGTCTGGAAATTGCTCTTTACCTTATTGTCTCTGTTATTGAAATTAGGCATATTCCTTTTATATTATCCGTTATACTATTCCAACGTAACCTTGAGACCGAGACCGCGGAGCTCGTGCAGCAGCACGTTCAGCGATTCGGGTATTCCTGCAGGCGGCATCGGGTCACCCTTAACGATGGCCTCGTATGTCTTGCTGCGTCCGGTCACGTCATCGGACTTGACTGTAAGGATTTCCTGGAGCACATTGGCTGCGCCGAAGGCCTCGAGGGCCCAGACTTCCATTTCACCGAAACGCTGGCCGCCGAACTGGGCCTTACCTCCGAGAGGCTGCTGGGTGATGAGAGAGTAGGGACCTATGGAACGGGCGTGCATCTTGTCGTCGACCATGTGGCCGAGCTTTATCATGTAGATGACGCCGACGGTTGCGGGCTGGTCGAACCAGTCGCCGGTGCCGCCGTCGCGGAGCCTCGTCTTGCCATAGCGGGGAACGCCTGCCTTGTCGGTGTAGTCGGCAATCTCCTCGTTGCTTGCGCCGTCGAAGATAGGGGTGCTGAACTTGACGCCCAGCCTCCAGCCGGCCCATCCGAGCACGGTCTCGTAGATCTGACCGAGGTTCATACGGGAAGGCACGCCGAGCGGGTTGAGCACGATGTCGACCGGAGTTCCGTCCTCGAGGAACGGCATGTCCTCACGGCGGACGATCTTTGCTACGATACCCTTGTTGCCATGGCGTCCAGCCATCTTGTCACCAACGGTGATCTTACGCTTTTTGGCCACGTAGACCTTCGCGATCTGCATGACGCCGTTGGGGAGGTTGTCCCCGACCTTGATCTGGTCCACTTCCCTCTTGCATACCGCCGCTTCATTCTTGAGAGTGATGCAGTAGTTGTTGATGAGGTCGCGGATCAGGGCGTTGGCGTCCTTGTCGGCGGTCCACTTGCCGGTTCCCACGTTGTCGTATTCGATGTTCGCGAGGGTTTCCTTGGTGAACTTCTTGTCCTTTGCCACCACTTCGACTCCGAAGATGTCGAACACGCCGGCGCTCTTCTTATCTTTGGTGAGGATTTCGAGTTTCTTCAGGAATTCCGCGCGGAGTTTCTCGGCCTTGGCCTTGAATTCCGCCTCGCGGATCTCGATACGGGCCTTGGGATCGTTCTTTGCAGAGCTCTTCTTGCCGCTTTCTTTCTGGCGCTTGGAATAAAGAGCAGTTTTGACCACGGTGCCGCTGAGGGAAGGATTCGCCTTGAGGGACGCATCCTTCACGTCGCCGGCCTTGTCGCCGAAGATGGCCTTGAGGAGCTTTTCTTCCGGAGAAGGATCGCTCTCGCCCTTCGGGGTGATCTTACCCACCATGATGTCGCCAGGTTCGATATGCGCGCCGATGCGCACGATACCGTTCTGGTCGAGGTCCTTGGTGGCATCTTCGCTGACGTTGGGGATGTCGGAGGTGAGTTCCTCCATTCCGCGCTTGGTGTCGCGCACCTCGGTGAGGTACTCGTCCACATGCACGGAGGTGAGGATATCCCACTTCACCATCTCCTCGCTCAGCACGATAGCATCTTCGTAGTTGTATCCCTTCCAGGGCATGAACGCCACTTTCAGGTTGCGGCCGAGCGCGAGCTCGCCGTTCTGGGTGGCATAGCCTTCGGTGAGAACCTGTCCCTTCTCCACCTTGTCGCCCTTGCGGACGATGGGAACGAGGGTGACCGTGGTGCTCTGGTTCGTCCTGCGATAGTTCGGGAGCTTGTACACGGTCTCGTCCGGAGTGAAGCTGACGAAAGCCTCGTCATCGGTGCGGGCATACTTCACGTGGATCTCGTTTGCATCCACATAGGTTACCTCGCCCTTGCGCTCGGCGATGAACTGGGTGCGGGAATCCAGACAGACGCGCTCTTCCAGTCCGGTACCCACGATGGGGGATTCGGGCTTGAGGAGAGGAACTGCCTGACGCATCATGTTCGCGCCCATGAGTGCACGGTGGGCATCATCATGCTCAAGGAAAGGAATGAGGGAAGCAGCCACCGAAGCCATCTGGTTCGGAGCCACGTCCATGTAATTCACTTCTTCCTTGGTAACCACGGGGAAGTCTGCCTCCAGACGGCACTGGATACGGTCTTCGAGGATGTTGCCGGCATCGTCCATCTTGACGTTGGCGAGCGACACATACTTGTTCTCCTCGTCCTCCGCGGTCATGTAGTGGCAGCCTGCGGCGCTCAGGTCCACCTTTCCGTTCTTAACATCGCGGTAAGGGGTCTCGATGAAGCCGAGGGAGTCGATACGTGCGTAGACGCAGAGGGAGCTGATAAGACCGATGTTCGGGCCTTCAGGGCTTTCGATAGGGCAGAGGCGGCCGTAGTGCGTGTAGTGCACGTCGCGGACCTCGAATCCGGCACGCTCGCGGGAAAGACCTCCCGGGCCGAGTGCGCTCAGACGCCTCTTATGGGTAATCTCGGCCAGCGGGTTGGTCTGATCCATGAACTGGCTCAGCTGGCTGGTGCCGAAGAAGGAATTGATGACGGAAGAGAGACCCCTGGAGTTGATGAGGTCGGAGGGAGTGAACTGCTCGCTGTCGCGTACGTTCATCCTCTCGCGGATGGTACGAGCCATCCTGTTGAGGCCTACGCTGAACTGGTTTGCGAGCTGTTCGCCCACGGTACGCACGCGGCGGTTGCTCAGATGGTCGATATCGTCCACGGTGGCCTTTCCGTTGATAAGGCGGATGAGGTACTTGACGATCTCGATGAAGTCATCCTTGGTGAGCACCCTCAGGTTCTCGTCCGTGCTCAGGCCGAGCTTGCGGTTGAGACGGAAGCGGCCCACGTTGCCGAGGTCGTAGCGCTTCTCGCTGAAGAAGAGCTTGTCGATGACGTCGCGGGCGGTGTTCTCATCCGGCGGTTCGCTGTTGCGGAGCTGCTTGTAGATGTAGTTCACAGCCTCGATCTCGG
>JAEENZ010000135.1 GCA_016283985.1 Bacteroidales bacterium | reverse complement strand
GGGCGCTTCTTGCTGCCGTCCGCATCGATGTATTCCAGTTCGAAACGCTCAGGCAGGTTGTAGTCCACCTGGATGGTGCCGAGCTGCCATTCGCGTCCGAGGGCATCCTTCACCATGAAGTCAAGCTTGGGGCCGTAGAACGCGGCCTCACCGTACTCTACCTTGGCGGGAAGCCCCTTCTCTTCGCAGGATTCGATGATAGCCCTTTCAGCACGTTCCCAGTTCTCTTCGCTGCCGATGTACTTTTCACGGTTCACCTTGTCGCGCAGGGAAATCTGAGCCTTGAACTTGTCGAACTTGAAGACCTTGAACACATACTGGATCAGGTCGATGACCTTCTTGAACTCATCCTTGAGCTGGTCGGGGCGCACATACATGTGGGCGTCGTCCTGGGTAAAGGAGCGTACGCGGGTAAGCCCGTGAAGCTCTCCGCTCTGCTCGTAACGGTAGACCGTTCCGAATTCAGCCAGGCGGATAGGAAGTTCCTTGTAGGAGTGGGGCGTCGATGCGTAGATCTCGCAGTGATGAGGGCAGTTCATCGGCTTCAGCATATACTCTTCACCCTCCTGAGGGGTCTTGATGGGCTGGAAGGAATCCTTGCCGTATTTTGCCCAGTGGCCGGAGGTCACATAGAGCTGCTTGCTGCCGATGTGAGGGGTCACCACCTGGAGATATCCGTATTCCTGGAGCTTCGCGCGCAGGAAAGTTTCGAGCTGATAACGCAGGACGGCGCCTTTAGGGAGCCATAGAGGAAGGCCCATGCCGACGCGGCTGGAGAAGGTGAAAAGCCCCATCTCCTTGCCGAGTTTGCGATGGTCGCGCTTCTTGGCTTCCTCGAGAAGCACGAGATACTCGTCGAGCATGCTCTTCTTGGGGAAGGTGATGCCGTAGATGCGGGTGAGCTGCTGACGCTTCTCGTCCCCGCGCCAGTATGCACCGGCGATGGCGGTGAGCTTGACGGCCTTGATTACCTCGGTGTTACGGAGGTGAGGTCCGCGGCAGAGGTCGGTGAAGGCACCATTGCTGTAGTAGGTGATGGTGCCGTCCTCGAGTTCGCTGATGAGCTCGCACTTGTACTGGTCGCCTTTCTCCTGGAAATACTTCATGGCATCGGCCTTACTGACCTCTATGCGCTTGAAGTCTTCCTTTCCCTGGGCAAGTTCCAGCATCTTCTTCTCGATCTTGGGGAGATCGGCATCGGTGATGGTCGTGCCGGCAAGGTCCACGTCGTAGTAGAAGCCGTTCTCGATCGCGGGTCCGATGCCAAACTTGACACCGGGATACAGGCTCTCGAGGGCCTCTGCCATGAGGTGGGATGAGGAATGCCAGAACACATGCTTGGCCTCTTCATCCTCCCACTTGTGGAGCTTGATCTCCGCATCGGCCGTGATGGGCCTGGTGAGATCGTAGATTTCGCCGTTAACGCTAGCCGCAAGGACTTCCGCCGCAAGACGCGGGGAAATGCTCTGGGCGATTTCATAAGCAGTGACGCCGTTTTCGAAGGCTTTTACGCTGCCGTCAGGGAAAGTAATATTAATCATTACGTCGTAATTATATCAGCCTACAAAGATAATAAAAATAATTGCTACCTTTGCATTTATGGCACAAGAGAGGAACAATTTCTGGAACGAAGCCGGCAAGGCCGGACTGGTGATAGCGGCAGTGGCTGTCGCTTATTTCCTGATCTCTGCGACACTTCCCAAAATCGGGGGCCCGAAATTCCTGACAAGCATACTTTCCTTCGTGCTGTGGGCAGGCAAGTTTGCGTTATGTATCTGGCTGATGGTCAAATACTTGCGCAAGTTTGCAGAGGAGAACGAAAAAGACCGATCACGCACTTTCCGTTTTGGAATGGCGGTAGCTCTCTGCTCTGCCGTCGTGTATGCCGGATTCTATCTTGCATACGTTCTGCTCATCGATCCCGACATGTTTGCCGAGATGTTCAACAACATGGCCCAGGCATATTCCGGGATGATGACATCAGACCAGCTGGACCAGGTAATGAACATGGAGTCTTCCATGCCCACCGCTTCATTCTTTGTGAATCTGATCTGGTGCTGGCTGTTCGGCACCATCGTGTCTGCCATCGCATCCCGTAGCATCTGCGGATCCGACAACCCTTTTGAAGACGAAGACTAACCATGGATATTTCAGTTGTAATCCCTTTCTTTAACGAGGCGGAATCCCTGCCGGAACTCAGCGCCTGGATCGAGCGCGTGATGAAAGAAAACGGCTTCAGCTACGAAGTGCTGATGATAGACGACGGCAGCACCGACGGTTCCTGGGACATCGTCAAGGGCCTTTCGGCCGCCAATCCTGCCATCCACGGCATCAGCTTCCGCCGCAACTACGGCAAGTCCGCAGCGCTCTATTGCGGGTTCGCCAAGGCGGAAGGAGACGTGGTAATAACGATGGATGCAGACCTTCAGGACAGCCCGGACGAGATCCCTGCTCTGTACCGCAAGATCAAGGAAGAAGGCTTCGACATCGTTTCCGGATGGAAGCAGCACCGCAAGGACAATCCCATTACCAAGAACCTGCCCTCGAAACTCTACAACGCCACCGCCCGCCGCATTACCGGCATCAAGCTGCACGACATGAACTGCGGTCTCAAGGCATACAGGAAAGATGTCGTCAAGAACGTGGAAGTATACGGGGAAATGCACCGCTATATCCCTTATCTTGCAAAAAATGCCGGTTTTACCAAGATAGGCGAGATGCCCGTGCATCACCAGAAGCGAAAATATGGCAAGAGCAAGTTCGGCATGAGCCGTTTCGTGAACGGATTCCTGGACCTGCTGTCGCTCTGGTTCCTTTCCACCTT
>JAEENZ010000134.1 GCA_016283985.1 Bacteroidales bacterium | reverse complement strand
GACTTACGACGCAGGCATAGTGCTGGTCGGCACCGAAATCAAGAGCCTGCGCGCCGGCAAGGCATCGCTTCAGGATGCTTTCTGCTACTTCGTGAACGGCGAACTCTACGTGAAGGGGATGAACATCGCCACCTACTTCTGGGGCAGCTGGAACGGCCACGAGCCGATGCGGGACCGCAAGCTCCTGCTTACCAAACGGGAACTCCGCCACCTGAACCAGGCGGTCAAGACCAAGGGCCTCACCATCGTAGCGGTGCGCCTCTACATCGCCGAGAACGGATACGCCAAACTCCACATCGCCCTGGCCCGGGGAAAGAAGGAGTACGACAAGCGGCAGACCATCAAGGAAAAGGATGCCCGACGCGAGATGGAAAGAGGATAAAAAACGAAACGCAGGCCTTTCGGTCTGCGTTTTTGTGGAGAATAGGGGATTCGGACCCCTGACCTCTTGCATGCCATGCAAGCGCTCTACCAACTGAGCTAATCCCCCGTTGGGACTGCAAAGATAGAAATTATTTTTCTAAAACAAATACCCTATTCCGAAATTCATCGAAAACAGCCAAGGTATGGGCGTATCCTGCGGATGGACCGTGAATTCGTTGTCGCTGTAGATACGGAAGTTTTCGGTGAAATTGTAGTGCACGGTCGGGGTCATGTTTAGCGTAAAACGCCAGATTCGCCAGCTGAAACTCAAGCCGGCATCGGCGGAGCAGTAGAAATCTCCCGCCTTGCGGATCCCCTGAACCCTTGTACCTATGGATCCGTCCGCATTGAGATAAGTGGTCTCATGCAAAGAATCCCCGCCAATAATATATCCGGGCGTAAAGCCCACGAAAAACTCCGCCCGGTTGATCAGGGTGATCAGGAACACTGCCAGCATATCCACGATTATATCGTCTCCCTCCCAGACCCATGCATCCAGAAGATCTATCGCCGCCAGGGCACCGTAGGTCATGGTTTCGTTCGCTTCGCGCATACCTGTCCGGAGCGAGAATGCCATGGGGAAACTCACGAAATCCTTCACCTTCATATACTCCGGCATATACTGCACGCCGAAGCGGCCGCCTATGTGGCGGCTGTAGTACTTGCTGTAGTTCAGCCAGTAAGTGATATCGTTACCGGTATTGCCCTTGAACGTCGTTCCAGCGCCGATTCCTACGCTCAGCTCCTGCCCGAAACTGTTCGGGTCGATCCTCTGCGCCATTACAGGCAGGATCACCGACATCAGAAACAAGGAAAACAATATCTTTTTCATAACAAGCACAAAGATAGTCAATATTTTCACCGATTCTCCTACTAGGAAGTGACTGATTGTCAAATGGTTGACTGCTGCAGCAACCTACTGCCGCTGGCGGACGGCCTCGTACAGCAAAATGGCGGCAGAGACGCTGACGTTCAGCGAATCGAGGCGGCCTAGCATAGGGATGAGGATGTGGGCATCGGCCGCAACACGCCAGACGGGGGTGAGGCCGGTAGCCTCGGTGCCCATCACCAGGGCGGTGCCGCGAGCCATATCTACATTATAATAAGGAGATGAATCCTGCAGTTGCGCGGTGAGGATGCGGATTCCGCGGGCCTTCAGGAAGGCGATGGCGTCCTCGGATGAGCAGCAAACTACGGGTACGGTGAAGACGGCACCGATGCTGGCGCGGATGAGGTTGGGATTGTAGAGGTCTGTGAGCGGATCGCAGACGATGACTGCATCGGCCCCGGCGGCATCGGCGCTGCGAAGAACGGCACCCAGATTCCCCGGCTTCTCCACTCCTTCCAGAACCATCACCAGCGGATTCTCCTTCAGGGCCAGATCGTCCAGTGTCAGATACTTCGCCTTGACCTCGGCGATTATTCCCTCTGTTCCCTCCCGGTACGCCACCTTCGCGTAAATCTCTTTGGATATAAAGAAAACATTCACCTGCCGCAGGTTGGGGTATTCCCCTTTCGGGAGTTCGCCCTTCGGGCTCACCCCACCATCCCTTCGGGACGGTCCCCCCGCTTCCGTGCCGCGGGTGGCACGTCCCTCAAGGGGAATCCCCAACCATGCGGCATCGCATATTTCAGAGCAAATGAACAAAGATTCTACTTCAAAGCCGGCCGCGATGCAGTGCTCCAACTCGCGGCGGCCTTCGACGACGAAAACCCCTTCCGAGCGGCGCAGACGGGACTTTTCCTGAAGGGCAAGCAGCCTCTTCAGCTTGGGATTCTGGGCAGATGTGATTACCTCGGGATTCATTCGTATTCTATGACTGCCTTCACCAGTTTATAGCGGCTTATCATGCCGGTTTCGCTGGTCTCGTGGGAACGCGTGCGGGAATTATATGCAAGATATCTTTCTCCGTTAATGAAGACGAATCCCGGGCAGGCGAGCACCCAGTGCTCGTCGGCCTCCACCCAGCGGTTGAGCTCGCAGGGGATCTCCCGCACAAACGGGCCGTCGACCAGATAGCAGCGGAAGAAGCAGGCGTCGGTGGTGCCTCCGTGCGTATTATAATAGGTGGGGAAAAGCAGGTCGTAGCGCTTGTCCACCTTGCACGCGGCGTTGTTGTAGAGGAAATCTCCCGCCAGTATCTCGGTATCGCTCAGCTGCTCTCCCCTCTTGTTGAATTCCGCCACTGTCATACGACGGTTCTTGTAGTGCTCCTGGGTAATCCTGGAATAGAGTTTCCAGCGGTTGCCCCGGGTGACCATCACGTTCTGGGTGTCATGGATCTTGTCGTAGAGCATCTTGGGGTCGGTGAACTCAATCCCGTCCTTCGACTTCCATAAGAACACACCGCGCTCCCAACTCTTTTCGCCAATCCACTGGCATCCGACCATACGGTAGGGATACTCCTTGTCCTTAACCATGAACACCGACTGCTCGATCACGGTATCCATGATCTTGCACTTCATCTCATAGTGGAAGCCGTCGGTAGACTCGGCAAGATAGAGGTTCTGGGCCCTCTCGTTTTCGGCTATCCCGTCAATGGGGTTGCCGGAGAAATACATCCTGTAGGTCCCATCGGGCAGCTGGATGATATTGTAGTAGTTGATCAGTTCCATCCCGAAATCCGCATTCGTAGCAAACTGGATGGGCGCTTCGGGGAAGCTGACGCCGATGATGGTCTTGCGCCCGCAGCCGCAGAGGGCCAGGGCTAAAAGGCTGATTAACAGGAGCTTTTTCATATAAGAGGGATGTTGTTTTCGGCGCAGGCGGAAATCATCTCTGCGGGCCATACGGAGGCCTGGATCTCGCCGATGTGGGCTTTGCGGAGGAAGAACATGCAGAGGCGGCTCTGCCCGATGCCGCCGCCGATACTCTGGGGCAGGTGCCCGGAAAGCAGTTCCTGATGGAAGTAAAGTTCCGCCTTCTTATCTTCTCCGGAGATGGAGAGCTGGCGCAGGAGCGCGGCGCGGTCCACTCGGATGCCCATGGAGGACAGCTCGAAGCTATGCCCGAGCACAGGATTCCAGACAAGGATATCCCCATTCAGGCCGGGCAGCATCTCCCCATCCCACTGAGCGGGAGTGCTCCAATCATCGTAGTCGGCGGCGCGGCCGTCGTGCTTCCGGCCATCTCCCAGGGCACATCCGATTCCGGCCACGAACACCGCCCCGTACTCCCGGCAGACGGCATCCTCCCTCTCTTTCGGGGAGAGGTCGGGATAACGCCTGCGCAGCTGCTCGGCGTGGATGAAAACGATGTCTTCCGGCAGGCAGGGGGTAATTACGGGATACTTCTCGCACACCATGAACTCGGTGCGCACGATGGCGGACCAGATGCGGCGGACGATGTCCTTCAGGAACTCCGGGCTCCGCTCTCCGACGCCCATAACGCGCTCCCAGTCCCACTGGTCCACGTACAGGGAGTGGACGTTGTCCAGCTCCTCATCCGCCCGGATGGCGTTCATGTCGGTGTAGATGCCATAGCCAGGCTCGATGCCGTATTCGGCGAGGGTGAGGCGCTTCCACTTGGCCAGCGAATGCACGATTTCGCATACCTCTCCGTCCATGTCCTTGACGGGAAAACTCACGGCACGCTCCACTCCATTAAGGTCGTCGTTGATGCCCGTGCCCTTCTTGACGAAGAGGGGCGCGGTCACGCGGCGAAGGCGCAGCTCCGAGGCGAGGTTCATCTGGAAGAAATCCTTGATTTCCTTGATGGCCCCTTCGGTCTGCCGAGCGTTCAGCAGAGGCTGATAGTTATTCGGTATCTGAAGATTCACTCTTTTCGGTCTTTACGATTTTCTCGGGCCGCATCTGCGGGAAGAAGAGCACGTCCTGAATAGCCGTCTGGCCGGTCATGAACATGGTGAGGCGGTCGATACCCATTCCGAGGCCGGAGGTGGGAGGCATGCCGTATTCAAGTGCGCGCACGAAGTCGAAGTCGATGAACATCGCCTCGTCGTCGCCCTTGCTCTTGAGCTTTGCCTGCTCCTCGAAGCGCTCCAGCTGGTCGATAGGGTCGTTGAGCTCGGAATATGCGTTCGCCAGTTCCTTGCCGCACACGAACAGCTCGAAGCGCTCGGTGAGCGCGGGATTGCTGCGGTGGCGCTTGGTTAGAGGCGACATCTCCACGGGATAATCGATGATGAAGGTGGGCTGGATCAGATTCTTCTCGGCATATTCTCCGAAGATGGCATCTATCAACTTGCCCTTGCCCATTGAGGGCTCCACCTCCACGTTCAGCTTCTTGCAGGTGGCGCGGAGCTCGGCCTCGTCCATGCCGCTCACGTCCACTCCGGCGTATTCCTTGATGGCGTCGAGGATGGGCAGCCTGCGGTAGGTGCCGCCGAAGTCCACCTCGTTCTCCCCTATCTGCACCTTGGTAGTGCCGTTCACGGATACGGCGATCTTCTGGAGCATCTTCTCTACGAAGTCCATCATCCAGATGTAGTCCTTGTAGGCCACGTAGATCTCCATGCAGGTGAACTCGGGGTTATGGGTCTTGTCCATGCCTTCGTTGCGGAAGTCCTTCGCGAACTCGTACACTCCGCTGAAGCCGCCTACGATGAGGCGCTTGAGGTAGAGCTCGTTGGCTATGCGCAGGTAGAGAGGGATGTCCAGGGCGTTATGATGGGTGATGAACGGACGGGCGGTGGCGCCTCCGGGGATGCTCTGGAGGATAGGGGTCTCCACCTCGAGGCAGCCGGCGGCATTGAAATACTCGCGCATGGTGGCGATTATCTTGGCCCTCTTGAAGAAAGTATCCTTCACCTGGGGATTGACGATGAGGTCCACGTAGCGCTGGCGGTAACGCATCTCCGGATCGGTAAACGCATCGTGCACCACGCCGTCCACTTCCTTCACGATGGGAAGCACTCGGAGGCTCTTGCTCAGCAGAGTGAGTTCCTTCACGTGGATGCTCAGCTGGCCGGTCTGGGTGATGAAGGCGTATCCCTTGATGCCGATCACGTCGCCTATGTCGAGGAGCTTCTTCCACACCGTGTTGTACATGGTCTTGTCCTCGCCGGGGCAGATTTCATCGCGCTTCACGTAAATCTGGATGCGTCCGGTCTCGTCCTGCAGTTCGCCGAACGACGCCGCGCCCATTATGCGGCGGCTCATGATGCGCCCCGCAAGGCACACGTCCGCGAAGTTACCCTTCTCGGGATCGTACCCCTCGGTGATATTCTTGGTGGTTTCGTTAACCGGATATAATGCTGCCGGATAGGGCTCGATGCCCAGTTCGCGCAACTTTGAGAGGGAGTCCCTGCGGATCTGCTCCTGTTCGCTGTATTCGATGTTTGCCATTATATAAAAATTTGTCCGCAAATTTAAGAAATCTGCGGACAAATAACAAGTTGACTGTATTCCCTAGAGCTCTATAGGTTTATACTTCGGCACGAGGCTCTTCATGATGCTCCAGGCGATGAGGTAGGCCACACCGCAGAAGCAGAACATGATGAAGTATCCGGCAGGCTTGCCGCTGAATCCCATGAATGTGAAGGCATCGCCCATGTTCTCCGAATAGGTGAACAGGCGACCAGCGATCTTCTGGATGAACATCGATCCCACACCTCCTGCCATGGCGCCGATTCCCGTCACCGTCGCAATCGCGCTCTTGGGGAACATGTCACCGATGGTGGAGAACAGGTTGGCGCTCCAGGCCTGGTGTCCCGCGGCCGCAAGGCCGATCAGGATGGCCGGAATCCACGCAGAATTGAACTTCATTCCCAGAGGCTGGGCCAGCAGGGCGCAGAGCGGGAAGAATGCGAAGATCAGCATCGCCAGCATGCGGCCGGGATAAGGGTGCATTCCCCTCTTCTCCACGAAGATCTTCGGGAGATATCCTCCACCGATGGAAACCACCGTAACTATCAGATACAGAGTGAATATCAGCCACTGGCCAAGGGGCGTGGTAACCGGAGCGTTGAACTGGTTGCTGAAGTAGGACGGGGCCCAGAACAGGAAGAACCACCACACGCCGTCGGTGAAGAACTTGCCGGTGATGAACTGCCAGGTCTGCTTGAATCCGAAGCATTTCCAGAGGGATACCTGCTTCTCTTCCTGAACTTCCGCCTTGGGTTTCTCTTCTTCGGCATCGTCCTGATGGATGTATTCCAACTCAGCCTCGTTCACATGCTTGCTCTTCTCGGGTTTCTCATACATGAATGCCCAGAAGAACATCCAGATGAAACCGAGGGCACCGATGATGATGAAGGCCATCTCCCAACCGAACTTCATCGCCAGCGGCGGGATGCAGAGGGGAGCTGCGAGAGCGCCCACGGATGCACCTGCATTGAAGATGGAGGTCGCGAACGCACGGTCCTTCTTGGGGAAGTATTCGGCCGTCACCTTGATGGCCGCCGGGAAGTTTCCGGCTTCACCGAGGGCAAGTATGCCGCGGCAGAGCAG
>JAEENZ010000133.1 GCA_016283985.1 Bacteroidales bacterium | reverse complement strand
ACGATCCCCGTTTCCCCGATGGCGGTCAGCACTTGGATCTTATCGTACTTTGCCATATTAAACTCCTCCGAATGCACTGTAGCCGCCGTCCACCGGAATCACGATGCCGGTGACGAAGGAAGATATGTCGCTGAGCAGGTAGAGCATGGTCCCCACCAGATCTTCGGGTTCGCCGAATTTGTGGGTAGGAGTATTCGCGATAATCTTCTTTCCGCGGGGCTTGAGCGCGCCTGTGGCTTCGTCCGTGAGCAGGAAACGGTTCTGGTCCGTGAGGAAGAATCCGGGAGCGATGGCGTTGCAGCGTATGCCCAGCTGGGCCACATGCACTGCATACCACTGGGTGAAGTTGTTGATGGAACCCTTGGCTGCCGAATATGCGGGAATCTTCGTCAGGGGACGGAAAGCGTTCATCGAAGAGATGTTCAGCACCACGCCCTTTTTCGCTTCGATCATGTCGGTCGTGAAGACCATCGTGGCGAGCAGCGTGCCCTTGAAATTAAGGTCGTAGACGAACTGGAATCCCTCCATGTCGAGCCCGTAGAAGCTCTGTGCGAGGTCGGTGTCGGCATCCATCTGCTCCACGGCGCAGGTCGCTTTGGGAGAGTTGCCTCCGGCGCAGTTGATGAGTATGTCTATCTTGCCGAGTTTTTCGTGGATGAGATCGCGCGCCTCTTCGAGGGCGGCCTTGTCCAGGGTGCTGGCGCTGATGCCGAGGCACTTCACGCCGAATTCCTTCGCAATCGCCTCGCCCTTGGCGGGATTGTCTTTGCTGCGGCTGATGACTGCCAGGTTCACCCCGGCTTCCGCGAGGCCGCGCGTCAGGGCCATGCCCAGCACGCCGAAGCCTCCGGTGATGACGCAGTTGCGTCCTTTCAAGTCTTCGAATGAGTATTTCATATTACTTTTCACTGAATAATCTGGCAATGTGGCGGTCGCAGAGGTTTGCCGTAATCTGCTCGCCAATAACGTCTGTATGTTTCTCCAGAGCCGGCAGGAATTCATCCGCGAGCTCCGCCGCGATCTTGTAGCTCACATGGATGAGCTGGCGGAAGGAAGGATTGTAGAGGGGATCGGCCTGGTTGTGGCGCATGGTGCGGGCGTAAGTCTCCGCATCCCACTTCGCAACTTCCTCGGGAGCAGGGAGTTTGGCAACGTCCACGTCGATTACGGTGGCATAGGGAACGGTGAGTTCCGCCATGCGGCCGAGGGCGTTCACATATATCTTTTTCGCAAGCTCGAGGGCGGCGGGATCGGCCACTGCGAGGCCGATGTTCTCTTCCAACCAGGTGGTGCCGGCGGTCTTGATGTGTATGCCCTTGTCGTGCTTGCGGATCAGGCGGCCCATGATGGGATAGATGCTGAACTTGTCCGATCCGGAGTGGATGGAAAGCTTCAGGTTGGCGGGCAGACCGTACTCGCGCACGGCTTCGTCGATCACCATCAGGTCCTGCTCGAACTCACGCTCGAAGCGTGCGAGGTCCCCGCGGTAGTCCACTCCCTTGTTGAAGCGGCCGGTGAATTTGGGGGCGATGGTCTGCACCGGGATACCCTCCTTCGCGATCTCGCGGAGGATGTAGCGAAGTTCCTCGGGGGTCTGCGCCTCGTCCACCTCGTCCATCGAGACTTCGGTCACGAAGTTGTCCGCGCCTTTCTTTTCCGCGATGTGGCGGTAGATGCGGCCGGCCTCCTTGATTGCAGGGAGGAACCTTTCTTCCATGCTGCCGCTCTTGCCGATGTAGTCGGCCACGTCGATAGTGAAGAAGTCGGATGAGTCGATGAAACGGTCGACATTGTTCAGGTTGATGTGGTCTGCATCCACGAAGTACTGCCCCTTGTAGTTCAGGGCCTTCACGGCTGCATCGGCTTCGCGGCGGGTCTCGATGGGCTCGGTGCCCACTATCTGGTGCTCACGGTTGCTCTTGTTCCACACGGGAACAAAGTGCACGCCGAAGCGCTCCTCGGCCTCGATGAGGGCCTTGAGCTGGTTGACTCCTTCGTGGGCGAAACGGTCGCCGACGCCGAATGAGTATTTGCCTATAGTCATCATGCGTTGTAGGTCGTTGAAATCGTATCTCCGCCGTGGCCCGTCCAGTTGGTGTGGAAGAACTCTCCGCGGGGCTTGTCGGTGCGCTCGTAGGTATGGGCGCCGAAGAAGTCGCGCTGCGCCTGGAGAAGGTTCGCGGGCAGGCGCTCGGTGCGATATCCGTCATAATACTCCAGGCCCGCGGTCATGCAGGGGGCGGGTACACCGTTCTGCATCGCAGTGCAGAGCACATTGCGCCATCCCTGCTGAGCCTCGGCGAGTTTGCCGCTGAAGTAAGGGTCGAGCAGGATGTTGGAAATGGAGGGATTCTTGTCGAAGGCTTCCTTGATCTTGCCGAGGAAGACGCTGCGGATAATGCATCCGCCCCTCCACATGAGGGCGATTCCGCCGTAGTTCAGGTTCCAGCCGTATTCCTTGGCAGCTGCGCGCATCAGGGCGTAACCCTGGGCGTAGGATACCACCTTGGCGGCGAAAAGAGCCTTGCGCAGATCGTCCAGGAAGGCTGCGCGGTCGCCTGTGTACTTGGCAGGCTTGGGGCCTTCGAGTATCTTGGATGCTGCCACGCGCTCCTCCTTCTGTGCGGAGAGGCAGCGGGCGAACACGGACTCGCCTATCAGCGTGAGCGGAACTCCCTGGTCGAGGGCGGCGATGGCGGTCCACTTGCCGGTACCTTTCTGGCCGGCGGTGTCCAGGATGTAGTCCAGCACATAGCGGCCGTCCTCATCCTTCTTGGCGAGGATGTCGCGGGTGATTTCCACGAGGTAGCTGTCAAGGTCGCCCTTGTTCCACTCGGCGAAGGTAGCGTGCATCTCCTCGTTGGTTATGCCGAGGATGTCCTTCTTTACCTGCTTGCACTCGCTGACAGG
>JAEENZ010000132.1 GCA_016283985.1 Bacteroidales bacterium | reverse complement strand
AAATTCCACCGTGCCGGGCTCGCTGAAGACACACATTTCCACCAGGAACGCCGGGACAGCACCTGTCAGATCCGGGAACACGCCCCTATAGGGGAAGTGGCTGGTCTGCAGCGTGCGGCGGACGAAGCCGTGGTTGAGCAGCTGGCTCAGGTTCTGCTCGGCTTCTTCCATATCCTTCAGGCGGATGGCCGTGAAGGCACGGTGGATGATGCCGTGAGCTGAGTCGTCCTGCTGGGCGCGCTTGCGGTTGGAGATTATGATGGCTTCCGTCAGAGCGGGATCTTTTTCGGGTGTGACCGCACGGCCGGGCCATACGTCATAATGATGGGAAACGTGGCGGTGGTTGTAGTTCTCCTCGATAGTAGGCCAGGCCCACTCCTTGAGGCCGCCGTCCAAGTCCAGGAGATAGGTCGGAAGGGATGCGAGCTGAGCCTCCCAGTGGGGGATGTTCTCCTGCTCTATGCCCAGAGTCTTGCATCCATCAATCAGGTTCATCAGGATCTCACGGCAGATGGCGATGTCCATTACGGAGTTGATCCTCGTGGGATTGATGTCTCTGCTGGTGACAGTCTCATAGCCGGGATTCGGTGTCGGGTTCTCCGGAGAGAAGGAAGGATAGAAGATGACCTTGCCGTCCGGGCCGCGGTCGCACGCGTAATCCTCGTAGAAAAGGGCCATTTCCTTGTAGGCCGGGATCAGACGGGTCCGCAGGAATTCCTTATCTCCTGTGACGAGGTAGTGGCCCCACAACTCGTTGTAGACCCAACCCAGACAGCCCGTCCAGGCATAATGCGGATACGTGCGTGAGAAATGATAGTACAGGCCGTTATCCGGGTCGCAGTGGACGCTGGCCAGTACGCCGCGTGCGCCGTAGAGCAGCTTCGCGTTGGTGCGGAAGTCATCGAACTTGGTCTCGTAATACTTGAAATAAACGTCCATCTCGTCAAAGAGGCCCGTGTTGTTACCCGCGCATACCTGCAGGTTAGTGTTGATGTTGTGCTGGCCCGTAAAAGGAGGAATATACTTGCCAGTCTCGTAGATCTGGAAGAAGCGGCCCATATCATAGAGTTTCTCCAGCAGGGCGGGATCCAGCTCGTGCTTGCTGTGGGCGCGCCGGAGCAGTTCCTCGCCGGAAAGCAGCATATCTTCGTCGGGGGACAGATGTATCCGGGAGCGGTCCATCCGCTCGCCGATGTGCTTTTCGTTACCCTTGAGCAGCTGGTCGAAATCGACCTTCATAGCCAGCAGTCCGTCACGGACGGGCTTGGCGCATTCAAAGGTGAAGTCGCTTTCGAACCTCTCAATCTTCGCGACGATCACAAGGCCGTCCGCGCCGGAAATGTGCATACCTTTTTCGGTCTTATTCATAGTGCCGCCTTGGGGCAGGAAGCGGATAACCACGACGTAGCCTTTTTGGCCGAATTCCGGATTGTACGCTGTGGCCAGACTGATCACACCGTCCTCAATATTAAGCTGGTGGGTGCTGCCGTTCAATCTGGGCAGCTGCATCTCCACATCCAGGTCCAGTTGCCCCTTCGGTGCGATGAAGCGGTTAACGGTGACGTCCCCGTCATAGGCGCAGAAGCATTCGTTCCGGAAAGAACCGCTGGCATCAGTCCACATAGCGGTGATCATACCGTTCTGCATATCCAGGAAGCGCAAATAGTCCCTGGTGTCGGGCTGCTCAGGCCTGCGGAAGGTGAGCGTGAAGGCTGTGTGCCTGCGCGGACCGCCGACAGGGTACAAAATCTTGTTGTCGAAATTCATATACTTTTCGAAGCCGGCCTTTTTCTGTGCCTCGTCCACCAGGGCGTCAGCCTCATCCGGCTTGCCCTCCAGCAGCAGCTGGCGGATGCGGGGCAGGTAGGGACGCATATCCGGAGGCAGGGGAGCCTGGGCCCATATTGGCTCATAGAGCATCTCCTGGGTATAGGACATCACATCGTTATAGGGCTGGCCGGAAGCCTGGATGCGCAGGGAACCGCTGCCGGTAATGAAATAGTCCGAAGATTCTTCCGCGGGAGCGATGGAGCAGATATTGTGCTTCGGCAGGATGGTGGAGCGCTTTTCCACCGGAATATATGGGATGCTATATTCGAGTTTTTTGGTATCTATCTTGGCATAACTTCCTTCGGGGTTGTCCATCTTCTTGTTGATGATGTTCTCAACCTTGTTGATTACGGCGTTCTCAAGGTCCTTCAGAAAGCAGTTGGCACTGGCGGTCCCCACTGTAAGGCACGCAAATGCAAAAAATGCAATTAACTTTTTCATAGCTGGTATATTGGATAAGTAAAATTACAAAATATCCTGTTATAGTCAATTTTGTCACTAAATCAAGATTATCGTAGATTTGTCTTCGAATAATTGGAATCCAATGAAAAAAGAAATGAAGTTTTGCCAGAGCTGCGGAATGCCGCTTACTCACGAAATCCTGGGCACCAATGCCGACGGAAGCAAGAATGAAGATTACTGCATCTACTGCTATAAGGATGGCAAGTTCCAGCAGGAGTGCACGATGGATGAAATGATCGAACACTGCGCCCAGTTTGTGGACGAGGTAAACAAAGGACTGCCGCAGCCCATCACGAAGGAGGAATACATCGGCCAGATGAAGATGTATTTCCCCAGCCTGAAACGTTGGCGCAAGGAGCTGACACTTACGGACTCTATGCCGGAGAATCCCGCTCTCTCCGGCGTGAAGGAACTCATCGGCAGAATGGCTGATACGCTCCCGATTGCCTTCATTTCTTCGGTGGATGAAGAAGGCTACCCCTGCACAAAGGCTATGCTCTC
>JAEENZ010000131.1 GCA_016283985.1 Bacteroidales bacterium | reverse complement strand
CGAAGGTTTGTCCGTTTTCTTATGGCACCTGTCGAGAAAAAACGCATTTTCTATACAGGTACCCCCTTTTTGATCTGCACCCCAAAAGTTGGACAAAAAAAAGGGTAAAATGAAAAAGAACGAGAATTATCTAAAGTATGTCCAAGCTATGCATTTGATGGATGAAGGGAAGTCCATCACATACATAGAGAAGAACCTTAAAATGGGGCGCAATACCATCAAGCTCGCTCGCAAGCGCTACCTGTCCGGAGGGGAGGTGGCGCTTCTTGAGCCAGAATACAGTCCGCACCATGATGTAAGCGATAAGATAAAAATCGTGCTGGATATCGAAAAAAACGAGCTACCTTTGTCCGTGGCAGGCTTACAATACGAGATCCCACCTTGTACGCTTCGTAGTTGGATGAAGCTGTACAAAGAGTTTGGCGAGACCGGTTTGTACCGACGAAATAGCACTAAAGAGATGCGAAAGAAAAGGCAAAGAACGGAAGCAGAGCTGGATGAACTCGAGATGCTGCGCAAGCGAAACGAGTATCTCGAGGCGGAGAATGCACTGCTAAAAAAAGTGAAAGCCTTAGTCGAAGAAAGAGAAGCCCGACTTCGCGAGATTGGGCGGAAGCCATCCAAGGACTAAGGCCAGAACACCGTCTTGACCTCTTGTTAGAGATCAAGGGGATGGCCAGATCCACCTTTTATTACAACCATAAGCCAAAGCGTGATAAATGGGCCGTTGAGCGACAGCGCATAGCTGAGCTATATCATCTTAACAGAGGGCGTTACGGCTATCGTCGTCTTACCCTGGCCATGCGTAACGAAGGATATCTCATCAACGGAAAGACCGTCCGCCGATTGATGGCGGAGGCGGGATTGAGGTGCGAGGTCAGGATGAAGAAGTACAAGTCATATAAGGGGGAGGTGGGAAAGATTGCACCGAACCTCTTGGAACGGGACTTCAAGGCCACGCAGCCTCATAGGAAGATGGTGACCGACGTGACAGAGTTCCACCTGTTCGGGATAAAGATATACCTGTCTCCCGTTCTGGATCTGTATAACAGCGAACTGATCGCCTATACAATCTATAGGCACCCTGTCCTGGATATGGTGAAAGACATGATAGCCGGCATGGTCGCGGTCATCGGAAGCAATACTAATGCAATCCTTCATTCTGACCAAGGATGGCAGTATCAGCACAAAGATTATCAGAAGTTGCTGAAAGACAATAATATAATACAAAGCATGTCCAGGAAAGGGAACTGCCTGGACAACGCCGTGATAGAAAACTTCTTTGGCCTTTTGAAATCAGAATTGTTATATTTGCAGAAGTTCGACTCTGTCGAGCACTTCTTGATAGAACTTGATGAATATCTGCGTTACTACAACGAGGATCGAATCAAGAAAAAGTTGAATGGAATGAGTCCGGTGCAATACCGGATCTATAACTATAAATCTTATTGTTAAATCCGTCCAACAAAAGGGGCGCACTTCAAAAACGGCCGACCTGTAGAGGTTTTGCCAGGTTTTCTCTACGGGTAGAGGGTAAAAAGGGGGTACCTGTATAGAAAATGCGGTTTTTCTCTACAGGTTCCAGAGGATTTCCAGGATAGTGGGGAAACGAAGTTGGTATCCCGGTGGAATATGGGAAATGAGCGCACCAGCGCGAACGGCGGAGGCCGGTCCGAAGGACTAAGGCCGGGAGCCGCGGGGTACGTTAGGGGCAGAGCCCCTGACAGACAAGGGTTCCCTAAAGCCGATCGGCTTTAGGGAACTGGGTCATACCCGCTTCCGCCCCAGGGATGGCAGCGGAGAATCCGCTTCAGTGATAGCCAGAACCCCTTCAGCGGCCCATATTTACGGAAGGCCTCGAGGGCGTACTGGCTGCATGTCGGGGTGAAGCGGCAGGTCGGTGGTTTAAGTGGCGAGATGCACAGCTGATAGAATTTTATCAGCAGAATGAACGGAGCCGCCAGTATCTTTTTCAGCAGTTTCATAACTCATCAGCCCTGTGCGCTTCCGGCAGGGCCTCTAAGATTCTGGCAAGTATCGCCTCCACTTCCGCGGAGATGGTCGCGAAGTCGGCCAGTTCGGGAGAATTGTACTGAAACAAGATGTCCACTCCCGCGATTTTCCGCACGCGGTATGCCTCGCGGATGCGACGCTTAAGCAGATTGCGTTTCACCGCCCTTTTGAAGAGCCGCTTCGGCACCGCTATCATGATCCTGCAACCCTCTTGCGAAGCGAAGGGCAGGTAGCAATACCTGAAATGCCCGAACGACCCCCATCTGCCATCGGCGAGAAGGGTCGCAATTGACTTCTTGCCGGACAGCCGCTCAGCCTTACTCAGCGTGTTGCCCCCGGAAGCCATGATCTTACTTGTTGTGCTGGAGATAGATCTCTATGGCCTTGGCCACGGAGGGAGCCTCCGGGGTGGGCCCCTGGATGTCGATGTTCAGCCCGGCTTCCTGCATGGCAGGGACGATGCTCTTGCCCCATCCGACGAACTTTATGCTACCCTGTTTGAAGGAAGGGAAGTTCTCGAACAGGCTCTTTACGTCTGCGGGATTGTAGAGGGCGATGATGTCGTAGCCGTCCAGCTTGAGGTCGCCAAGGTCCTGAGTGACGCTCTTGACGAGTTCGGCTTCGCTGTATTCCACCTTGGCCTTGGCCAGGAGGGAAGTCATGGCATCGGCGCTTGCGCCTGCCGACTTGGTGACGAGGAATTTCTCCCCTTTGTGCTTGGGACCGATCAGCGCGGCGATCGATGAAGGGGTGCCGTCGCCGAAGAATATCTTGCGCTTGCGATAGACTATATGCTTCTGCAGGTAGTTCGCCACCAGCTCGGTGCTGCAAAAGTACTTCATCGTCTCTGGAACTTTGAAGCGGACTTCCTCGGCAAGTTTGAAATAAGCGTCGATGGCATGGCGGGAAGAGAAGATAATTGCGGTATAATCCGGAAGATTGATTCTCTGGTCGCGGAATTCACGGGAACTGAGCGCTTCTATCTTAAAGAAAGGACGGAACTCAAGCTCAGCTTTATATTTACCCTGCAGGGTTTCGTAGGCAGTCATCTTCGAAGGTGCCTGCTGTGATATCAGAATCCTCATAATTGTCAATTTCGCCTTTAAAAAATCAGCGCGGAAGCGATGAGCGCTCCGGCCGGTAGCAATTCAAGCCCGCAAAGGTACAAAAAAGTTGTCAATCCACCGCATTTTTGTTTTAAAATCTGCCCTTCGCGCACAACCGACAGGAGCCAGAATGCCGCAAGTTCTCCGCTGATTACCAGACGAATAGCCTCGTCCGAGGCCTTGAACATATAGAGGATGCTGATGCTGAGCATCATAAGGATAGTAAAGCAAATGAAGTAGTTCAACAGGCCGCGGGTTATCGCACGCAGAGAATCCATGTCCAGCCGGAGACGCCGGCCGAGCAGGAGCGCATGCTGGATTCGGCGCAGGATGAGGAATGCGGCTCCGACGGCTACCAGCTCCCCGAGCCGCATCCAGGGTTCGTCCCATCCGGCCAGGAAGGCCGCATCGTAGATGCAGTAGCGGTCGACGGCCACGAGGAAGGGCACGAAGAGGATTCGGGCGCACACGTTCCTGGACCTGGCCGTGCTGATGCTGTGCTCGACCTCGAGGTTCCCCCGGCTGCGCAGCAGGCATCCTAACATGGCCGGCATGAGTTTGTATAGTTCGAGGATAATGAAAAGCACCAGCAGTGCGGTGCCGATGAGTATCCAGGCATGTTCGGGTGCATCCGCCCAGGCTGCGCCGACAGGCGCCGCCGGCTGGCTGACGGGTAGATGCAGGGTGCCGAAATTCACAACCGCAAATATAATAAATCTGCGGCGACCTTCCCCATTTTTGGCCATTATTGGGGAAGGTGCCAGGTTATTTGGCGGACCTTCCCCGTTTTGGCTTATTTTTGGGGAAGGTGAAACCGGGTGTTTTTTATATCTTTGCATTTATGAAGAACGACAATGATTGGAAGCAGCGTCTGGGGGTGGTATATTCCACCAATCCGGATTTCAAATATCAAACTGCGGAAGTGGTTGAAGCCGACACCCTGCCGCCTGCAAAGCAGCGGCTGATAGTGGCCATCGACCGCCGCCAGCGTGCCGGAAAGCAGGTTACGCTGGTGAAAGGCTTTATCGGCCGGGCCGACGACCTGGCGGCCCTGGCCAAAATCCTCAAGACAAAGTGCGGTGTAGGCGGCACGGCCAAGGATGGCGAGATCACCATCCAGGGCGACCTTCGTGATAAACTCGTCACCCTGCTAACTCAGATGGGCTACAACGCCAAACGCGGCAACTAGTTATTTCTTGCGCGGCGAACAATTAAGCATGTGTGGCAATTATTTAACCTGTTGCAGAAAATAGCTCTCTGTGTGCATGCAAGATTTGCTGAAGGTCTGCATTTATAAGGTGCGAAAAGAATATTGAAGGTATGAAAAAGATTGCAGTTTTTCTTCTGGTAACGGTATTATCATGTGCCGCGGCATACGCACAACTCGGAATTGAATTTAACCTCAGCGCCGGCGGTCCTGCTTATATGTTGGGATCGGTGGGAGGATATGAGTCGGGTTTTTCTGCCATGGCGGAAGTCAGATATACTCCGAACAAGTGGGTGAGCATAGGCCTGATGGGTGGGATGCACGATGCGCAGCCCCAGAGTGGTGTGTATTCTTCTGAAGAGCCCGTAAAGCCCGGCACATCAAGCACTTATGAATATAATCTGATGCTGATGCTCTATGGCAACTGGTACACCGGGGACCGGTTCCGCGTGTATTCAGGTGTAGGATATGGCACGATGGCGGGATATACCGACGGCGACGGTCGTCCGGCGCACGGAGTGCAGATAGTCCCGGCAGGGATTTCTTTCGGCCGGCGCTTTTTCGGTTTTGCTGAACTCGGCATGGGGTGGATGTATTGTCCGTCGCGCGCCGGCATCGGCTTCCGCTTCTAATAGTTTTACCAGAAAATGCCATTTGAAGCCACTTTTTGGTAAAAAACCGGCCTAAACAGGTGGTTTTGCCAAAAACAGCCGTCTATGGCCGATTCTTGGTAAAACGATTCAATCGTTTCCGACGCGCATGGTGGTGGCAACTCTACCAACCGAAAATGTCCATTATACCGTGGCGGGCATCTTATTGAATATCAATAATTTACGTAAACTCTCCCCTCTGAAATCTAGGGGGACACTTTGCGTAATCGGCTAATAATCAACAACTTATCCGCCACGACCATCCCAAAGGAATTCCGAGCGGAGCGAGCAAGCCCCTCCTGAGGAGGGGTTTGGGGAGGGTAATGACGGAAGCAAATATAGCAATCTCGCCAGAAATTGCTATATTTGCTTTCTATGACAATGGACCGCATTCGCAATTTCTGCATCATCGCCCACATCGACCACGGCAAATCCACCTTGGCCGACCGTCTGCTTGAACTTACGCAGACGCTGAGCGAACGTGACATGGAGGCGCAGGTGCTGGACGACATGGACCTGGAGCGCGAGAAAGGCATCACCATCAAGAGCCACGCCATCCAGATGCAGTACAAGGGTCATATCCTCAATCTCATCGACACTCCCGGCCACGTGGACTTCAGCTACGAGGTCTCCCGATCCATTGCTTCCTGCGAGGGCGCGCTGCTGGTGGTGGATGCCTCCCAGGGCGTGCAGGCGCAGACCATCGCCAACCTCTACCAGGCCATTGACCACGGGCTGGAGATCATCCCCATCCTGAACAAGATAGACATGGACTCCGCGCAGCCGGATGTGGTTGCCGACCAGATAGTGGACCTCATCGGCTGCGACCCGGACGAGATCTTCCGCATCTCCGCCCGCACCGGCGAGGGCGTTCAGCCCATCCTGGACGCCATCATCGACCGCATCCCGGCCCCGAAGGGGGATCCGGACGCGCCCCTGCAGGCCCTCATCTTCGACTCCGTCTTCAACCCTTTCCGCGGGGTGATCGCCTACTTCAAGATCAAGAACGGCACCCTTCGCAAGGGGCAGGCCATCAAGTTCTTCAATACCGGGCAGGATTACGTGGCGGAGGAGATAGGCATCCTGCGGATGAAACTCGTGCCCACCGGCGAGATTGGCTGCGGCGACGTGGGCTACATAATCTCCGGCATCAAGAGTGCGGCCGAGGTTAAGGTGGGCGACACCATCACCGGCAAGGAGAACCCCTGCAGCGAGGCTATCGCCGGATTCGAGGAGGTGAAGCCGATGGTGTTCGCGGGCATGTACCCCGTTCAGGCCGACAAGTTCGAGGAGCTGCGGGCGGTGCTGGAGAAGTTCCAGCTGAACGACGCATCCTTCGTGTACGAACCGGAGTCGTCGCTGGCGCTGGGAAGCGGCTTCCGCTGCGGATTCCTGGGCCTGCTGCACCTCGAGATAGTGCAGGAGCGGCTCTTCCGCGAGTTCGACATGGACGTGATCACCACCGTGCCGAACGTATCCTATAAAGTATACACCACACAGGGGGAGGTGATGGACGTGCATAACCCGTCCGGCCTGCCCGCGCCTACGCTTATAGACCATATCGAGGAACCATACATCCGCGCGCAGATAATCTCCAAGGCCGAATTCTTCGGGCCGGTGATGAAGCTGTGTCTCGATAAGCGAGGCACCCTTGTGAGCCAGCATTACATAACCTCCGACCGGGTGGAGCTCAACTACGACATGCCGCTCTCGGAGATAGTGTTCGACTTCTACGACAAGCTGAAGAGCATCTCGAAGGGCTATGCCTCCTTCGACTATCATATAATAGGATACCGCTCGGCGCGGCTGGTCAAGCTTGATATTTTATTGAACGGCGAGCCGGCGGATGCGCTCTCGACCCTGATCCACGAAGACAATGCCTACGAGTTCGGGCGCAAGATGTGCGTGAAGTTGAAGGATTTGATACCGCGCCAGCAGTTCGACATCCCCGTGCAGGCCGCCATCGGGGCCAAGATTATCGCCCGCGAGACGGTGAAGCAGGTGCGTAAGGACGTGACGGCCAAGTGCTATGGCGGCGACGTGACCCGCAAGCGCAAGCTGCTGGAGAAGCAGAAAGAGGGCAAGAAGCGCATGCGCCAGATAGGCAAGGTGCAAGTGCCGCAGAGCGCCTTCATGGCTGTTTTGAAACTTGATTAATTTTTAGAAGCCGGCCGGTCCGGCGAAACGGATATGAAGAATTTACTGTTGTTCCAGAATTTCGGTCTTTGGGAAGTACTGATCATCGCCTTCGTGGTGCTGCTCATATTCGGCGGCAAGAAGATTCCCGAACTCATGAAGGGCCTCGGAAAAGGTGTCAAGAGTTTCAAGGACGGGATGAGCGAGGTCGAGAAAGAAATCAAGGATATCGACGACGAGGTCAAGCCCAAGGAATAATGGACGAAGAGATGTCCTTCTGGGATCATCTGGAGGCGCTTCGCTGGTGTCTTCTGCGGGTGGTTGTCGCGTTTGTGATCGTGCTGGTGGGGTGCTTCATCGCCCTGCCGCATGTTTTTGATGCGGTGATCCTCGGCCCCGCCCATGCGGATTTCTTCCTGTACCGCTGGTTGGGTTTCGTGTATGGCCCCGGGGAGGACGTGAACATCATCAACATCAACGTGGCGTCGCAGTTCATGACGCACATTTCTGTGTCGATGTGGATGGCTCTGCTGATCGTTTTTCCCTACCTGATGTATCAGATCTGGGTGTTCGTACGCCCTGCGCTGTATTCGCGCGAGGTGCCCGGAGTGCGTGGTGCGTTTCTCGGCGGCACGGGGCTTTTCTATATCGGCTGTCTGGTAGGATATGTGGTGGTGTTCCCCATAATTTTTAAGTTTCTGACTTCCTACCGGGTGTCTTCGGACATCGTGAACCAGATATCGCTGAACAGCTACATGAGCACGCTTCTCAGCATGGTGTTCGTGATGGGGCTGGTGTTCGAGTTGCCGTCGCTCAGCTGGGTGCTGGGTAAACTGGGAGTCATCTCCCGCGACATGCTGCGCTCATGGCGGCGTTATGCGGTGGTGGTGCTGCTGGTCCTGGCGGCACTGATCACCCCGACCGGGGATCCGTTCACGCTGTTCGTGGTGTTCCTACCGCTTTACGGCCTGTATGAACTGTCGATCGCGGTAGTGCCGCGCAGCACCCAAGTGCCTGATAATTAATTTTTTATTATAAAGAGAATCGGTGAATTTTTTCGATTCTCTTTTCGGTAAGTTATTGATATGAAGAATGTTAGCCGCTGCAAGGCGGCGGTGAAGTCGATGCGGCTGCGCACGTTGCCGCTGAGCCTGGCGGGGGTGCTGCTGGGATGCAAGCTGGCCCTTGCGGAGTGGCAGGTGAACGGATGGGTGGTGGCACTGGTGTGCCTGACCACCGTCTGCCTTCAGATACTGTCCAATTTAAGCAATGAACTTGGAGACGTGCTCCGGGGGACGGATACCGACGAGCGCCAGGGTCCGGCCTATGGATTGAATTCCGGAGAGATGACCGTGCCGCAGATGCGCTGGCTGATCCGGGCATTCGTAGCACTGTGCTGCATCTTCGGCGCAGCCATGGTTTGGGTTTCGTACGGCACTTTCTTCTGCTTGCCCGCGATGGGGCTTCTGGTGCTGGGTGCATGCGCCATCTGGGCCGCGATGCACTATACCCTGGGCAAGAATCCTTATGGCTACAGGGGATTGGGAGATATCTTTGTATTCATCTTTTTCGGGCTCGTGAGCGTGATGGGCGCGTACTTCGTATGCTGCCACCGTCTGGATTCCTGGATGCTGGTCCTGCCAGCGTCCGGGATAGGATTCTTCAGCGTCGGAGTTCTGAATATCAATAACATACGGGACATGAAAACCGACGCTGTGAACCGGGTGACGATGGCTTTGAGGCTTGGGCTCCGCGGCGCCCGCATCTACCAGACCGTATTGATTGCGTTGGGTTGGGCGGCGATGGTTGCATTCGCTCAGTTTTCTCGCTGCGACCGTTGTCCGGGCGGCTGGTGGTTCCTTCTGACCCTGCCGCTTTTCGCCGTCCATATTCATGGTGTATGGACCCGTACCGACCGGGCTCTGGACCGGTTTTTCCCCATGCTGGTATTCGGCACGTTCCTTCTGGCGGTTCTTTATTAGTCTGATTGTTCTGTTAACTTTATTCCAGCGAATACACGCTGGCACGGAGGAAGGTGCGGAGGTCCTGAAGGTCAGAGAATCCGGTTAAGCGTGAAGGTTCGATAATCGGACCGGCCAGGATGCGGAGCGTCTTGCCGGACTTGTTCAGCATTTCGCCCGGGAGCCGCAGGAGGCGCAGCCGCCAGTCGATCAACCCCAGGGAATAGTAGAAGCGGGAGTTTCCGTCCAGAAGTCGCAGCGGCAGCACCGGCACTCCGGCATTCCGTATGAATTTGATAATGGACATCTGCCACTCGCGATCCCTTATGCGCGGTTCTTTCATACCTGGATGACCGCTCACATCGGGGCGTGGCCGGAAGAGTTTCAGGTCCGAAACGGCTCCGGAGGGGAACAGCCCCAGGCAGCCCCCCGATGAAAGAAGCTCTTTTGCGGCCCTGACTCCGGACAGGCTCCGGGCCGTAGGAGTGCCTATGCTGTTGCCGTTTGGAGTGACTGTGATGAGATTCTCCCGCAGCGGTTCGAAACGCCAGAGCAGTTCATTCACCATGTATTTGTAGTCCTGACGGAGATGTCCGAAGAAATCTATCAGGGAAATGCCGTCCAGGGCCCCCTGGGTGTGATTGCATATCGTGATGAACGGGCCTTTAGGCAGCAGGCCCCGGAAATGTTCCAGAGCTTCTTCCCGTGGAAGACCGTTGACGGTATAGTTCATCCCGGCTTCGGCGTTGATAGCCTGCGCGAAATCCGGGCCCCTGAAGCGTTCGAAGCCATCTATCCGCCTTTCTATCTCGCTGACTCCCAGCATCCGCAGCAACCCGAGGGCAAAGGCCTTGCCGGCCCGTCCCCGGAACAACGGGGAAGCCTTCTCGAGCTCGTGGATGGAAATAAGCTCCATCAGCCGTTCCAGGGCTTGGGAGGATCCATCCTGGCGTACTCGCCCAGATCCTTCATGAGGGTTACCACGTACACCAGCATCAGCATTGCCACGATCACGGCACCCACATAGTCGAAGATGCCGATTGTGAAGGGCTGCCTGAACAGCACGATATCCTGCGAGAATTCGCGCAGCGGCCTCACGAAGATGTACAGTGTGTTCACGATGATGAGGATCAGCCTCAGCTCGGTGGGCCCCAGCTTGGCGTAGGTGAGCTTGAATTCCTTCTTCAGGTGCGCGTTCATACTCACGTTCAGAGTCAGGAGAAGGTAGAGGATGAGTCCGGCCACCGCCAGCCAGATGTTGAGGAGGGCGGAGATGCCTATGCTCATGAACATCACCACCTCGTTGATGGTGTCCACGGTGTGGTCGAGATAATACCCGTAGATCGGCCTCT
>JAEENZ010000130.1 GCA_016283985.1 Bacteroidales bacterium | reverse complement strand
TTGTACTATTATCCGGAAGGCTTTGAAAACAAGGATGCGACGGGGGTTATCTATTTCCCTGCCGCCGGGCAGATCTGGGCGCATAACGGAGCAGACAACCGTCATTGGGGAAAACCTTCAAGGGGAATTCAACTTCTTATGCATCAGATGAAGGGCTACACGATCGTGACCGAAGACGTGGATCTGGTGGAGTTCAAGCTGGATGTGAATCCGAGCGGCACGATGACGGGATCCGGAATGTCGGTGCGCTGCGTGCGACTTCAGTAGCGACTTCCCGCGTGCGCGCATAATGCGCGCCGGTACTTGCTTGTGTGCGAAAATAGTATTATCTTTGTCTAATTATTTACGAAATTAGGCAAAGATTACTTATGGCAATCGCAGATATACTGAAAACTATTTTCGGATCCAAGTCGGACAGGGATATGAAAGCCATCCGGCCCGTCCTGGACCAGATCCTGAAAATTTATCCGGAAATCGACGCACTTTCCAACGACGCCCTCCGTGCCCGCACCGAGGCGCTCAAGGCGCAAATCGCCGCCGTGGAAAAGCCGTTCGAAGACAGAATAGCGGAGATTAAACTGGAACTCGAAAAAGATATCCCCGTTTCCCAGAAAGAGGCCCTTGCCGGCGAAAGCGACAAGTTGGTGAAGGATGAGGACGACGCCATCGAGGTGGTCCTGAACCAGATCCTCCCTGAGGCTTTTGCCATCGTCAAGAGCACCGCCCGCCGTTTCGCCGCCAGCGAAACCATCGAGGTGACGGCCAGTGGATTTGACAAGCAGCTCGCTGCCGAAGGGCGCGATTTCGTTGAAATTGCCGCAGACAAGGCCATCTGGCACAACCACTGGCAGGCCGGCGGCAACGAGATTACCTGGGATATGGTGCATTATGACGTGCAGCTTATCGGCGGTATCGTCCTCAATGGCGGCGTCAAAACCAACAAGGAGCAGAGGGGCATGATCGCCGAGATGGCTACCGGTGAGGGTAAGACCCTTGTGGCTACGCTCCCGGTGTTCCTCAACGCCCTTGCCGGAAAAGGCGTGCACGTAGTTACCGTGAACGACTACCTGTCCAAGCGTGACTCCGAGTGGATGGGCCCGCTCTACATGTTCCACGGCCTCAGCGTGGACTGCATCGACAAGCACCAGCCCAACTCCGACGCCCGCCGCAAGGCATACGAGTGCAGCATCACCTTCGGTACCAACAACGAATTCGGCTTCGACTACCTGCGCGACAATATGTGCTCCCGCGTGAGCGACCTTGTCCAGCGCAAGCACCACTACGCCATCGTCGATGAAGTGGACTCCGTCCTCATCGACGACGCCCGTACCCCCCTTATCATCTCCGGCCCCATGGAGAAGACCTCCGGAGACGAGCAGTTCATGGAGTATCGGCCCTATGTGGAGAGCCTCTACAACAAGCAGCGCGCCCTCATCAACACCACCCTGAACGAGTCCAAGAAGCTCATCGCGGCCGGCAATGAGGCCGAGGGAGGAAAGCTCCTCTACCGCTGCTACAAGGGTCTCCCGAAGTACCAGCCCCTCATCAAGTTCCTCTCGGAACCCGGCATGAAGGCCCTCATGCAGAAGACGGAGGCCTACTACATGCAGGACAACGAGCGGGAGATGCCCGTCGTCACCGACGAACTTTACTTCGTTATCAACGAGGTGCTCAATACCGTTGACATGACCGACAAGGGCCATGACGCCCTCGCCGCCAGTGTGAGCGACCCCAACTTCTTCGTGCTGCCGGATATGGGCAGCGCCATCGCCGAAATCACCCACTCGGACCTGACTCCCCAGGAAAAGGCCGAAAAGAAGGATGCCCTCATGGAGGATTTCTCCCTCAAGAGCGAGCGTGTCCATACGGTGATCCAGCTCCTGAAGGCATATGCCATGTTCGCCAAGGACATCGACTATGTCATCGTGGACAACAAGGTGAAGATCGTGGACGAGTCCACCGGCCGTATCATGGAAGGCCGACGCTGGAGCGACGGTCTGCACCAGGCCGTGGAAGCCAAGGAAAACGTGAAGGTGGAAGCCGCCACCCAGACGTTTGCCACCGTCACCCTCCAGAACTACTTCCGTATGTATCACAAGCTCTCCGGTATGACCGGTACGGCCGAAACGGAAGCCGGTGAGTTCTGGGATATCTACAAGCTGGATGTGGAGGTGATTCCCACCAACCGTCCCGTCATCAGGGACGACCAGGACGACATCATCTACAAAACCAAGAAA
>JAEENZ010000129.1 GCA_016283985.1 Bacteroidales bacterium | reverse complement strand
CTTGCAAGTCCTAAATTTTTGAGATATGAGTCTGAATAAAGTTATGCTGATCGGTAACGTTGGACGCGACCCTAATGTACGTTACCTTGATGGAAATTCCGGAGGTGGCCCCGGCAGTAAAGTAGCCACATTCACACTTGCAACCACTGAGAGGTATAGGGACCGCAGCGGAGAGACCAGAGAAAATACGGAATGGCACAACATCGTTGCTTGGCGCAATTCCGCAGACCTTGCAGAAAAATTCATACACAAAGGAACCATGATTTATGTGGAGGGCAGGCTTCGCACCCGTCAGTATACGGATCAGGCCGGAGTCCAGAAGTACACCACCGAGGTAGTGGCGGACAACATCCAGCTCCTGAGCCGCCGTCCGGACGAAGAAGGCGCACAGCCCCGCCAGCAGTACGGCAATCCCGCACCTCAGGGCGGCTTCGGCCAGTCGCAGTATAGCCAACCCCAGTATGGCCAGCCGGCTCCTCCCATCCAGTCTGAACCCGTTCAGCCTGCCGCTCCCGCACAGCCGGAAGCCCCCGCAGGTTTCGGTGGCGATCCTTCAGACGATCTTCCGTTCTAACCCACTCTGAACCATGGCAGAAAAAGTACGTAAACTGATGAACGACTACCCGGCAGCACGCTGGGGAGCCCTGATACTCATAGCGTTGATGATGTTCTTCGCATACCTGTTCGCAGACATCCTCTCTCCGCTCAAATCCACCCTGGAAAGCGTCCGCGGATGGGACAGCGCCACCTTCGGCACTTATGCCGGCGGCGAGTATTTCCTTAACGTGTTCTGTTTCTTCCTCATCTTCGCAGGCATCATCCTCGACAAGATGGGGGTGCGTTTCACCGGCATCCTGTCGGCGGCGCTCATGGTTGGCGGCGCCTTCATCAAATACATAGGCGTGAGCGACTGGTTCCAGGCCACGGAATTTTGCAACTGGCTGGGCAGCTGGTGGACTTCGTTCCCTGCCAGCGCAAAGATGGCCACGCTGGGATTCATGATTTTCGGCTGCGGATGCGAAATGGGCGGCACGACCGTCTCCAAAGCCATCGCCAAGTGGTTCAAGGGCAAGGAGATGGCCATGGCCATGGGTGTGGAGATGAGTATCGCCCGCCTCGGCGTCTTCGCCGCGATGTGGCTCTCGCCTGCCATTTCCAAGGCTGCCGTGGACACTGTAGGCGCACCCGTCCTTGTTGGTGCCCTGCTGCTCTGCATCGGCCTCATCACCTTCACGTCCTTCACCTTCATGGACAAGAAGTTCGATGCACAGCTCGAGGAAGTCGGCCAGAGCGATACTTCCAAGGCCGATGAATTCCAGATCAAGGACCTTGGTATCGTTTTCCGCTCCAAGATGTTCTGGATCGTCTCCATCCTCTGCGTGCTATATTACAGCGGCATATTCCCCTTCCAGAAGTTCGCTCCGAACTACCTGGAAGTTACCCTGGGCGTAGAAAACGACTTTGCAGCGCGGCTGTTCAGCGTTTTCCCTATACTTGCGATGGTTCTCACCCCGTTCCTGGGTTTGTTCCTGGATAAGAAAGGCAAGGGTGCATCCATGCTCCTGGTGGGCGCAATCATCATGGTAGTATGCCACCTAAGCTTCGCTTTCCTGCTTCCCGTGGTCAAGTCTTCCGCCCTTGCGGTGGTTTTGATCCTGGTGCTGGGCGTGAGCTTCTCCCTGGTGCCCGCGGCCCTCTGGCCGAGCGTGCCGAAGATCATCGACGAGAAGGTGCTGGGCAGCGCATACTGCCTCATTTTCTGGGTGCAGAATATCGGCCTCTGGGGTGTTCCGCTCCTCATCGGCAACGTAGAGAAAGCCACAGGCGGATACACCGTGCCTATGATCATCTTCGCAAGCTTTGGTGTTATCGCCTTCATTATCAGCATCTTGCTTAAGGCTGAAGACCGCAAGAAGGGCTATGGCCTGGAACTGCCTAACATAAAAGAGTAGAAAGATTCCTTCGCTTCGCTCGGAATGACAGAAAAAGGCCGTAAGCTGTTGCCGTGGGTGGCACTCGCCTGTCTGGTGGTGCCCATGTTCGGCTCGTACTTCTTCGACGATATGTTCTCGAGCATATCGCACTTTTTCAGCGACCCGTCCCTCACTCAACTGGGATGGGACGCTGCGGGGTACGGGCTCTACACCAGCGGCTATTCTGTGCTCTGCGTGTTCGGTGGGCTTATAGTCTGCGGAATGCTCCTCGACAAGTGGGGAGTACGCATCACCGGCTCCATTTTCGTGGGGATGATGACCGCGGGCGCCGCACTGGTGCTCTGGGCAATCACCGCAGGGCTGCCGCCAAAGCGTTCCCTTGCCATAGCTTACGCAGGATGCATGCTGTTCGGGCTTGGCAGTGAAATTGCCGGAGTGGCGGTAACGAGGAGCATCGCCCGGTGGTTCAAGGACGGACCAATGGCCTTCGCAATGGGCCTGCAACTGGCAATCGCCAGGCTGGGAACGGCATTCGCGCTAGTGATGGCACCACGACTGGTTCCGGAGGCGGACGTGCTGACACTGGCGGAAACGGCCAGGCCGGCAGTGTTAGGCCTGGGGCTGTTGCTGCTGGGGTGCATACTCTGGGCAGTATTCGTGGCGCTGGATGCGAAAAGATTCCCTTCCGGACGCACCGGAGACAAGAGCGAAGGATTCCGCCTATCGGACGTTGGCGACATCCTCACCAACAAGCGGTTCATCCTGATTTCGCTGCTCTGCGTATTCTTCTACAGCAGCATCATAGCTTTCAAGAAATTCGCCGGCGCAATACTGGTGCCGCGCTTTGACGTACCTGCGGAGGCCGCCAGCTGGATGGTCAGTATGCTGCCGTTCGCAACTGTCATTTTCGCGCCTCTATTCGGCATCCTGGTCGACAAACTCGGGCATGCCACACGCTGGATGCTCGGCGGAGCGGTGCTGGCCCTGATCGCCCACCTGCTGCTGGCCTTCGCACCCGCAGGCGTGCCCTTCTGGGGCTACCTCAGCATGGTGTTCCTGGGCTTCGGCTACTCGCTGGTGCCCGCCGCCATGTGGCCGTCCGTGCCGAAGATCGTTCCCGACAAAGTGCTCGGCACCGCATACTCGCTCATCTACTGGATACAGAACCTGGGCCTGATGCTGTTCAAGATGCTGGCAGGTGTTATCCTGGGTAAAGCCGCCATCGGCAGCGGTCCGGTGCACGTGGAACTGATGTTTGTCGGCGTATGCATAGTGGCCCTGGGCACATCTGCCATCCTTCATAAAATCAAACTCTCATGACGTATCCGCTGTTAGACACCATAAACTCCCCTGCCGACATCAAAGGGTTAAGCACGGATCAACTTAAGCAACTCTGTGCTGAAATCCGGCACTACATAATCGAGGTGTGCTCCACGAATCCGGGTCACCTCGGCTCGAGCTTGGGCGCAGTGGAACTCATAGTAGGATGGCATTATGTGTTCGACGCCCCGGAAGACAAGATAGTCTTCGACGTAGGCCATCAGGCCTATGCCCACAAGATACTCACTGGCCGCCGCGAGGCGTTCAGGGCCTTGCGCAAGGGGGGCGGCATCAGCGGATTCCCGCGCATGGACGAGAGCCCCTACGACAGTTTCGGGGCCGGACATTCTTCCACATCGGTATCGGCAGCGCTAGGCCTGGCCGAAGCCGCCAGGATACAGGGGCGCAAGGAGAAAGTCAGCGCCCTGATAGGCGACGGCGCCCTTACCGGAGGCCTGGCCTTCGAAGGCATCAACAACGCCGGAGCGGCCAAGGCGGACCTGCTGGTGA
>JAEENZ010000128.1 GCA_016283985.1 Bacteroidales bacterium | reverse complement strand
TGATATCAGACTTCATAAAACGAAAAAAGGGAAAGCTTAGTACATCGCACCGCTACAACCTCTGACCCTTGCTGCATTCCTGCCCTGGGGGAGTTGGGAGGGAGCTGGTCGTGTACGACTTTCCCGTCGCAAATATACGTAATTTTTTTAGATGCTGTCAAAAATCAGGGGCAGAATGTCGTCGACCTTGTCGAACTTCCATATCTGGCCATCTCCTATCATGAGCACCGACATGGGCCTGCCACCCTTCAGCTGGTACTGGGCCATCACCTGACGGCACGCTCCGCAGGGGGTTGCGGGGGCCTTTGCAAGGCGTCCCATAACTCCTCCGGCTATCGCCAGCGAAACCATGGCCTTGTCGGGATATGAGGCTCCGGCGTGGAACATGGCCGTGCGCTCGGCGCAGAGTCCGGAAGGGAATGCGGCATTCTCCTGGTTAGCTCCCTGCACTATCACTCCGTTGCTAAGCCTCAGGGCCGCACCCACGTTGAAATGGGAATAAGGTGCATATGAGCCCTTCATCGCATCTATTGCGGCATCCGCGAGTTCGCGGTCTTCCTTATCCAGCTCGTCCAGCGAAGTGTATTCGTGGAATTTGATTTTGATCTCTTTTTCGGTCATAATCTTGTGTTATAACTCACAAATATACAAATAATCTGCGGTATTCTTCAAGTTTGAAAGGCGGTTCTCCGTAAAGATAGTGGTTGTGTGCCGTGGGGGCGCCGTCCACGCTGTATTCTATCAGCCAGATTCCCTGTCCTTTAGGGCGTTCAAGGCGAGCAAGTTCCGCCCTTCCGTTTGCTTCCAGTTTTGTGCTTCCTCTCCATACGGTTTTGCCGCTTGCGGCATCCCTGACGGTAATCTTGCACTTTACCGGCTTGCGGGTATCGTTCACCGCAACTATCGGGTGTGCGCCGTCCGCGGCATCGGTAATCATCACGCATACATCGGTTTGCGCCCGCTTGATGTACCAGTAGGCGCGCTTCGGGCGGAAATACCAGTCGACTACCGCGTCGGAGATGATGGGCCATCCGTCCCGGATGTTCCACCAGAGTATGCCTGTGCGGGTGTCGAACTTGCCGGCACGGAACATCTCAATGAAGTACTTTACAGCTTCCCCCTGCACCGACTGGGAGGCGAAGATGAAGTCGTCGAGGTCGGTGGGAACATCTCCGAAAAGGATGCGTACCTGCTTGGTCATCAGGTTGTTACGGCGGGAATCCCTGTCGGTGTCCTCCTTCCATTTGCGGACGGCCTTGGTCACATATTCATCGTTCCACTCGAAGTCTCCCGTCCATGGATACACGTTGCCGGGGGTGAACATCTGCTCGAGGCTTTCGCGGCAGGGCATGCCGTGGTATCCGGTCTCGCTGGCGAAGAGGGGATTGGACTGGGAGTAGAAGGGATCCTTGTAGTAGCCGCGAGGGCCCCAGAGGTGGTCTTCCGGCAGGGCCTTGGCAGTGTAGTATTCTTTTATGAGTTCCGGGCTCCACCAGGGGGAGGATGGGAGATAGTCGCGTGTCGGGTCGAGGGCGAAAAGTGCCTCCGGGATGGTCCTGCGGGTGACTATATCCCGGTTCGGGTCCGGCTTGCAGGCCCGGAAATCGCCGTCGGCGATCAGTACGTCATCCTCGTTGTTTCCGGCCCAGAGGGCTATGCAGGGATGGCTGCGGAGGCGCAGGACAACCGCGTAGAGTTCCTTCTCCAGCCTCTGCTGAAAATCCGCGGTCTGCGGGTAGGCCGTGCATCCCATCGAGAAATCCTGCCATATCATCACGCCCGCCTCGTCGCAGAGTTTGTAGAACGGATCATCTTCGTAGACGTTGCCGCCCCAGCAGCGGAGCATGTTGCAGTTGAGGTCGGTTACCAGCGCGAAAGCCTTCTCCAGATGCTGCGGGTCCCGGCTGTGGAGGGCGTCCAGTGGCGTCCAGTTGCTGCCCTTGATGAACACCGGCTCGCCGTTTACCACGAAGCAGAAGCGGCCCGGATTGTCCTTGGTGTGGGTCTGGGTATTGTCGAGCCTGATGGTACGTATGCCTATGCGGCGTATGTCCTCGTCCCAGATGCTGCCGTCCTTACCGCGGATGCGGAAGATGGCATCGTAGAGGGCGGGTTCGCCGTATCCGCGGGGCCACCAGAAGTGCACGTTGCTGAGGCTGGCGCGATGCCTGAAAGCGTGTGTGCGGATGGGGAAAACCTCCTTCCAGACGGTCTCTCCCTTGTAGGACAGGAGTATCTCTGCCGTCAGTGCATCTTCTTGATAATCAACGGGAAGGGCGAGAACGTAGTCCATCGCGATATCGGCTGTTCCTTTGGCTGCATCAAGGCTTCTGGTGGTCCAGTGTACGTCCCTGATGTGGGCTGGCTTTTCTATGTTGATACGCACGCTCCGCCAGAGCCCGGCGCTCACCAGCCTGGGCATGATGTCCCAGCCGAAGGAATGGGCGGCCTTACGCACATAGGGCGCCTCGGTGCGGCCCCAGTTGTAGGCGTATACTGGAGGGATTTCCTTCCGCACTTCCAGCACCGTGGAGCGGATGTAGACTTCCAGGCTGTTGGTGCCGCCGACCGGCTGCAGGGTTTCGCTGACATCGAATTTCCATGGAATCAGCATGTTGTCGGTGGAGCCGATGTGCTTGCCGTTCAACCAGACTTCCGCGTAGCAGTCTATGCCTTCGAAATCCAGTTCCAGGTAGTCTTCTTCCCCATGTGCAGGGGTTTGGAAACTCCTGCTGTAACGCCACTGGAAGCCTTCCAAGGGGCGGAGTTTATAGATGTTGCTGCCGATTTCGGGGTTATCTATAAGGCCTGCGGCCAGCAGGTCCAGTTCCACATTTCCGGGCACAGTAGCGTCTATTGCCTTGGGGGTTATGCCCTGTGTGGAAAGGTCTTCAGGCCCCATCACGGCCGTGCGGCCCTGTTTCCAATAGTCCAGTTTCCACTTTCCGTCGAGGCTGACGCTTTCGCCGGCCCGGGCGGCCAGGCATGTGGTTATCAGGCAGAGTGCCAGTAAAATGCGTTTCATACGATTTCAAATTTAGTGATTTTTTTCTGGAAACAGAAAAAGCAGTATCTTTGCAGTCTTATGAAGATTTGCGTAGGACTGTCCGGCGGAGTCGATTCCAGCGTTGCCGCCCTGTTGCTGAAGCAGCAGGGATACGACGTTTTCGCGATGTTCATGCAGAACTGGCACGATGCAGATGCCACCCTGCATGGGGATTGCGAGTGGGAGGAAGACAAGTTCGTCGCCGAGATGGTCGCCCGCAAGCTGGAGATCCCCTTCTATTTCGTCGATCTCAGCAAGAGCTACCGCCAGCGTGTGGTGGACTACATGTTCGATGAGTATTCCAAGGGCCGTACGCCCAATCCGGACGTTCTGTGCAACAGGGAGATCAAGTTCGATGCGTTCCTGAAAGTGGCGCAGAAGATGGGGGCGGATATGGTGGCGACGGGGCATTATGCCCGCGTGGAGAGTCTGGCGCCACACATGTACCGGATACTCGAGGGAGTGGATCCGGGAAAGGACCAGAGCTATTTCCTATGCCAGCTGAGTCAGGAACAGCTCTCCAAGGCCATCTTCCCCATCGGGGGGATGCTGAAGAGCGAGGTGCGCAGATTGGCAAAAGAGGCCGACCTGCCGTCCGCCGACAAGAAGGATTCCCAGGGCATCTGCTTCGTGGGAAAGGTGGACTTGCCGACATTCCTGCAGCAGAAACTGAAGTCCGTCGAGGGAGACGTGGTGGAGGTCTATCCGGCTTTCTACGAGTCGGATCCCCTTTATCAGCGGCAGTGCGGCATAGTCCGCAGCATTCTGAAAGATGATTATTCCGGCCCGCTGCCTGTCATCTCCCACTACATTTCGGAAGACAAGGCCACTCCGGTAGAAGATTCGCATCCTTTCGACGATGCAAAGATCGCTTCCATGACGGATGAAGACCTCCGGACGCTTTCCACGCCTATTGGCTATGATGCCATCCGGTTCGAGACGGAGACATACCGTTCCGGCAAGAAGCACGTGAAGAAAACGCGCTGGAAGGAGAATCCTTTCGGGAAGATAGTCGGGCGGCACGAGGGCGCGCAGTTCTACACCATAGGCCAGCGCAAGGGCCTTAACATCGGCGGTCACAAGGATTCCATCTTCGTGATTTCCACGGATATGGATAAGAATATAATCTATGTCGGCGAGGGTCATACGCATCCGGGACTTTCCCGCCTCTGCCTTCGCGTTACTCCGGATGAACTTCACTGGATACGTCCGGACCTGGAGATGGCAGTTGGGGAGACTCGCCGCTACCGCGTGCGCATCCGTTACCGCCAGCCCCTGCAGGATGCAACCCTCCTCCGCCGGGAGGATGGAATGTACATTTTGTTCGATTCAGCCCAGCGTGGCATTACCGCCGGCCAGTTTGCCGTGTGGTATGCCCCTGACGGCGAAATGATAGGAAGCGGAGTGATATGAAAGAGTTCGAGATAAGCTGCCCCCTGACGCGGGAACCGCGCCTGAAAGAGATCGAGGCCAAGGCCGGCGGCCTGCAGTGGATTGCCGTAAAGCGTTCCATCGACGCCCGCAAGGAACCGGTTTGGAGATATAAGTACGAGGCTTATGCCCCCGGTGAGTATCAGCCCTACGAACTTCCTGACTATCAGGATGTCCGCGATGCCGAACCCATAATCGTGGTGGGTGCTGGCCCTGCCGGTATGTTTGCCTCCCTGAAGCTGTTGATGCTGGGCTTTAAGCCGGTAATCCTGGAGCGGGGAAAGGATGTGCATGCCCGTAAGTTCGACATGGCGAAACTCTCGCAGACCGGCCTGGTGAATCCCGAATCCAACTATTGCTACGGAGAGGGTGGAGCCGGGGCGTTCTCGGACGGAAAACTCTATACCCGTTCCTCAAAGCGCGGCGATATCCGCGAGGTGCTTCAGCAACTGGTGAATTTCGGAGCGTCGAAAGACATACTCATCGATGCCCATCCCCATATAGGTTCGGACAAGCTGCCCGTGGTGGTGGAGAATATCCGCAAGTGCATCGTGGCTCATGGTGGGGAGTATCATTTCGAATCTAAAGTGATCTCCGTTGAAGGTGAACCGGGTGCTTTCCGGGTTGGTACTGCTGACGGAAAAGTATATCCCTGCAAGGCCGTCATCCTGGCCACAGGCCACTCTGCCCGCGATATCTATGAGATGCTGGCAGCCCGTGGAGGCACACTCGAAGCCAAGGGTTTTGCCATGGGCGTGCGTGTGGAGCATCCTCAGGAGAAGATAAACTGGGCGCAGTATCACGGCACATGGAAACCGGGTGTGCCGGCCGCGGAATACTCTTTCGTGGAGCAGCAGGACGGCCGCGGCGTGTTCTCCTTCTGCATGTGCCCCGGCGGCATCCTGGTGCCTTCTTCCACCGAGCCCGGAACCGTTGTGCTGAACGGCATGAGCAATTCTGCCCGCAGCGGCAAGTTTGCGAATGCCTGGGTTGTGGTGCAGATCGAGCCGGAGGACGTTCCGGGCGATTCAGCGTTCCGCCTGATGGATTTCCA
>JAEENZ010000127.1 GCA_016283985.1 Bacteroidales bacterium | reverse complement strand
AAGCCCATCCTGAAACTCACCCACGCCGATTATCTCCAGCACTCCCTCGAGGAACTTCTGGACGTGGCGGGAGGATACGACCAGGTGAACATCCAGGTCTTCAACGACCTCCAGCATACCATCACCGGCTGGCCAGGAGGCAAGCCCAATGCCGACGACAGCACCCGTCCGGTGGCTTCCAAGCCCTTCCCCAAGAAGGTGCTCATCCTCAGCCCCCATCCGGACGACGACGTGATCTCCATGGGCGGAACCTTCATCCGTCTGGTGCATCAGGGCCACGATGTGCATGTGGCATACCAGACTTCAGGTAACGTGGCCGTTCACGATTCGGTCGTGATGCAGCACATCGACGCCGCCCGCCAGCTTGGCTACGGCGACCGTACCGCAGAGGTGCAGGCGCTGATAGATTCCAAAAAGCCCGGCGAGCCCGAACCCCGTCCGCTGCTGGACATCAAGGCCGCGATACGCCGCAGTGAGGCCCGTGCAGCCGACTACTCCTTCGGCGTGAAGGAAGACCACATCCACTTCCTCAACCTACCCTTCTACGAGAGCGGCGGCATACGCAAGCTCCCCTGCAGCCAGGCGGACGTGGATATCATTAAGGCCCTGATGGACAGCATCAAGCCCGACCAGATCTACATGGCCGGCGACCTTGCCGATCCTCACGGAACCCACCGCGTGTGCACCGAAGCCGCGCTCGAGGCCTTCGAGCAGCTCAAGGAAGAAGGCGCATCCTGGATCCCGGACTGCCACATCTGGCTATACCGCGGCGCATGGATGGAATGGGAACTCGCCCGCGTGGACATGGCCGTCCCGCTCAGCCCGGACGAACTCATCGAGAAGCGCCACGCCATCTACCGCCACCTCTCCCAGAAGGACATCGTTCCCTTCCCCGGCGAGGATCCCCGCGAGTTCTGGCAGCGCGCTGAAGACCGCACCCAGGCCACGGCCCATCACTACGACGAGCTCGGCATGGCCGAATATCAGGCAATAGAAGTTTTCTTAAGATTGAGATAATATGAAAGTTATAATCAGAGACAACGCAAAAGAAGCCGCCCTGTGGGTGGCCCACCGCATAGCCGGCGCGATCAACGCAAAGGCAAAGGTTTCGAAGAAGCCCTTCGTCCTTGGGCTCCCCACCGGTTCTACGCCCCTTGACGTGTATGCCGAACTGGTGCGCATGAACAAGGCCGGCGAGGTCAGCTTCAAGAACGTGATAACCTTCAACATGGACGAGTATGTCGGCATCGCCGTCGACCATCCCGAGAGCTATCACAGCTTCATGTATCGCAACCTCTTCGACCACATCGACATCCCCCGCGCCAACATCCACATCCTGGACGGCAACGCCCCCGACCTCGCGGCCGAGTGCGCTTCCTACGAGGAGAAGATAGTCGAGGCCGGCGGATTCGACCTCTTCTTCGGCGGAATCGGCGAAGACGGCCACATCGCCTTCAACGAGCCCTTCTCGCCCCTGCAGAGCCGCACCCGCGTGGTCACGCTCACCGACGACACCATCCGCGTCAACTCCCGCTTCTTCGGCGGAGACGTCAACCTGGTGCCCAAGCAGGCTATGTCCGTGGGTGTTGCGACCGTCCTTTCAGCCAAGGAGGTCGTTATTCTCGCCCTCGGCCCCAAGAAGGCCCGTGCGATAGGAGAGGCCATCGAAGGCCCCATCACCCACAAGAACACCGTGTCCGCCCTGCAGAACCATCCCGACGGCATAATCGTCCTCGACGAGGATGCGGCCGGCGAACTGCTGGTGAACAGCTACAAGTACTTCAAGGCCGTAGAGGCTGCGGAGATGCGATAGAATACACTAATAACCACTGATAACCAATGATAAAATCGTTTAACGAGCTTTTCGCCGAACTCAAGGCGAAAGGTATCCGCAAGCGGATGGTAGCCGCCTGGGCCGTGGACAGCCATACCATCGAGGCTGCTTCGATGGCCTGCGACCTGGGCATCGTGGACGTTACGCTCGTTGGGGACGGAGACATGATCCGCAAGGTCTGCGAAGACTGCAGGATAGACGTGTCGAAGTTCACCGTCGTGGACGTCAAGGACGAGCTCAAGGCCGTGGCCGAGGCCGTCCGGATGGTTCATGACGGGGAGGGCGACGTCCTCATGAAGGGCCTCTGCTCCACCGACAAGTTCCTCCGCGGCATCCTGAACAAGGAAACCGGGCTCCTTCCCGCCAAGGGCCTGCTTTCCCATGTCGGAGTGCTGGAGAACCCGAACTACCACAAGCTGATGTTCGTCAGCGACGTGGCGGTCGTTCCTCTGCCGGATTTCCGCCAGAAGGTGAAGATCGCGGGCTACCTGATCTCCGTGGCGAAGTCTTTCGGCGTGGAGAAACCCAAGATCGCGTTCATCGCGGCTTCCGAGCAGATGCTGGACACCATGCCCGCCTGCATGGAAGGGGCGATGCTCGCCAAGATGTGCGACCGCGGACAGATTCCCGGCTGCATAGGCGACGGCCCCCTGGCCCTCGACGTTGCCGTCGACAAGGAGTCCGCAGAAATCAAGAAGCTCTCCAGCCCCGTGGCGGGAGATGCGGACTGCCTGCTTTTCCCCAACATCGAATCCGGCAACGTATTCTGGAAGGCCAACACCAAGATGATCAAAGGCGTGAAGCAGGCCGGCATGCTGGTGGGCACCAAGGTCCCGTGCGTACTTGCATCCAGGGCTGATTCCGTGGATGTCAAACTTAATTCGATCGCGTCGGCGGTCGCTTTCGTGAAGTAGGTATGGCAAAAGGAACCATTCTCGTAGTAAACACCGGATCCATTACCACCAAGTTCGCTCTCTACAAGGACGGAGCCTGCATCCTGGAAAAGAAACTGGAGCATTCCGTCGAAGAGCTTTCGAAGTTCGCGGACGTGATGGACCAGGACGGCATGCGCACGGAAGCCATCCTGAAGGCGCTCAAGGAGATAGGCGTACGCCTGGAGGACATCGACATAGTGATGTGTCGCGGCGGCCTCTTCACCCCCTGCATCACCGGCGTCTACAACGTGAACGCCGACATGCGCGAGGTCCTCTCCACGAGCCGGGAAGGCAACCATGCCTGCAACCTCAGCGCCCTCATCGGAGACAACATCGCCGGCGAGATCAACGCCACCCGTGGCAAGGACGGTCCCTTCGGTCCATGCGTCGCATACGTGGCGGATCCTCCCATGGCGGACGAGATGCTCCCCGAGTGCCACGTGGGCGGCATTCCGGAATTCCCCCGCAGGACCCTTTTCCACGCCCTCAACACACGCGCCATCATGCGCAGATACCTGCGTGATACCGGCCGCAAAGCCGAGGATACCACCGCGATAATCTGCCACATGGGCGGTGGCGTGACCATCTCCCTGCACCGCGGCGGACGCGTCATCGACACATCCCATGGCCTTGGCGGCGACGGCCCCATCACGCCCGAAAGGGCGGGATGCTGCCCCCCTTATCCGCTCATCGACATGTGCTTCAGCGGCAAGTACACCAAGCAGGAGATCAAGAAAAAGCTCATAGGCAAGGGCGGAGCGGTGGCCTATTTCGGCACTAACGACATGAGGGTCGTGGTGGAACGCGCCCAGGAGGGCAGGGAGGAATATGCAGTGTTCCTGAAAGCATTCGTGCTGAACATCGCCAAGTACATCGTCGCGCAGGGCGCGGTGGTGGACGGCAAGGTGGACGCGATCATCCTTACCGGCGGCGTGGCCTACAGCAAGCCCATCACGGACGCCATCACCAAGAAGGTGGAATGGCTCGCTCCCGTCAGAGTGTATCCCGGCGAGAACGAGCTCGAATCCCTGGCGGAGAACGGATACATGATCCTGGCCGGGGAAACCAAGATACACACTTACAACAAAGACCACATAATTGAAGACTAAAACTATAACTATGGCTGAAATCGATTATTCAAAAAGATCATTTAGTTATTACCCCACGAACGCGATAGTCTATTCCACCTGCATCGAAGGAAAATGGAGCAAGCCGGTAGTTACCGACAACTTCAACCTTTCGCTGCACTGTTTCGCCGGAGTATTCCACTATGCCCCCTGCTGCTTCGAGGGCCTCAAGGCCTTCCGCGGCGTGGACGGGCGCGTGCGCCTGTTCCGTCCGGACGAAAATGCAAAGCGCATGGAGAGCAGCGCCCAGTATCTGGACATGCCTTCTCCCAACATGGAGATGTTCCTGGACATGTGCGTCAAGTGCGTGCAGGCCAACTGGGACTATCTTCCTCCCACCGACAGCTGCGGATCTCTCTATCTGCGCCCCGTGCTCTTCGGCATGAATCCCCAGCTGGGAATTCATTCCTCGAGGGACGTGATGTTTGTCGTGATGGCATCCGGCGTGGGTACCTATTCCGGTGCGAAGGCCCTGGTGCCCGGCACCGCGGTGCTCTCCCGCAACTACGACCGTGCGGCCACCTACGGCTCCGGCGGTTATAAGCTCGGCGCCAACTACGCCCAGAGCCTGCATGCCTACAACCTGGCCCACAAGATGGGCTACCGAGAACTCCTTTTCCTCGACAGCGCCACGCACACCCACATCGAAGAGTTCGGATCCTCCAACTTCTTCGCCATCAAGCATGGCTGCTACGTCACCCCGAACTCTCCCAGCGTGCTGCCTTCCATCACCAACAAGAGCCTCCGCAAGGTGGCCGAGATGGAATTCGGACTCAAGGTGGAGCGCCGAACCATATTCATCGATGAGCTCGAGACTTTCGAGGAAGTAAACTCCTGCGGCACCGCGGTGGTCATCACCCCCATCAGCCGCATCGACGACAAGGTCACCCTCGAGAGCGGCACCATCACCCGCGAGTACAAGTATTCCGAGGAGTGCGGCCCTGTCAGCGAGAAACTCTACAGGCGCATCATCGGCATCCAGAAGGGTATCGAAGAGGATACCTACGGCTGGTGCATGTTCGTGAACGAGCCCAAGTGATGAAGGACAGGGTCAAGGATCTCCTGGATGCCAGCAAGGCCGACGAGGCCATCGCCCTTCTGGAGGAATACCGTGCGGGCGGAGGCGTCATGGACGACACTCTTTTCTATCTCCTCGGCAACGCCTGGCGGAAGAAAGGCAACTGGCAGATGGCCATGAACAACTACCTGGAGGCCATCCACCTGAACCCGGAAAGCCCCGCGCAGCAGGCCCTGGACATAGCGAACGAGATCCTGGACTTCTACAACAAAGATATGTACAACCAATAAATAACACTATTATGGCAAAAATGAAAGGAGCGACCGTGGTGGACGTCGAGCGCTGCAAAGGCTGCGGCCTGTGCGTCGTCGCGTGCCCGCTGCACGTCCTTGCCCTTACCACGAAAAACGTGAACCAGAAGGGCTACAACTATGCCGAAACCGTCCTGGAGGACACCTGCACCGGATGCACGTCCTGTGCGATAGTCTGCCCGGACGGCTGCATCACCGTTTACCGTAAAAAGGAGGAATAGTCATGGCTGAGAAAGAAATCACCCTCATGAAAGGCAATGAAGCCATTGCCCATGCCGCCATCCGCTGCGGTTGCGACGGATACTTCGGCTATCCTATCACCCCCCAGTCCGAGGTTCTCGAAACCCTGGCCGCGGAGAAGCCCTGGGAGACCACCGGAATGGTGGTGCTGCAGGCAGAGAGCGAGGTGGCGTCCATCAACATGGTCTATGGAGGCGCCGCCACCGGCAAGAAGGTCATGACCTCGTCATCCTCTCCCGGCATCTCCCTGATGCAGGAAGGCATTTCCTACATGGCGGGAGCTGAACTCCCCGCCCTCATCGTCAACGTTTCCCGCGGAGGCCCCGGTCTCGGAACCATCCAGCCCAGCCAGGCGGACTACTTCCAGACCGTCAAGGGCGGCGGCCACGGCGACTACCGTCTGATCACCCTCGCACCCGCATCGGTGCAGGAGATGGCGGATTTCGTGGATCTCGCCTTCGAGCTGGCTTTCCGCTACCGCAATCCCGCGATGATCCTTTCCGACGGCGCCATCGGGCAGATGATGGAGAAGGTCGTGCTTCCTCCTTTCAAGCCCCGCCGCACGGAAGAGGAGATAGCCAAAGAGTGCCCCTGGGCTACCACCGGCCGCATCGGCATGCGCAAGCCCAACATCATCACATCCCTCGAACTCCGTTCCGAGGAGATGGAGCAGAACAACCTCCGCATCCAGGCCAAGTACCGCGTGATCGAAGAGAAGGAAGTCCGTTATGAGGAATACAAGACCGAGGACGCGGAATACCTGATCGTGGCCTTCGGCAGTGCCGCCCGCATCGCCAAGAAGGTCATCGCCATCGCCCGCGAGCAGGGTATCAAGGTGGGCCTTCTTCGTCCCATCACCCTGTGGCCTTTCCCTTCCAAGGTCATCGCCGAGCTCGGTAAGAAGGTCAAGGGCATCCTTTCGCTGGAGATCAACGCCGGCCAGATGGTGGAGGATATCCGCCTCGCCGTGGAGTGCAACGTTCCCGTCAAGTGGTACGGCCGCCTCGGCGGCATCATCCCCGAGCCGGAAGAGGTACTGGAACAGATCAAGAGTATGACACTTTAACCGCTGCGCCTTATGACAAAAGAAGAAATCATCCAGAGCGAAAACCTGGTATACAAAAAGCCGGAACTGCTCAACGACGTGCCCATGCACTACTGCCCGGGCTGCAGCCACGGAGTGGTCCACAAACTCGTGTCGGAAGTCATCGCCGAAATGGGCATGGCAGACAAGACCATAGCCATCTCCCCCGTGGGATGCGCCGTGTTCGCCTATAAGTATATAGATGTAGACTGGCAGGAAGCCGCCCACGGCCGCGCCCCGGCACTGGCCTCCGCGGTGAAGCGCCTCTGGCCGGACCGCCTGGTGTTCACCTACCAGGGCGACGGCGACCTCGCCTGCATAGGCACGGGTGAAACCATCCATGCCCTGAACCGCGGCGAGAATATCACCATCATCTTCATCAACAATGCCATCTACGGAATGACCGGAGGCCAGATGGCTCCGACCACGCTGATAGGCATGAAGACCGTCACCTGCCCCTACGGCCGCGATCCCAAGCTTCACGGATATCCTCTCAAGATGGCGGATATCGCCGCCCAGCTCGAGGGAACCTGCTATGTGACCCGCCAGAGCGTGCAGAACGTGCCTTCCATCCTCAAGGCGAAGAAGGCCATCCGCAAGGCATTCGAGTACTCCATGCAGGGCAAAGGCTCCAACCTCGTGGAAATAGTTTCCACCTGCAACACCAACTGGCGCATGAGCCCGGACAAGGCCAACAAGTGGATGGAAGAGAACATGGTTCCCTTCTATCCTCTCGGAGATCTTAAAGATAAAGGTAAAGAGTTATGACACACGAGATTATCATATCCGGATTCGGAGGACAGGGAGTCCTCTCGATGGGCAAGATCCTGGCCTATTCCGGCCTGATGGAAGACAAGGAAGTGACCTGGATGCCGGCATACGGCCCCGAGCAGCGCGGCGGCACCGCCAACGTGACCGTCATCGTGAGCGACGAGCCCGTTTCGTCCCCCATCCTGAGTTCATACGACACGGCCATCGTGCTGAACCAACCCTCGCTAGAGAAGTTCGAGAGCAAGGTGAAGCCCGGCGGCAGCCTCATCTACGACGGCTATGGCATCAACACGCCTCCCACCCGCAAGGACATCCATGTCTACAGGATAGACGCGATGGACAAGGCGGCTGAGATGAACATGATCAAGGTATTCAACATGATGATCCTGGGCGGCCTGCTCAAGATCCACCCCATCGTGAGTGTGGAAAGCGTGCTGAAGGCCTTGCGCAAGACTCTCCCCGAACGTCACCATCACCTCATCCCGATGAACGAAGAGGCCATCAGGATGGGTATGGATATCATAAAGGAGGTCTAGCCCAAACGCTGGAAACTATATCCGAAGCGCTCGAAAGCCGCCCTTTCGAGCGCTTCTCTGTCATCGGGATGCGCAATCGAAATCAGGGCCTTGGCCCTCTGGGCGAGGTTGAGGTTGTGCAGGTAGACGATTCCGTATTCGGTGGCCACGAACTGGGTCTGGAAGCGGGTGGTGACCACTCCGGCCCCTGGGGTTAGCGTGGGTACTATCTTGGCCTTGCCCTTGGCCGTGCGGGAAGGCATCGCTATGAAGGTCCTGCCGCCCTCTGAGAGAGAGCATCCGTACATGAAGTCGTGCTGTCCGCCCACGCTGGAGAAGATGGTGGTGCCGATGGAATCCGCGCAGATCTGGCCGGTCAGGTCTATCTCTATGGCCGAGTTGATGGCGCAGGCCTTCGGGTTCTGGGCGATCAGGAAGGGGTTGTTGGTGTATGCCACGTCGAAGAACTCCATGCTGTGGTTGTGGTCGATGTACTCGTACATCTCCTTGGAACCTATGGCCAGGGCCGCGACGCTGACTCCCGGTTTCACCTTCTTCAGGCTGTTGTCGATGACACCCTCCTTCATCAGGCGTATCACGCCGTCGGTCATGGCCTCCGTGTGCAGGCCGAGGTGCTTGTGGTTCTTGATGCCGTTCAGCACCGCGTTGGGGATGCCGCCCACACCTATCTGAAGGCAGGCTCCATCAGGGATTTCGGATGCCACGTTGGCGCCGATGGCTGCTTCTATCGGGGTGGGTTCCCCGAAGGTCATGGCGAAGGGGGCCACGTCGCAGAGCACAGCAGCGCTTATCTTGCTCTCGTGTATCATGCAGTCCCCGTAGAGGTAGGGGATGTTGGGGCTGACCTCGGCGATGACCACCCGTGCGACCTCGGCGGCCGCCACGGCGATGTCGGCGGAGATGCCGAAACTGCAGTAGCCGTTCTCGTCCGGCATGGAGCAGGTGATGAAGGCCACGTCCACAGGGAATTCCCCGCGGCGGAACATGCCGGGCACCTCGCCCAGGAACAGGGGGGTCATGGAGCCGTATCCCGCGGCCACGTGGGCGCGCTGGTCGGCGCTGATGAATATGCTGTTCACCAGGAAGGAATCCTTGTACTCGGGCTTGCAGAATGGAGCCGGGTCCTTGTGTACGTTGAATCCGGAGGTGATGGTGACATCCCGCAGTTCGGCGTGGCGTCTGGCCAGGGCTTCCTGAAGGAGTACGGGCACGGACGCGCCTCCCTGGCAGCAGATGGTGTCGCCGCTGCGCACGAGCTTGACGGCTTCGTCGGCAGTTACGTATTTCATTGGTTCACGAGTTTTACAAACAGTTTCAGGTGCTCGTCCAGCAGGCGGAAATCTTCATCCGACAGCAGGCGGGATACGCATACCCGGATGCCGCTCTGGCCACTTCCGGTGGTGTTCAACGGTATGGCGATGATGCCGCAGCGCAGCAGTGCTTCCAGCAGTTCGCGGTTGTTGAGATTCCTGTATCCTACCGTGTAGAAGAAACCGTCGCTGATGGTCTGCTCCATGTCTTTGTCGTACACGAGATGGAAGCCGTTGGCATCGAATATCTCGCGGGATCGGTGGGCGCGGAGGCCGTAGTTCCGGAGCTCCTTCACGAAGTTGTAGCGCCCGTCCACGGAGGCCTCGAACATGGCCGACAGGGCGTACTGGGCGGAGTGTGATGCTCCGGAAGTGTTGACATACAGGTAGTTGAGAATGAAGTTGTCCCCGAACTTTGCGATTCCCCACTTCTTTTTGAGTTCCGGGTATTCGCGCTGGTAGAGCTTGTCGGAGATGCAGACCACCGCGATGCGTTCGCCCGCGTAACTGAATATCTTGGAACCGGACAGCATTATCACGTAGTTGTCGGTATAGCGGGCCACGGTGCTCTGGAACGGGGGCTGGAACGGCACGGAAAGGTCCTTCCGGAAGTCCATGCACAGGTAGGCGATGTCTTCCAGCACTATCACGTCGTATTTGGTGGCAAGTTCGCCAATTATCTGCAGCTCCTCCTCCGTCAGGCATATCCATGCCGGGTTGTTGGGGTTGGAATAGAGGAGGGCGGCGATGTTGCCCTGCTTGAAGTAGGATTCCAGCTTGTCCCGCAGCTTCTCCGCCCGGTATTCGTATATGTCGAAGGTCAGGTTCTTGATTCCGAGGATGTCCGGCTGGCGGCCGTGGGCCGAGAAACCCGGGCAGATGTAGAGGATGGTATCCTTGCCCGGCTGCAGCTGGGAGCATTCCAGGATGCTGGTCATGCTGGCCTGCATCGAACCCACCGTGGGCACTATCCCCTTGGGGTCGATGTCTATGTCGATGAAGGCCTTAATGAAGCGGGCTGCGTTGGTCTTGAGTTCCGGTATGCCCTGCACCGAAGGGTAGATGGACGGCACGCCGGAATCCAGGGCCTTTTTCTGGGCCTCGATGCCTATGGGGCAGGCCGGGATGCCCGGCACTCCGAATTCCAGATGGGAGAATGTCTCCCCGCTCTCCGCCTCCAGGGCGCTGCCTATCATCGAACACTGGCGTATGGTGGTGCGGGAGATGTCGTCTATCCCCATCTCACGAAGTTTCGCCTGCAGTACTTCTTCAGAAATCCACTCTCGCATATCTACTTCTTTGACAGTTCTCTTCCGGCGTCGAACGCCTTTATGTTAGCTTCCACGATTGCTTCGCCCTTGCGGCCGAAGATGCGGCGTATGCCGTCGCGCAGTTTCTCCGGGTCGAGTATCTGCAGCACTCCTGCGCAGGCTCCCAGCAGCACCATGTTTGCGCTGCGCGGGGACATCACGGCCCTGGCGGCGGCCTCGGCGTCTATCGCCACCACGTTTTTCACCTTGCCGAGGGCATCCTCTATCTCCTTCATTTCCGGATAGTTGGGGATGTTCTTAAGGGGAACGGTGTTGGTAATGATCCATCCGTCCTTGGCCAGGAAGGGCAGGTAGCGGAGAGCTTCCATCGGTTCCATGGAAATGATTATGTCGGCCCCGCCGAGGGGAATGAGGTCGGAATGGACGGGGGCGTCGCTGAGGCGCAGGTGCGACTGCACGTCGCCGCCTCTCTGGCTCATTCCGTGCACCTCCGCCTGCTTCAGGTTGAGGCCCTGTTCAAGCGCGGCGGACCCGATGACCGTGGCGATGGAGAGGATGCCTTGTCCTCCGACGCCGGCGAGTATTATATCCCTTTTCATTTCTTCGAGTGTCTTTTGAGGGTTTGGAGGCATTCGCGCCTGCTGATGATGACGGATACCCCGTGGTATTCAATCTCTTCCTTGATTATGCGTTCCATCTCGGGGTAGTTGGCCGGGAGGGGAACGATGGTGCGGATGTGTGCCGGATCCACGCCGAGGCCTTCGCAGATGGCTTCCAGGCGGCCCGTGCCGGCGGAATCCTGCCCTCCGGTCATGCCGGTGGTGAGGTTGTCGGAGATGCAGACCAGGATGTCGGAGTTCTCGTTGACGGCGTCCAGCAGGCCTGTCATTCCGCTATGGGTGAAGGTGGAGTCGCCGATGACGGCCACGGCGGGCCAGACACCGCTGAAGGCGGAGCCGTGGGCCATGGTGATGGACGCTCCCATCTCCACGCAGGTGGTGAAGGACTGGAACGGGGGCAGCCAGCCGAGGGTGTAGCAGCCTATGTCGCTGAAGGCCTTGCCGGTGGGGTAGTCCTTCATGACGGCGTTGATGGCGGTGAACAGGTCCCTGTGGCCGCAGCCCATGCAGAGTGCCGGCGGACGGGGTGCGGGAATCTCGGATTTGGCGCAACCTTCCCTGGCGGGCAGCCCGAGGGCTTTCCTGACGGGATCGGGAGAGAGTTCCCCAGTGCGGGGGAGACTACCGTCGAGACGGCCGCAGATCTCGTTGCCGTGGGGCAGGATGCCCTTCAGGCGCTCTTCCAGCAGGGGCTGGCCTTCTTCGAGCACCAGAATCTTCTTGCACTGGGCGGCCAGTTTGAGTATGAGTTCCTTGGGATAGGGATACTGCGATATCTTGAGTACGGGATACGGGCAGCCGTCCGGGAAGTTCTCCTGCAGATAGTTGTAGGCTATGCCGCAGGCGATGATGCCGAGGCTCTTGTCGGGGCCATCCTCGAAGCGGTTGAAGCGGGAATGGACGGCATCCTCTTCGAAGATGGCGTAGTCTTTGGTGAGCTGGGCGTAGCGCTTGCGGGCGTTCGCCGGCAAGGTGCACCACTGTATCTCATTCTTCGGGAAATGCATCTCGTTGGGGATGCGGGCCTGCGAGTCGTCGACGCTGGTGACGTTGGCGCGTGAATGCGACAGGCGCGTGGTCATCCGCATCAGCACGGGGATATCCCTCTTTTCGGAATAGTCGAAGGCCTCTTTCGCCATCTCGTATGCTTCCTGCTGGTTCGAGGGCTCGAACACGGGGACAAGGGCGAAAGTGCCCCAGAAGCGGGAATCCTGCTCGTTCTGCGAGCTGTGCATGGATGGATCGTCGCATGCGGCGACCACCAGGCCGCCGTTGGCGCCCGTGGTGGCTGAGCCCATGAACGGGTCCGCGCAGACGTTCATCCCCACGTGCTTCATGCACACGAGGGTGCGCTTGCCGGCGAAGGACATGCCCAGGGCCGCCTCCATCGCGGTTTTCTCGTTCGTGCTCCACTTGCAGTGGATATTGCGTTCTTTGGTTAAAGGATGAGACTGGATGAATTCCGTGATTTCCGTCGACGGAGTTCCGGGGTAGGCATATACTCCGCTGAGACCTGCATGCAGAGCCCCTAGCGCCAAAGCCTCATCTCCAAGTAGAAGTTGTTTCAGTGCCATGGTTATGTGGTTATTTCTTGTCAAAGATAACAAATAAATATTAAATTTGTAAACAAAGAATAAAGGAGTATGGCAGCAGCGAAGACATTATGGTATTGCACCAACTGCGGTAACGAGAGCCCCAAGTGGATGGGGCGTTGCCCGGCGTGCGGAGAGTGGAACACGATGGTGGAGGCTCCGGTGGAGAAGAAGTCGTCCGGAAAGGGTTCGAAGGCGGTGGCCGGTAGCGGGAGAAGCGAGAGGAAGCCTTTGAAACTGAAGGAGATAGACCGTACCAAGGAACCGCGCCTCCAGCTCGGCATGCCCGAACTGGACCGTCTTCTCGGCGGTGGCATAGTGCCTGGTTCGCTGGTGCTTATCGGCGGCGAGCCGGGTATAGGCAAGTCTACGCTGAGTCTGCAGATTCCGCTGGTTTCGGGGTTGCGGACGCTTTATGTCACGGGAGAAGAAAGTGCGCGTCAGGTGAAAATGCGTGCGGACCGGCTGCTCTCGGCAGGTGTGTCCGTTTCTTCCGCGCTGCTTCGCAGGCCGTTCCGGGAAAACCGAGAAGGAACCGAAGGGAATGGAGCTTGCTCCAATTCCAGAGGTGACGCCGAGGAAACCGAAGGTAATGCTACAGAAACGGACACACCTGCCGAAACGGCACCATCCGATGAATCCACCACCATTTTTACCGAGACGCGGATAGAATCGATAATCGAGGAGGCGGAAAAGCTGAAACCAGAACTTATGATAGTGGATTCGGTGCAGACCATGTTCACCGAGACCGTCGAATCCACCCCCGGAAGCGTCAGCCAGATAAAGGAAGTGGCCGCCATGCTGCTCCGGTTCGCCAAAGAGAGCGGCATCCCCGTTATCCTCATCGGACACATTACCAAGGACGGCTACATCGCCGGCCCCAAGATACTCGAGCACATAGTGGACGTGGTGCTGCAGTTCGAAGGCGAGAACCGCGGTGCCTACAGGATACTCCGCAGCATCAAGAACCGCTTCGGGTCCACCTCCGAGATAGCTGTTTTCGAGATGACCGGCACGGGTCTGCGAGAGGTGGCTAATCCTTCCGAGATGCTGATCCCCATGCACGAGGCAGGCCTCAGCGGAGCGGCCATCTGCGCTACGCTCGATGGCACGAGGCCCCTCCTCTTCGAGGTGCAGGCCCTGGTGAGCAGCGCCGTCTACGGCACCGCTCAGCGCTCCGCCACGGGATTTGACACCCGCCGCCTGAACATGCTGCTGGCCGTGCTGGAGAAGCGCGCCGGCTTCCATCTGAGCGCCAAGGACGTCTTCCTGAACATGGCGGGCGGCCTCAAGGTCAGCGACCCCGCCGCCGACCTTGCCGTGATCGCGGCGGTGCTCTCCTCCAACTTCGACTACTCCCTCCCCGGGGACTCCTGCTTCGCCGGCGAGGTCGGGCTCAGCGGGGAGATCCGCCCCGTCGCGAACACGGACCGCCGCATCGGCGAGGCCGCCCGCCTAGGCTTCAAGCGCATATATGTGAGCAGTTTCACTCCGCTCGGAGAGCAGCTGCCCAAAGAGATAAAGATCGTCAAGGTGGCCGATGTTCCGGCCCTCGTAAAAGCCCTGTTCAAAAATGCGTAGACTCTGCATTTTTTTAGCCGTCCTGCTGGCTGGGAGCGCCCTGTCCGCAAAGGACTTCAACGAAAAGAAGGTCGTGGTCAACCTGGCCGTCATCAGCGACAC
>JAEENZ010000126.1 GCA_016283985.1 Bacteroidales bacterium | reverse complement strand
GGAAAAAATCGGCATCGCCGAAGAACCCGGCCTTGCAGCCAAAATCAAAAAAGACCTCAAGGCCTGCGGCCTGCCCACCGAACTCCCCTGCCCGGCGGAAGAACTGCTCCCTGCCATCCTGAAAGATAAAAAAGCATACGGCAGCAAGATCAAACTCGTGCTGCCGTGCAGGATAGGGAAAGTCGTTGTTAAGCCTGTTCCGTCAGAAAGTATAGCCGACGCCTAACTTCATGAGAGACCAGGCCATTCCGTGTCCGATCTCGCAGTTGATATTCCACCGGTTGATTGAACAGGACATCCCGAAAGGAACGAACTGGTAGCTGAAACCGAAGTTGCCGTTGGCGATCCTATCCCCTTCGAAAGTCTCGGAAAAACGCCTGTAACGCAGTCCTGCGGCCATAATGGAATACAGCTGCACTTTCTCCCCCGTATAGTAATAGAACCTTACCTCCGGCAGAAAATGGAAGATATTTTCCTTCTCTGTGAGGAGGCTTGGACCACCATTCAGATTGTTCCAGGCATAGTTCCAGAATACGCCCATAAAGAAACCCACGGGAACCTCATCCATGATGCATCCGGCTTCAAGGGAGAATGTAGGGAGGATGGTCGGACTGGATTCATAGTGACTGCCGTTTACCGTGGACTGACGCTGCACGTCAATTATCTCCGAACTGCCTCCGAGACCGGAACGGTCGAATGCGCCGTAAGTGATACCAATATTACATTGCCACACCTGTGCGGATGCGGACGCGCCGACGAAGGCCATGGCGAGGATCAAAATCATCTTTTTCATCATTCGCCCTCATTTACTCTGTATAAACGCATGAAACCATGGCGGATGGCGTACTTGTCGCCGTTAGCATCCTGGCCGTCAAGTTCGAACTGGGCCTCAACGGTCTTGCTCCCGACACCGATCTTCAGGAAGGTCACCCATCCGGTAAGACGGACATCCTCTCCGGAAACGGTGGTAAGCGTCGCCTTGTAGGTGCCGCTGCCGATGTTGTACTTCTGTCCGGTCATAAACGGAGCTGTGTCCGACATGCTGAATGCGAGTTTGAAGATGGTCTTATCCAGCAGATGCATCATTTCCACACTCGTGCCGAAAGAGTTCGCCCCCGACTCAAAAGAGCAATTGGCGTACACATCCCCGGGAGTGCCGGACATCACGCACTTTTGCCCGTTGATGTTGGCCCTCACGCCGTCACCGCCCTCGAACGGATCCATATTCGCGATGCAAGACGCGGCTGCAAGCAATCCGGCAAATAAAGCTAAAAGTCCAAATGTCCTTTTCATAAAAGTCAGAGTGGTATATTCTTTATCTGGAGATATGCTATTCCGTATATCTGGGTTCGGCTTACACATCTCATGCTGAGCGAAAGATAATCCAGCGCGGTCGCGTCCTCCGACACCCCCATGACAATAACAACGAATGTCGTAGTGACTCCTGATGGCCAGGGGGCGATGTACTGGCTGTCGAAGCGTCTGTCATCCCCTTCCAACACGCACAAATCCATACTACTCATACTATGATACCCTCCGGCATTGTCCTTGGCGGCGCTACTGCCGCCCAGGGATGTGGATTCATTTGCAATCATCAGAGGTCGCACGTTTTTCCCGGAGTTATTCGTGACTTGTATGGTAACAAACACATTTTTCGCTGCCCGCTTTACCTTTTTGACTTCAAAATCGAAGTCAGGGTCATCGAAAGATACGGTATTTTCTCTCGGCTTATAGACCTTGGGTCCTGGACTGACGACCGGTCTTTCCTCAACACGCTTTTCCTCAACGCGCTTCTCGGGGCGGACAGTTACCGTTTTCGCCCCACCTCCGGCAGGATTGAAACGGAAATCTGTTACCAGGCTTCCGACAGTCACGGGGAACTGGACCCTTTCAGTCAGCACATAGGTCTGCTTGGCCACGTTCGACATCATTTCGGGGAAAGTAGCGTTGCTGGACACGTTGTTCAGGAAAGCCTCCGCGAACGGGCTATTCTCTCCTTTCCCGTCGGATGCGGTGCGTCCGTTCTGGGTAGAAAATGCTATTACCATCCCCGGGAAGCCTTCCATGGTTGCAAGCCCTTCGCTGGCAGACCTGTTCCAGGATGTCTTGACATTGCGGCAGGCATCCAGATACAGCATGCACGTCTCGCAGCCGGTATCCTCAAGTTTCTGGACCATATCTACAGCGGCGACACATTTCCATAAATCCGACTTTCTCTCCAACTGGCAGTCTACGGGAATCAGGTAATTGCGACCTTCTTCCTGCAAACCATGCCCGGAATAATAAATGATGGCGACGTCATATCCGTGGGCTTTGGACGAAAACACGTTCATCAGGGTTTTCATCTCGTCAAAATTGCAATCGTATCCTTCCATCACGTCGAAGCCCAGGCCCCGCAGGGAATTGCTTATGTCGCTGGCATCTTTGAGGGGGTTGCGCAGATAGGAGATATAGGAATAGTTGGAGTTCCCGATAATCAGGGCACATCTCTTTTCAGGGAAAGAATCCTTCTTGCTGCCAGGTTTGAATACCGGTTGGAAAGCCGAATCCCTGGTGGATGCCTGACCCAGACGGAGAAGATAATCCCTTACGCTCGTAATGGCTCCCTTCGATTCGAACTGCTTGCGGGAGAAACGGTACGGAGAGCCAGTCGACATGCCCTTGCACTCCATCGTCTGATCCGGATCTCCCCACTGTATGGTGGATCCAACCTTGAAGGTGTCCCCGGCTTTCAGGGGTTTTCCACCGATTTTGATGGTAGGAGTATTCAGGTTGATGATCTTCAAAACCTCGTCATCCAGGGCATAGGCCGCCTGAAACACCGTCAATGCAAGGAAAAGAAGGAAAAAGCGTTTCATATCGTATAGTTGGATTCTCTAAAACGGTTGATTTCACCCAGAAGGGAGAAACAGAATGCGGGTACGGCCGTCGAAATCGCCACGGAGGCGAAACGGTAAAGCGCCATCTGCAACAGGGTAAGGACGAATCCCCATCCCACGAGAGACATGAGGAAACGCCAGAACGGACCCTTTATCCGGTTTAACAACGGCACATAATCATACCAGTTTCTGTGGGGTGTAAGAAGCAGGAAAACTATGATGGAGTACAATACCAGCAGGGTGAGGATAAGCCATAAAGGAACAATATGCCTGGATGTGTGCAGTTCCCACCACCCCAGGAACGAAAGCATCGCTCCCGGAACGTCTCCCACATAAGTCTGGTGCAGGTCCTCGTCGAAATCACCGATAAGGATTATCTTGTCTTTCAGGCTCCGGACAAGCTCTTCATCCGTATTCCAGTCAAGATAATGCGCACCAAGGTAAGGATACCGGAGGGTATAATCCTCCCTTTCCTGTTCCATTACGAATTTTGGGATGCGGACGAACTGTGCGTTGCGGCACGGCCAGCCGCCGGAAAAATAGAACGGCCCGTATTTGCGTATGTCTCTCCCGTCCATGTCCCGGTACATGCGAAGCGCTACCGACTCCTGCCCGTGCTGAATGTACTGATAACGGGTGAATCCGGTAAAAGCGGTCATCCGGTAATCGGCAAGGGCGGATTTGGAAAGCAGGGAACTGTCGGCGATGCTGTAGCCGCCATAGGAAGAATGGTTGGAAAGCACGAGCCGGGGCATTCCTTCAATCAACGAAAACAGCTCTTCATCATTCTCTGTCTTCAGGCCTTCCGGGAAGCGGACATCCAGAAAGATATACCTGTAATCCGCCTGTCCGGCAATCCGGAGGAAACGAAGGAGTTTACCCCTGTCAGTAACGTCCGATTGCCCCACCTTGAACCCGGCCTCCGAGTAAGCGTCGGCCAACTGCTTGTCAAATGCCACATTGACGCAAAGCACCGAATCCTCGGGATACGATGCCGAATGGTTGTGTCCGGTCAGTTCTACAAAAGAAAAGGGCATCCAACTATCCAGAAGCGGATAAGGGATATTCGCCACGAAATAGCTCAGAAGAACTACCGCGAAAGCAACTCCAAGTGAAAGTCCCGCTTTTCTCATAACACAACGACTTCTTCAGTAAGAGTATTGCTCTCCGCATCCCACGAATCGCGGGCGACGAGGGTCACCGTATACTCGCCGGGGGCGAGCTTGAGTTCCTGCCTCCATGCCTTCTTCATCTGCGAAGTCTGCGGCACGCGGTAGAAATCCGCCAGTATCTTCTTGGTGCAGACGGTGCTGTCGCCGGCCGCAACCGTCAGATAGTAGGTGTGCACGAACTCGTCGTCGGTGCCGGCAGGCCAGATGGCGATGGCTCCGCCGGATACCGCCTTCACCTTCAGGCCCTGGATGGACGGAGCCTTGTTGGCGGCAGCCAGACGCTTGTGGTCGTACTTCTGGAGATGCCCGCCGTCTTCCGCCGGGCGCTTGAACACCCAGGGCTCACCGATGGTGGTCTGGTTGAAGAAATCCATCCGCACGGCGCGCATGTTGCCCTTGTTGTCGAACTGCAGCAGCAGGCCCTGGGAGAAATCGTCCTTATCCTTCATCACGGTGAGGCCGGCCATCTCTTCGTAGCCGCCGTTGTCGATAGCCATGTAGCGGGTGGAGGCCGTGCCCATCACGGTGAAGGCTCCCTGCCAGACGCTGCGCGGATCGTTCAGGGGGAAGTGGAGATGCCCGCCGAACACCACCGCCTGGGGATATTTGGAGAGGGTTTCCGTCAGCACCTTGGTGCTCCAGTAACCATTGCCCTTGGGGTAGACGTCGTCCAGGTAGCTTCCGTAGATGGTGCCGTAGATCATGGCGTGGGTGATGACCAGCACGTACTTGTCCGGATCCTTCTCGGTGATGGCCTTCAGGTTCTCGTCCAGCCACTTGATGCTTTCTTCGGGATAGATCACCGGGTTGCGGCCGTCCGGGGTGACGGCCAGGATATGGCAGCCGCCAATAAGATAGTGCCGACACTCAAACTCTTCCGCCATGCGGGGATCTCCCACCTCGGCTTTGTAGAAATCAGGCCCCAGGCGCTGGGGAAACTGCTTGGCCTCCTTGTATGTTTCCGTGGTCCATTCCTTCCAGATGTCGTGGTTGCCGACGGTGTAGGCCAGTGGCACGTCCACGGGACTGAAAACGCTCTCGTATAAACGTTTCCAATCGTTTATCTCAGTGTACTTCTTGGCGTTCCATGCCGGGCTGTCCACGAGGTCACCCACCACCACAACACCATCCAGGCCGCCGAAACGGGCGGCATAGTCGCGCTCCTGGATAAGGGCGCTGCGGAACTTGTAGCCGGGCACGCCGTTATATCCATTCACGTGGGTGTCGCTGATGACGGCCAGGTTGACCACGACCTTCTTTTCGTTGAAGTCCTTTGCGGACAGGGCGCTCCCAGCCAGCAGGACGGCTAAAAAAATGCAGAGTCTACGCATTTTTGAACAGGGCTTTT
>JAEENZ010000125.1 GCA_016283985.1 Bacteroidales bacterium | reverse complement strand
TTTGACTATAAATACGATATATCGGCGCTTTTCAACGCTTTTGATTTTATCAACGTGTCCAAGTTCGCGCAGAGGATAGGCCTGTCGCCAAGTCTGATGCGGCATTATAAAGGAGGAGACACCTACATTTCCGATAATCAGGCAAAACGTATCGAAGCCGGCCTGCACCAGATAGCCAGAGAACTGTTGTCTGTGACACTATGATTTAGCCAAAGAAGGGTGCTCATAATCGAGTACCCTTCTTTGCGTATTCGCCTGACAATCAGGCTGTTCTGTGGAACGAACTAATTAAAAACCGGATAGGCGGGATCGCCGGTCCCGGCTTTCCAGGTGAGGAGGTCTCCGCCAACAAAAGTCACGTATGCATTAAGAAGATCGACCAAAGCCGTTCCGTCAGGATAATCAGTTGCATTTATGGTGGTTGACGCTGTAGTAACAAGCGTTGAACGATTAAAACGAGTTCCACCTGCATCCTCACCCTTAGTCGTTGTGGTTGAATTCTCGTCCCCATATTGAGATTTCCAACCGACCGTTCTCATGGTCGCTGGTGCTGATCCTAAAGTCTGACTAGGAATATAGCAGTATGAAACACTGCCATAGCAATCTGAGCTATAACTATACAGGAAGCCAATGATGCCACCACCGTAAGACTTATTATCATATCCTTCACTCCAGGCTTTTGTATAAATAGTTCCTCCAGTATAGCAATTTCTAATATCGCCGTTTGACCCGCTGATTCCTGCAGCGAAAGGCTTATAGATGTAAGAGTCATACTGGGTTCTTGCAATAATATCAGCGGTATTGTAGCAATTGGTGACAGTGCATATGTTTGAATTCGAAGAAGCGGCGTTGCCCACGATACCTCCTGCCAAAATAATCGCCCCTTTGTAACCATAAGTGTCTTTTTGCGCTATTACCGCGCCCGTGTTAGAGCAATTTGTGATAGTTCCTTTAGGAGCCGAGGCAACGATACCTCCCGCCCAGCCAACACGATATGAGGCATCGTTATACTTATAGATACCAGTTACCGGTCCTGTATTAGAGCATCTGTCGATTGTTCTAGCTGTGGCTCCGCTCATATTACCACCTGCAACGCCACCGGTATTGCGCACCCCGTCACCGTAAACCGTGCCATTATTAATACATCCTGACACGGTAGAAGCGCCATATCCAACAACACCTCCAAGATAAGAAACAGGATTAGCGGCATTGGTAAGGGTAATTGTTATATTGCCGTCATTGACCGAATCATAAACTGCAGAAGGATAACCAACCACACCACCAAATGCGAACCAACTCTCAGCATAGGCCACTGATTTGGAAGAAGTCAACGATACATTAATCTTATTATGGCATCCTCTCACAGTTCCATCAAATCCGACAACAGTGCCGAATCCTTTGATATTAACTGATTCAGATGCGTCAATGGAAATGTCAGACCCGTCAAGCGTCAGATTCTTAACCGTACCGGTAAGCCGGGAGATGAAACCTGCATAAGGTTCTGAAGACTGTACGACAGACAGGTCATATCCGCTGTCAAGGGTAATTGTTTTGTTATTGCCGTCAAATTCTGCGCAGACAAGTTTGAAGGGTTTGTGTGCGGCATTTAGAGTAATGTTATTCATCACCTTAAGATACTTGCCGGTGAACGAAACGCCGTTTCTACAGGCCTCGCTGAGCGCAATGATATCATCCTCGCTTTCAATCTGATAAGGATTTTCAGATGTTCCCGTACCTTTAGAAAGAGGCGTGACATTGAAAGCGATATTGGTAATGGTAATAGGGGTTACCTGACTGCGGACTATGACGATGCTTTTGTTTGCCACCTTTCTTGCATAGTGATCGCCCGCAGTGGAGGGATATACTTCAATTGTAAAATCCGTATAGGTGCCGGCAGGCAAGGGGAGATAGACAACAATACCTTCGGATAGTTTTTTAGTGGTCTGCATGCCTATAGTTACACTCTTTGATCCGGAGGTGATTTCCGCCTTATAAGCGCCACCATCGGCTACAATACTCATAGGGCCGGAAAGATACTCGTTGGCTCTGAGAATCACCTTTCCAAATCTATCCGATTCGCTCGCCCCGCTTAGTGCCAGTTCCAGTAGGCCGCAAACATTCTTAAAATGCAAATCTGTATTATCGGACTGCGCATACATGGGAAAACCAGTAAAGGTGCCCGTAGAGTAGGAAGATCTGATTTCAGGCAAAGTAAAGGTTCCGGAAGCAGTATTGTAATAGTTATTGGGATAGTAAGCGTAGAAAGTCGGTCCGGTTGGTACAGAGCCGGAATACTTTGTTAACGGACTTTGGTTTGCTGCTGTCGTTGGTTTATATACGCCATTGTTCGTGCCGTCAGTAATGCAAATTTGATCCGTGGTTTGCCATACAATGTCATAATTCCCGCCACCTAAGTCAGACAATGTCGTCTTAGTGAGATCCCCATCAGTGCTTGCTGTAAAAGTCAATGATTCTTTATCTCCGTTATCAACAGGAGAGACTACCTCTTTCGAACATGCCGCAAAGGCAACAAAGGCCGCAATAATGATTAAACTCTTTTTCATATCTCGCCCTCCATTAATCAAAGTCAGAATTGCCATAATTATAGCCGGAGCCATTCAGGCCTTCATTACCTCCACTCTGGGCGATTACGCCCTGCAGAGCGAGTTCCAAAACCTCCACTTCTGGGGCGAGGTATTCCCATTTCAAATTCTTCATATGCATAAAAGATTAAAAATTGTCAAATCAAACCTGCGGCCAGGGCTTTGCGGATCAGGGACGCGGCATTGTCCGCGTCGAACTTCGCCAGGAGTTTCTTACGATACCATTTGATGGTTTCTGCGCTTAGGGAGAGGGTGGCGGCAATCTGGGCGGAGGTGCGTCCTTCGCCGATCAGCCGCAGGATTTCCAGCTCGCGTTCGTTCAAATTGGGGTTAGCCATAGCGTCTTAAGTGTCCAGCACCTGCAAATTTCGGCTTTCCCAAACACAAAAACACCACCCCAAAGGGGGGAAGTGCAGACCCGAAAGTCCCAAAACCGCCTATTTTTACTAAATTAGCAGAAATGAAAAGACACATCTTTATTGTTTCTGTCCTGCTGTTGGCAGGGTTCCAGAACGCCGCCTCATACAATGACTATCGCGGGCATAACCTCGATTCCCTCGAGAGAGCCGTAGCCGTATGGACCCCGGACAAACAGGCAAATGCAACCACCCAAGAGCTGATAGATCTCAACCGCGCCTATCGCAACCTGATGCTTGGCTACAACCCCATCAATTCTGCCAAATGCATTTTTTACGCCCGCAAGGCCCTGGAAATCAGCGAGGCTCAGCATTGGGAGATGGCAAACCAGGATGCGTACCGCTACATAGGCCTGGATTTTTACGGGCAGGAACAGTACGACAGTGCCATTTTCTACTACAACAAGGCTGCCGAAGCTATCGAAAGGATGGAAAACGGTTCCACCTCCGCCACCAATCCGGAAGGGTACACGGAAAGAGAATTAGATGATGCTAAATCGGCCCTCTACGGCACCCTGGGGAACCTTTACAACATGATGGACAATCTCCCGAAGGCCATGGAGTATTACGAAAAGGCCGGGGCCATCTTCGAAAAGTACGGTTGGAACGAGAGCAACTCCATCCTCTACTATAACATAGGAGAAACCTGGGTCGATGCCGGCGAGCCCAAAAAGGCCAAGCCCGCCTACGACAAGGCCCTCAAGTACGCTCTGGCCTCGGGGGATTCCCTGATGATCGCCAACGCCTACAAGGGCTTCGGCAACCTTTACTCCTACCAGGGGAAGACCACCAAGGCTCTCAAATACTTGCAAAAAGCGGATGAATACTATATCCACCACGCCAAGGAGGAGCGGGAGTTTCGCCTGGAAACGATGGACTACATGAGCCAGGTGCTGAAGGAGCAGAAAAAGCACCTCACGACGGCCATCATCGCCCTGGCCGTCATCCTCATCCTCGCAACGGCATCCACCATCGCCATCCATCGCCTGAAAAAGGCCCGCAGGCAGCAGGCGGAGACGGAAGCCGTGATGGATGAAACCCTGGAGGAAATCCGCGGCAGGCAGGCCGCCGTCCCCAGCCTGAACGACCGTGAACAAATCATCCTGAGACTCATAGCCTCAGGATGTACTAATCCTCAGATCGCGGAGAAAATATTCTTAAGTCCGGAAACCGTCAAATGGTATCGCAAGAAACTTCTGGTGAAGTTCGATGCGGCCAACTCGGCGGAACTGATTTCCAAAGCCAAAGAGGCCGGACTCATCTAAATGTCGGTGCTGGCATGCGAGACCAGGGGGCATTCGAACACCTTGGTCGGGATGGACATGCTGTTGATGATCAGGCTGGCCAGGTTGACCGCCTGGATCTTTGCGGAGGCCCAGTTGGCTGTCTTCTTGTCGGTTGCGGACATGGCTTCCAGTTCTGCATCGAGATCTGCAACCTTCTGTGCATCGGCATATTCGGCATCTGCAAAGCGGGCGATCTTGGCAACCCAGATGTCCAGCTGCTTTGAATTCCACTTGTCGATGATCTCGTTCTGCTTGTCGCGGCCCTTCAAGCCCTGCTCGCGCTCAAGTTTGTTCACCATCTTGCACTCATCGGACTTCGCCCATGAAGAAGCAATCCTCTTGGAGAGATTGAACAGGGCGCCGGTCATGGTAGTCTCGTCTACGGTGGTCCTGCCGCTCAGAAGTGCGGTCCCGAGGGAGGTCAGGGCGTTCGAGGTATTGTTGAGGGCTGCCAGGGTGCGGCCTTCGTAGATGCCTGCAAGTTCGGCGGCAATCTGGTCCATGCGGTTCTGCGGGGCATCGCTCTTGGACATCATTTCCAGCGCCTGAGCCTTGCTGACGCCCATCTTCTTGGCAACATAATCCGCCACGGCGTCCTGCATCTGCGCCTCCGATGCGGTAGCAGGATCCAGTCCTTTGGCCTTGATAGCCTGCATCACCTCTTCTGCCGAAACATTGACGGTGGGCTTGCTCTTGCTGCCTCCGGCATAAGGGCCGTTGATGGCCTGCGTGTTGAGGGCTGACTGCTGCTGGGTGTATTTTATGCAGATATCCTCCGTTGCCTGCTTGAGTTCAGCCACCTTGGCGGCATAGGCCTCAAGGTCCTTTTCGCTATTCAGAGTGCCGGGTTTGGGCAGGTCCATGCGGGCCTTCAGGGCATCTTTGTAGCTGGTAAACTTATAGGAAGGATTGACGCTGACGGGATAGTAATCCTTGTGATAGTCAGCATCCATCAGCGATGAGCCGTAAGTGCTCGCCGTGGAGGAATAGCCGCTGTAATCATTAGCGACGGCGGTGGCCTGTTCGGCCTGGGTGGCTTGCTGGGGATCTTCCCCGAAGATTCTGCCAAGGACCTTGTCTACTTTCTGGCTGGCCTTGTCTTCTACCTTCTTCTCAACCTTGTTCTCGACTTTGTTGACTACCCTGCCGCCGATGTTCTTCAGCAAGGCACCCTGTGCGTTGGCTGTTCCGCAAGCAATGGCAAGGGTTAAAAGGATAACTGCAAATCTTTTCATATCGCTTGTTTCAAATTGGTTATCATGGCAAATATCGCAATAATCCATTAATTTCCTACTACCCAAAAGAGTAGTTTTAGATATCCAGGCTATACACTACCTCGAACCCGGACTTGGACGGATCTGCGAAATTGTACAGGTATCTAAAACCAAAATAGGTGTCATAGGGAGCCCATAGGAAATTGCCCAGATGCACCCGCAGGGTGGCCCCTGCGTAGGGTTCCATGTAGCTGCCCTTCTTCACCCTCAGCAGTTCTTCGTAGGCCCCCAGGGTGGCTCCTCCGTGCAGCACGGCCTCGAAGTTCCGCACATAGAAATAAGGGCATATCCCGCTCCAGTCCAGAGGCAGGAAGGGGAAGGCATAGTCGGCCCGGAGCTGGTATTCCTGCTTCTTGATCCAACTTCCCTCCCAGCCGTAGTTGCTGCGCCCTTCAGCGTACAGCCTCAGACCATGCGTGCTCATAAGGCCCGGCACGTAGCCATACACCTTCGCATAATAGTATCCGGGAGTATTGCTGCCCAGGCTGTGCGTGCGGGTGAATCCGATTTCTCCACCGAGGCCCAGCCGGGGGAATATTCCGGAAGGAGCGATCGGCCTGGTGGCGTATGCGCGTACGCTGAACTTGCTCAGTAGGATTGATTCGTGAGGTACTATCTTGATAATCACCGTGTTGGTGTACTGCTGCACATCGAGGGAGGAATACCTGTCGTTGCTCCAGCTCAGCCGGTACGAGGGGATGATACCCCGGTTCCATCCGCCTCCGTTCAGGTTGAAAGGCACCGAAATGCCGGCGGACAGGTTCAGCAGCGGGGCGTCCCCGACAGACCAGGTTTCCGGGAAACTCATCCCCTTCTCCGTGGAAACCCGGGTGTAGTCCAGCACGTGTATGTTTCTCTCGTTGTAGTCCGCCCTCAATTCGACTATCGGCCCCCAGGCCTGCCATACGTACTGCGCGTGCAGGGCGGGGCGGAAATTCAGGGAATCCATCAGGCTCACGCCGATGCTGCCGTAGGCGGTGCCGAGTTCGTTCTGGAACATCAGCGCAGCACCCGGCTGGGCATCGCTCAGAGTCTCCTCCAGCGAAAGCCTTTCCACAGGGTCGTACTCGTAGTAGATGGGCATCCAGGAGTGGAAGCGGACGGGCTGGAGGGCCTTGGAATAGGGTTTTCCTTCGGAGATGGGGCCGTCGTAAGGTATGGCGCCGGAGGGCTCCTGTGCGCTCAGCGTCTCGGCCGAAACCGAGAGATGTGCTCCGAACGCCACCGGCCTGCTCAGCAGAGTGTCCAGCACCCGTATCTCCCTACCACCCGGGGTCAGCGCACTATAATAAAGGCCCCCGGACGGGCTGAAGGCGAACTCGCTGCCGCCGAAACGGAGGTTGGTTCGTTGCAGCATCTGTCCGGAAACCGGATCCAGCGAATGAAGTTCGTTCACGCCGCTGCGGTCGGAGGTAAACCAGATGAGGGAATCCCGCGCGAACAGGCGGTTGATCTTGGAGTGCGCCGGGGCGAATAGCGGATCCCATCCCGGCACGCGGTAAATGCTGAAACCGTCTTCTGTGATGGCGCTGGCGTAGAGGTCTTCCCCTATCCAGACCGGTTCTACGGGCTGCATGCCCGCTGGGGCGAAGTATTCCTCGAAGGGCGTACCCGTCTTGGCGCTCAGCAGGCGCACGGAATTCCGCCCATCTTCATAGTACTCCACTACCGCGATCACCGGGTTTTCAGTGGAAGGGGCGGGGTTGAAAAGGCGCTCCTGGATATCGAAGGTCTGCGGGCCGCCATCCTCTTCCAAATAGCGCAGCACCGACCAGGATTTCATGGGGATGAGGGCGGATGGCTTGATTTCGGTCCACAGCAGTCGGCGGTTGAACTTGTCCCAGGTAAGGCGGGATGTGCTGCTCGCGAAGGCTCCCAGATGCTCCACCGTGCCGGTGGAATCTATGCGCACCAGCTCCCTTGGACGGTCCAGCCCGGCATGCAGGGCGAATAGGCCTTCCTCGGTGAATACCAAGGAGTTATAGCTGTCGAAAAGGCGGCCTTTCTTCGTCAGCGGCCGGCCCTCGAAGAAAGGTGCCCGGGCGCTGTCGGCCTCTGCCCACTCTTCCCGGAAAGCATCCTGTATTGCCAGGAATCCACTGTAGAGATTCTTCTTGTAGTTCGTTCCCTGTGCGATGGTTTTCTGCAGGACGTTGAAGGGAAGGAAGCCCTTGTTCGCGTTTTCGAAATATCGGCGGGTGAAGAGGGTGTCGCCGAAGGCCGAGCGCATGCCTCCTATCAGCATGTATCCGGCGCGGTAATAATCAGGGGTGTAGCACTTCTGCGAATCGTAGCGCCACTGCCAGAAATCCCTGTAGAGGCTATCCGCAAGGGCCACGTGATAGTACTCCAGGAAGTCGGCGGTGCGCCCGCGGCCGGTGTTGGTAAGGGCCGTCTCCGCCACCACCGCATCTCCCTCCAGTAGGGCCGGGCCGGGGTAGATGCCGGATGCCGCTCCGGTGGAAAGCTCGCCCACGAACCACTCCAGAGGCTTGAACAGTTTGTTCTTTCGCGGGAACTGCATCTGCGCTACATGCCTTCCTTCATGCACCGCGAGTTGGGTTATCCACGGGGTGGATTCAGGGTTGAGGGATTCCGCCGTGGTGAACAGTTCCATCCTCCGCGGAGCCCAGGTCACCATGCCGTTGGAATCGGCGGTGTAGGCATGCAGGATGACAGGCATCTTCCTGCGGTACAGCTCGTTAGGATAGAATCCGCAGCTGAATTTCTGTACTGCCGTAAAGCTTTCCAGGCTCTTCGCGTATTCCCGCGCCAGCGAGTCTGCCGCCTCGGGATAGACTATGCGGAAGTGCTCGCTCTCGAGGCTCTTCCACTTGATGCTCACCGGATCCGCCCCGAAAGAGAACACCTGGGCGTTCAGTGCCGTCGCAGTAGCCAATATCCCGATTATTATGGTTCCCAATTTCCTCATCTTGCGGGGTTCTCGATTATTTTCAGTAAATTTAACCGATTTTTCTGTCACCTGCAAATGCTTCTAAAAGATTTTATAAAAGACGGAATCGCTGCGCTGTCGGGCCTGTACCCCAAAGAGGAGGCGCGGAGCATGATAATGTTCTACTGTGCCGATGTGCTTGGGTTTCCCTCATATCAGCATATCACCGAGCCCAGGACAGAGGTGCCCGCGGAGCTGCTGGAGCAGGCCCTGGACGATGTCCGCCGGCTATCTGAAGCCGAGCCCCTGCAGTATGTGCTGGGTTATACCGAGTTCTGCGGCCGCACTTTCAAGGTGGATCACCGGGCACTGATTCCCCGGGTGGAAACGGAACTCCTCTGTATGAAGGCGGAAGAGATGGCTCCGAAGAGAGACGGTCTCAAGATACTGGATCTTTGTACCGGTTCCGGCTGCATAGCCTGGACCCTTGCCATGGACCTGCCGGGTGCAGAAGTGACTGCGACCGATCTTTCGGAAGAAGCCCTCGAACTTGCCTCCGAGCAGTTCAGGCGCCTTTCCAAAAAGGTGGTGCGCCCCCGTTTTGTGAAGGCGGACCTGCTGGATATCGACGGAACCATAAAAGCTGCCGCGGAGCCTTCTTTCGATGTCATCACCGCGAATCCGCCCTATGTGATGAACTCCGAAAAGGTGGAGATGCGCCCGAACGTGCTGGGATGGGAACCTCATATGGCCATCTTTGCTCCCGACCGGGATCCCCTGGCATTCCACAAGGCCATTGCCATCATCGCCCTCAGGCTGCTGGCCCCCGGAGGATGCTCAGTGGTGGAACTCAATACGGAACTTGCCGGGGAGACGGCTACCGTATTCAAAAAAGCCGGCTTCTCTTCCGTGGAAATCATCCGCGACTTCTTCGACCGTCCCCGATTCGTAAGCTTCAGAAAATGAGAATGGGCAGACATATAGTTTTTGCACTTGCGCTGCTTCTGGCCATATCCTGCGGAGGCCGGAAGAAGGCGGCGGTGCCTGTGGCGCTGCAGGACAGGGCTTTCCCTCAACCGACCGTGCCGACGGCCTACACCGAGCCGGAGGAGCGCCTGGAATATCTGGCCGACCATTACTGGGATGGCTTTTTCGACGGGGCCGGAAGGACGGATTCCGCGCGAGTGATCGGGGTGCCAAAGGGTGAGGTGGAGCAGGCGATGGCGAACTATATCGCCGTGCTCAACGAGCTGCCTCTGCCGCAGGCGCAGAAAAGCATTGGCCATCTCTTCGACCAGCTGTCCGCAAAGCAGCAGGCGGATACGGTCACACGCGTGTATCTTGCGATGACAGAGATAGTTGCGCGCTACCTCTACGACCCGAACTCCCCTATGCGGGACGAGGACCTGTACCTGCCCTTCGTGCAGCGGATGGCGGCATCCCCCCTTACCCGCGAGGATATGCGCACGGCTTTTCGCTATGAGGCGCAGATGTGCGCCCTGAACCCCCGCGGCAGCATCGCCCCGGACTTTGCTATCACTCTCCGGAACGGCACCAGCGTGCGTATGCATTCGGTGCGGGCCGAGCGCACGATCCTGTTTTTCAGTAACCCCGGTTGCCAGAACTGCAAGGAGATTATCGATGCCCTCAAAAGCAATGAATACGTCTGCCAGCAGGTTTCCGACGGCAAGCTGGCGGTTTTGAACATCTACATCGACGAAGACCTGAAGGCCTGGCGGGACTATATGCCCATCTACCCCAAAGAGTGGCTGAACGGATATGACGCCGCGCACATCCTCCGCCAGGACCAGCTCTACTGCATCCGCGCCATCCCTTCCCTGTATCTTCTGGATGCAGAAAAGCGCATCCTGCTTAAGGACGCGCCTGTAGATAGGGTGTTGAAGGCTCTTTAGCCTATTCCGGCAGAGGCGGATAGTCGCCACCGTAATACATCAAAGGATAGGATCTTTCTCCCAGATAGAACCCGGTGGAACAGGGGTTGGCTATGCCGATGAACCCTATTCCGCCGTCGATGTTGTCCGGTATCTGAACGTCTTCCAGGGCAAGGTCGCCCCCTCCGTCGCTGATTGAATTCAGGGCCTTGAAATAGTAGAAGTAGGCTTTTGAGATGCCGTAGACCTTGACAATGGCTGTGGTGGCAACCTTCACGGAATCCGCTCCGTCCATATATCCCGTCAGGCCGAAGGAATACTTGCCTGCGACAGGTTTCAGGGTGGCGGACGCACCGGCGAACATGTTGTCGGTGAAGATGCCGTATTTGTTCGTCGACCCTATTTCGAAAGGCATTTCATCCGCCACAAAGTGGCCCTCGTTAAGCACAGGGTCGTCATCGGCCCAGAAATCACGGCGCTTGTCCATCGTGTCCTGGCCGATTTCCACATTATCCTTGTAAAAGGTGCTTTCCCCGTGGTCTATCAGCGTGAGCCGGAAGAAACTCTCCTCCGGATCGCTGTCCTTGAGGGTCGTGTCGAAGCGGTAGCAGACGTTCACATATCCCCCCTCATCCCTCTGGCGCACGGTTACGGTGTCCACCTTGGTTACGGTGGGAGCGTCCGGCACTATCTGCTCGTTGCTGGCCTTGAAGCCATCGGCCGCCACCTCGATCCGCACCTTGTCGCCCGCCTTGAAGTCGGCCTTGAAGGTGAAGTATTTGTTCGGCCCCATGTAAAAGTCCTCCTGGCTTGTCAGGGTGTTGGTCTTTGCCACAAGGGAGCCGTTCACATAGCAGCTCAGTTCTCCGGAAGAGACCATGCTTACATATTCGGTATGGCTCACCGCCACATACACGGTGTGCCACTGCTCATCCGCGGAAAGGTGGGCGTTCAGCACCAGTTCATCCGCCTTGCTCTCAGGCTTGTATTCCAGCGGATTGTCGCAGGCGGCCAGAAGCGCCGCAGCCATCATCATATACAGGATCTTCTTCATCGCGCTAGAATTTATAAGTGTAGGAAATCGACGGCAGGATTGGCAGGATGGTAATCTTCGTGAGTTCCTGCTTCTTGCGGTAGGTCCCGGGGGACGATGCGTCGTAGTCTGTGCTATAGTCCGAGAACACGAAGTTCGGATTCATGTTGTTGTAGGCGTTATACACCCCGAAACTCCAGACGGCCTGCCCGTGCCGTTTCTGTTTGGTATGGTTGAGGCTCAGGTTCAGCCGGTGGCTCGGCGGCAGGCGGTAATTGTTGCGGGAAGGGGAATAATCCTCCGTAGTCACGCTCCCGTCCGGATACACCACCTGAGTCTGGCGTTCGGGCACGGTCATGGTGCCGCCGCTCGCAAAGGTCCAGGTGGCGCTGAGGGCCAGCTTCTTGTTGAACTGATGGTTCACCACCAGGGAGATATTGTGCCTGCGGTCGTAGCGGTAGGGGAAGGGTTTTCCGCCGTTGATTGTGCCGTCCGGGAACACGCGGTCGCTCCAGGCGAGGGTGTATCCCAGCCAGCCGGTGGTGGGGCCGTCTTTCTTCTCCACGAAGAGTTCCACCCCGCGCGCCAGGCCTTCTCCCATCTCCACGTTCTTCTGCCAGTTGGCGGAGTTGCCGAAGAAGGATGTGCCGTCGCTGTATTCCAGGATGTTGTGCATCCACTTGTAGTAGCCCTCCAGCGAGAATTCCCATCCGGGGATGCCGCTGTAGTAGGCCCCGACGCTGACCTGGTCCGAGGTGACGGGTTTGATCTTGTCGGTGATGGGCACCCAGAGGTCCATCGGCAGGGTGATTTTGGCGGGCGAGAGCAGATGCACGTACTGCGCCATGCGCGAGTAGGAGGCCTTGGCGGAGATATCCTCCGTGAAGTTGTACTTGGCGCTCATCCTGGGCTCCAGGCTCCAGTAGGGGGTGCCAAGGGTGTAGAAGAATGCCGCGTGCAGGCCCGGATTCAGGGTCAGACGCTCGCCGATGCTGATGTCATCCTCCGCATAGACCGACATTTCGTGCCCGTGGAGGGTGGCGTTGGCGGATGCTTTGAAGGTGGTGTCCACGGCAACCTCGGCCGCATCGCTTTCGTAGATGTATCCGCCCAGGGTCTCGGGGATGAAGGTGTGGTTCACGTACTCCGCGCCGAACTTGATCAGGTGCTGCGGCGAGGGGGTGTAGTCGAAGTCCAGCTTGGCGGTCAGGTCCCTCATACCGGAGTGGTAGAGAATGCTGAACACGTCCCGGCTCTTCTTTCCGTCCACGATATCCACGTTCTCGATATCTACCCCCACCTGCATCTTGTAGCGGGTGTAGGCGACGGTGGCGTTCGAGAAGAGTCGGTTGTTGTAGATGTGGTTCCAGCGCAGGGCGGCCAGGGTGTTTCCCCAGCGGATGTCGATGTTGTTGCTGTCGGAATAGCTATGGCTGGCGGTGGTGTCGTCCCCGTAGCTGATGGTGCCGCTGCCGGAGTCCTTATCCTTATAATAGAAGATGTCCCGGCCGTTGTAGGCGTTCAGGAAGAGGCGGTCCTTGTCGGAGATGCGCCAGCTGAGCTTGCCGTTGAGGTCGTAGAAGAAGTAGTTGCCGTTGAGGCCCTTGGCCACCAGGATGGGGGTGAAGAAGACGGTGTGCATACCGCGCCCGCTCACGCTGAAGGCCAGTTTGTCCTTGATGATGGGGCCTTCGATGTGCAGTTTGTCGCTGATGGCGCCCACGCTCACCGTGCCGTGGTACTCCTTCATGTTGCCGTCGTTGGTGCGGATGTCGATGATGGAAGAGATGCGGCCGCCGTAGCGCGCCGGGAAGGAGCCTTTGTAGAGGGTGACCTTCTTCACCGCTTCCGGCTGGAAGATGGAGAAGATGCCCATCAGGTGTTCGGCGTTGTAGAGGGAGATGCCGTCCAGCAGCAGGAGGTTCTCTTCGGGCCCGCCTCCGCGCACGTAAATACCTGAAAATCCTTCAGTTCCGGCCTGCACGCCGGGCATCAGCTGGATGGTCTTGAGTACATCCGCCTCGCCAAAGAGGGTAGGCGTCTGCTGAATTACAGTCACGGGCACCTCGATGGCGCTCATCTTGGTAGACAGGATGCCCGCGTCTTTGGTGGCCACCACCGTGGCGCTGTTGAGCTGCAGGTCCTGGCTCAGGATGAAGTTAATGGTGGTATCCCTCTGCAGGTCGATGGAGACGGTCTGGTCGGAGTATCCCATGTAGGAAGCGGTGAGTTCGTGGGCGCCCTTCGGCAGCGTTAGGGTGTAGAATCCGTAAGGGTTGGTGACGGCGCCGGTTATCGCCTTATTCGCGGCTCCCTGGTTCGCCACCACCCCCGCCGAAATCAGCGTTTCGCCCGTCTTCGCGTCGGTTATGTACCCGCTGATGGTCGCTTTGCCCGATGTGCGCGGTGCCCCGCTCTGTGCTGCTCTTGCTTGTGCCGCCTCCCTCGTTTGTGCCGCCTCCCTCGTTTGCGCCGCCGCCCCGGTCTGTGCTGCCGCAACCGTCCCCGATAATAATATTGCAAAGGCCAAACCGGCCCGCAGAATCCTCAATTTCATATCCTTTTAAACCGCAAAATCGCGATTCCTTGCATAAAGATGCAAATTCCGCGCCCCCGGTTGCACCGAATCCCCTTTCTCTGTCGTTTTGTTCCCGTTTTTAGTCGATTTCCGGAACAAACCCTGGAAATACGAAGGTTTGTTCCCGTTTCTGCCCGTTTTTCGGAACAAATGCCGCGAAACTATAGGTTTGTTCCCGAAACAAGGTGTTTTTCGGAACAAACGGACGCGCGGCTATTAGGTCCGGTGGCCGAACAATTCGGAGACGGTCCCCCTGTCCAGGCGAAGCATCCTTTGAATCTGACCCTCCGAGGCGTTATAGTCGCTTCGCATCGTCTTTGCCAATTCTATTTTGGAAGCATTGGGGAGAAGCGTAACCCGGCCGTCTCCATATTTCTTTTTGGCTAGCATGGATAAAGCCGCGAACATCTCGTCGTCGGTCAGGAACACATCGTCCCCCAGCCTCTTCGCAATCTCAGAATAAGCCTCATAGTTTTTGGACACGATGGAAAAGTACTGATGAGCGTCGCGGAAGAGGCTCTCGCCATACTTGATTGCGCAAAAGCTCTGCGGAAGAATCAGCCCGTCTTTCACCATGTATCCGGCCGGCAGGTCCGGAATCCGGCTTCTGCACATTTTTAGTTTTTCGTCCCGGGTCAAATCGCCGAAAGGGACGGCGTCTGTGACGAATGCATGCGGGTTGAAGTACAGGTATCCGGCGCCCCACGGATAAGAGAACGGGGTGCAGGAGGGGTTCGCAAGATAGCCGTTCCGGTTAGAGTAGGCAATCTCGTAACGCATACTTCGCAGGTTGTCTATAGGAATAAAGGACGCCTCGAACTTTTCAAAGCTGGCAAAACGGCCGCTGCTGTTCCTATAGCGCCGCAGCCTCCTCTTGACTTCGGAGAAGAAATCCTTGCACATCGACTCCAAGCCATCCACAATTACATGGATATGGTTGCTCATTACCTGGAAAGTGAGGATTTTTACCCCGGTAAGCGCAGCAGCAATTGCGATTACCGTCACTGCGAACTTGTAATCTTCTTCCGTTTCGCAGATAATCTCCATCGACTGCCCGTCCGTGCAGATGTGCCAGAAAGGGCCGCCGTTCGAAAAGGTAAGTTCGCAGGACCGTTCCTGCTGGGAGGGGGACAAGAGCCCATTAGATGAAGAGGCTTTCATAGCGATGCCATTTTATAATCCAACAAACATATCCACCGCACAAATGGCAGCGTTCGGCGAAGATAGTAAAATCGCCGGACCTTGTCAACATTAATTTAGTTTGTTCCCAAAAATGGCCGTTTTTCGGAACAAATGCCGGAAATACGAAGGTTTGTTCCCGAAATGGGGTGTTTTTCGGAACAAACGCACGTATGGTCGGCGCAGGGGCGGGCCAACGGGGCCTGTGAGTGGCTGGGCGGGCCGCCTTACACCGCCACCGGAGCCTTGATGGCGGGCCAGGGGTCGTAATCGACCAGGGTGAAGTCTTCGTAGGTGAAGTCGAAGACGCTCTTCACATCGGGGTTCAGTAGCATCTTGGGCAGGGGCCGCGGCTCGCGGCTGAGCTGCTCCGCCACCTGGTCGAAGTGATTCAGGTAGATGTGGGTGTCTCCCGTGGTGTGGATGAATTCGCCCGGTTGGAGGCCGCAGGTCTGGGCGATCATCATGGTCAGAAGGGCATAGGACGCGATATTGAACGGAACGCCGAGGAAGGTGTCCGCGCTGCGCTGATAGAGCTGGCAGCTCAGTTTGCCATCGGCCACGTAGAACTGGAAGAGGCAGTGGCAGGGCGGCAGGGCCATCTTGTCCACCTCGCCCGGATTCCAGGCACACACCAGCATGCGGCGGGAATCCGGATGGTTTTTTATCAAATCGATCACCTGCGAGAGCTGGTCAATGCTGCGCCCGTCAGGGGCCGGCCAGCTGCGCCACTGGTGGCCGTACACGGGGCCCAGGTCCCCGTTTTCATCGGCCCACTCATCCCATATTGTCACCTTGTGATCCTGGAGATACTTCACGTTGGTATCCCCCGAAATGAACCACAGGAGCTC
>JAEENZ010000017.1 GCA_016283985.1 Bacteroidales bacterium | reverse complement strand
CAGAGGAACGTGAACGGAACCGTCAGCCTGGAACTCAGGCCCTACTCCTTCTCCACCGTCGGAGTCGACTCCCCCGACGATCTCGTAGCATCCAAGCTGGGAGAATACGGCGAGAGCCAGAAAGGATGGACGGCAGAAGAGGCCAAAGGCTTCATAAAACTGCTCTCCACCCCGTTAAGAGTCTATTACGGAGCACACCAGGAGGAATTCGAAAATGATTAAGGCGGGCATCATTGGCGGCGCCGGATACACGGCCGGAGAACTTATCCGCATCCTGGTCAACCACCCGGAAGCGGAACTGGCCTTCGTGCACTCCGAAAGCAGCGCCGGAAAGCATCTGTACGAGGTTCATGAAGGGCTTCTGGGAGATACCGACATCCGTTTCACCGATACCGTCGACCTTTCCGGCATCGACGTGCTCTTCCTCTGCTCGGCCCACGGCAAGAGCGGGGAATTCTGGGCCTCCCATCCCTGCCCGGAAGGGCTGAAGGTGGTGGACCTGGCTCAGGATTACAGGGATGAAAGCAACGGCTACGTATATGGCCTTCCCGAATGGCAGGGCGACAAGATAAAGGGTGCCGACAAGGTGGCCAATCCCGGATGCTTCGCCACGGCCATCCAGCTCGGCCTGCTTCCCCTTGCCGCCGCCGGACTGCTTTCAGGGGATGTCAACATAACCGCTATCACAGGTTCCACCGGCGCAGGCGTCAAGCCCGGAGCGACCACCCATTTCAGCTGGAGGAACGACAACGTCTCTACATACAAGGTATTCGGACATCAGCACCTCATCGAAATCAACAGGAACCTGGGCATTGTTCAGCCAGGCTGCAAGGCCTCCATGAACTTCGTTCCCATGCGCGGTGATTTCGCAAGGGGAATCTTCGCGAGCATCACCCTGGACTGCCCTCTCGGCGGAGAGGAAGCCGTGGCCCTTTACAAGGATTACTACGCGGATGCCGCCTTCACCTTCGTCAGCGACTCCCCCGTCGACCTCAAGCAGGTCGTCAATACCAACAAATGCATCATCGCCCTCGAAAAACACGGCGACAAACTCGCAGTGAGTTCCGTCATCGACAACCTCCTCAAAGGAGCGTCCGGGCAGGCGGTGCAGAACATGAACCTCATTTTTGGAATCCCGGAGAAAACCGGCCTGAAGCTGAAGGCATCAGCATTCTGAACCATGGAACTCTTTGACGTATATACATTATTCGATGTCGTTCCCACACGCGCATCCGGATGCAGGATTTGGGACGACAAGGGCACTGAATACCTGGATCTGTACGGTGGACACGCCGTTATCTCCATAGGTCATTCGCACCCAGACTACATAAAGGCCATCACCGACCAGGTCAGCAGGCTCGGCTTCTACTCGAACAGCGTCGTCAATCCCCTGCAGCGGGAGCTTGCCCATAAACTCGGGAAAGCGAGCGGCTACGAAGATTATTCCCTGTTCCTGGACAACAGCGGGGCGGAATCCAACGAAAATGCAGTCAAACTCGCCTCTTTCCACACCGGAAAAGACCGGGTGATCGCTTTCCGCAAGAGTTTCCATGGGCGCACCTCCGGCGCGGTCGCCCTTACCGACAATCCCGCGATCGTATCTCCGTTCAACTCCCATCACAAAGTGTCTTTCTGCAACCTGGGCGATTCTGCCGGAGTGGAAAAGGAACTTGCCGCGGGTGGAGTTGCTGCAGTGATAATAGAGGGCATACAGGGCTGCGGAGGCATCAACCTTCCCTCCGATTCCTTCATGAAGGAACTAAGGGAACTGTGCACCAAATATGGGGCGGTTCTGATCCTCGATGAGGTTCAGAGCGGATACGGCCGCACCGGCAAATTCTTCGCCCACCAGTGGGCCGGAGTGAAAGCTGACATCATCACCATGGGGAAAGGCATAGCCAACGGTTTCCCATGCGGCGGAATCCTGATTTCCCCTGAATTCAAGGCGGTCAAAGGCATGCTCGGCACTACCTTCGGAGGGAATTATCTCGCCATGTCCGCAGCCATTTCCGTGCTCGACGTCATGGAGAAGGAAAAGCTCGTGCAGAATGCCGCGGAAGTCGGAGAATACCTTCTCGCATGCATCCCGTCCAACCCCAGGATAAAAGATGTCCGCGGGCGCGGACTGATGATAGGGATAGAATTCGACGTGGAAGTGAGCTATTTACGGAAGGAACTACTCTACGAAAAGCACATCTTCACCGGTGTGTCCGGGAAGAACATGATACGCCTGCTGCCTCCGCTCTGCCTGAGCAAGGAAGAGGCCGGGATATTTATAGAATCATTCAAAGAAGTGCTGCAATGAAAGATCTGACTGTCAGCAAGATAGGCGGAAACATCGCAGAATCTCCCGAAAAGCTGGAAGCGTTCTGCAAGGAGTTCGCGGCATCCCCCTCCCCAAAGATCCTCGTCCATGGGGGTGGAGTGCTGGCTACAGGCATCCAGGAGAAGTTCGGCATGAAGCCGGAAATCATCGACGGACGCCGCGTAACCGATGCCGCCACCCTTCAGATCACGGTCATGGCCTACGCCGGATGGTGCAACAAGA
>JAEENZ010000016.1 GCA_016283985.1 Bacteroidales bacterium | reverse complement strand
GCCAGCAGTTCTTCACCCTCTGCCTTACCCTTCACAAGCCCTTCCTGATAGAGCTTTTCGGTAAGTTCTTGCAATTTGTTCTGCATATCTTATTGGTTACTTTGTACAATTCACAAATATAACCAAAAATATGCAATTGTATTCTGTTTTTCTTTTCCAAAGAAATTGCTATATTTGAAACTTGGATAACAAGCGAACAATAATCAATAGCATATGAAAAAGATCCTTTTCCTGACTCTGGCGGCCGTGCTGGCATTCATGCCCGCGCAGTTGGATGCCAGAAAGCACAAGTATCCGAACGGAGACCAATACGACGGCGAATGGAAGAACAAGGCCCCCAACGGCATGGGCGTGATGATCTATGCCAACGGTGAAATCTATTCCGGCTACTGGACCAACGGCATCAAGAACGGCCTGGGCACCATGCGTTTCCTCAGCGGAGACGAGTACCTGGGCAACTGGGTGGACGACAAGATCTCCGGCGAGGGCAAGATGACCTATGCCAACAAAGATTACTATGAAGGCAACTGGGAAGATAACAAGCAGCACGGAGAGGGATCGATGACCTATGCCGACGGCTCCACGTATGTGGGCGGATGGGCCGCGGGCCTCTACGATGGCAAAGGCGTGAGGGAGTATCCCAACAAAGACAGATACGAGGGCGGATGGGCCGCGGGTAAGCAGCATGGCGAAGGAGTCATGACCTACGCCACCGGCGCATCCTACGAAGGTGGATGGGAGGCTGGCGAGCCTTCCGGTGAAGGAAAGATGATATATGTCGACGGCAACATCTACACCGGCAAATGGCAGAACGGCAGGCACTTCGGCGTCGGCGAGTTCTACAATAAGGAGCTAAACAGGTATCTGGAGGGTACATGGAACGACACAGACGTGTCCGGAAAGGGTTTCGTACGTTTTGGAAACGATCCTGTAGGCGCCCTCACCCTCATGGGCGAATGGCTGGAAGACGGCCTCTTCATGTCATCCTTCGGCATGGGTGGCAAGACCTATCTCGGCACGGTACTGCCTCTCACGGGCGATGGAATCACCGGTCCCTGCCTGGCAACCGGAAAGGTTGTGTGGGAAGACGGCACAGTGGCTGACGGCAAGTGGGGCCAGGATATCACCCTCGCAAACTGCCTCTACACCGACATGGTCACCGGCCGCGTGCACTACAGCATGGGTGGCCGCACCTTCGACGGTGACGTGAAAGACGGCAAAGAGAACAATGGCACGCTCACCATATCCATCCCCGGCAAGTTCAGCTTCTCCGGCGAACTCAAGGCAGGAGAGCCCCACGGCATTTATGTGGGCGACGTCAAGGCCAGTCCCTTCACAGACTTCGACCTTTCCCAGTGGGATGAGGTGCAGGGTGCCGATATCGGTCGCATCGAGGGCAAAGACGGCCTGAGCGGCGTATACAGGGATTCCCTCTTCACCGTTCGTGGCATGCTCAAAGCAGGCGTGCCGGACGGAGAAGTCTATATGGAGTATTCCGCCGCTGATTCCCTCTCCATGAATTCCAGCTGGAGGGATGGCAAGATTACTGAAGGCAAGGGCTTCTTGGACACCGTACCATTCTCGCTTACGGCTACCGAGGACGGCCGCGTGCAGGTTGACCTGGAGAACGGTGAGCGCTGTTCCTTCCTCTTCTCAACGCCCTTCGCACTTCTGACGGACATCCGCGTGAAGGTTGCCGAGCAGCGCGCCCTGCGCGAGAAGCTCGCTGCTGAGATGCAGAAGATGGCCGAAGCCCAGCAGGCAGAACAGCCGGCAGCGGCTGAATAACAATGTTGAAATCCCGCATCTGTGCTTGCGTTCTTTTCCTGTATGCCATCTGTGCCTCGGGACAAGAACTCCCCAGTGTGCGGGATTCCGCTATCCTGAGGCTTGCCAGGCAGGCTGAGTTCTGGCCCCTGGAGAAGATACACGTAACCACAGACCGCGCGTCCTACATGCCCGGAGACCGGGTATGGCTGAGGGCGCATCTGGCGGATGCCGACAACCGGCCATCCCGCATCAGCAGATATATATATGTAGAACTTGTCAGCCCGGGAGGAGAGCTGATGCGTCGCATCATGCTGCGCCCGGACAGCCTGGGCGTGTTCGCAGGCCACATCGACCTGCAGGATGCGCTTCCGGAAGGGGATTACACCCTACGCTCCTACACCCGCTATATGCTGAACTCCGGGGAAGAGACCTTCTTCCGCAAAACCCTGCGTGTGCTCGATCCCTACGCCAGGCGCAAGGACGCCACACCGGGGAAGAAGCCTGATTTCGACGTGTCGCTGCTGCCAGAGGGCGGATACCTGGTGCCCGGAAGGGCATGCCGTGTGGGCGTGAAGGTGCTGGGCGAGGATGGCCTGGGCCTGAACGTAAGCGGCCGGGTGCTGGATTCCAAGGGGGCGGAAGTGGCGCAGATAGGAAACCTTCACCGGGGCATGGGATACTTCATAATGAAGCCTGTGACTGGAGAGAAATACGTTGCCGTCTGCACGGCCGATGGCGGGCGGCAGAAACGTTTCCCCCTGCCAGCCGCGGATCCCGCCGCCCGCGTCATCCAGCTGCAGCAGTTCAGGAGTACTCTCAGCGTATCGCTCCTGCGTGGCCCCGATGCCCCCGAGGATGGGCTTTGGCTTCTGGTACATCAGGCCGGAAGGCCTCTGGCATGCATGGAATGGGAAAAAGACCGCACTTTCTATTCCTTCACCACCGCCACCTTCCCCTCCGGAATCGTGGCTTTCATGCTGATAGACAAAGACTTCAACATACTTAGCGAGCGTCTTTTCTTCAATCTTGGGAGGGATGTCCGGCTTAGTCTGGACGGCGGCGCCCAGAAGGGCCTCTATGCCGGCAGGGAGAGGGTACGGGCAAGCTTCAGGCTGCCCCCGGGCGCGCTTGAATCTGGACCTGGCGCCAGCCTGGCCGTCAGTGTGACCGACTCCCGCGCATCCGCCCCCGATTCGCTTAACAGCCTGGCATCCACCCTGCTACTTAGTTCGGAACTGAACGGCTTCGTGGAAGCCCCCGCGGAGTATCTTACCCCCAGGGGACAGCCTTTCGTGGATGCGCTGATGCTCACCCAGGCGTGGCGCAGATACGACCTGCCGTCCGTGCTTAAGGGCGCCTGCACGACTCCGGAAGTGCTTCCCGAGAAGGCTCAGCTCCTTTCAGGCCATGCGGAGGGCTATCTGTTCAACAGGATGGCTGGAGGCCGCGTTTCGCTCTATGCGACGCTGGACACTATGGTGAGTGTGAACTATGCCCCGCTGGCGAAGGACGGGCGCTTCGTGTTTGCGACCGAATTCCCGGAAGGCACCGAGATAACCGTGCAGACCCAGACTGGCAAGGGACAGTCCGGCAACATACTCATGCTAGATGAAGAAACCTATCCCGGCACATCCGGGGCACCACTGCCACAGGAACGCGAGGCCGTAGTGCCGGATGCCGACCTGAAACAGGCCTTCGACGAATACATACGCCAGCACGGCCTCCAGGAAACCCTCCTGGACGCGGCTACGGTGCAGGCTTCCCTGCAGAAAAAACCCAGTGAATCCATCTGGTATTCGGAAATGAACTCTACCCGGCCTCTCACCGCAGAGGATATAGAAAATATGAATTACACCAACATCCTTTCAGTCTTCCTGAATACCCCGGGCGTGGTCGTACGGCACAATGCCAATGGCAGTTACGTGAGTACTTCGCGTTCCGAAATGCCCGCCCTTCCGGTAATAGACGACGTGGTGATGCCCGAATACGACATCATGACCATGAGTCCCCGTGATATAGAAAGCATGTTTGTGATCAAGGACTACACTTCCCAGTTCGGCTACTACCCAGGTTACAGCGGAGCCATAGTCATAAAGACCGCCAAGGGCTTCGTGCAGAACCTCAAGAAGAACGACAACATAGTCCGCGTGCGTCCTCTGGGCTACCAGCGTCCTGCCGAGTTCTGGGCCCCAAAATACATTACCCAGAAGCAGAAGGATTCTCCCGAACAGGACCTCCGTACCACCATCTACTGGAATCCGTCCGTCACCCTCGATGCCTCCGGACAGTGCCGTTTCGAGTTCTGGACAGCAGACAAAGACACTGAATATCAGATATTTGGGGAGGGCCTGAGCAGGGACGGAAAGTTTTTGGAATTACACAGCATCATCAAGATAGAAACAGAATGAAGAGGATCGTCATCATAGCCGCAGCCATGCTTCTTGGTTTGTGCGCACGGGCATCCGGGCCCATGCGCATCTGGTTCGACATGCCCACCTCTTCCGCCGGCAGTGCCATCTGGGCGGGGGGAGTGGATCCCGAATGGGAGAGCAAGTCGCTGCCCGTCGGCAACGGATCCCTGGGAGCCAACGTGATGGGTTCCATTTCCCGCGAGAGGCTCACGCTGAACGAGAAATCCCTCTGGACCGGTGGCCCTGCGGTGAGCGACGATCCTGCTTACTATTGGGACTGTAACCGCCATGCGGCGGATGTTCTCCCGGCCATACGGCAGGCTTTCCTGAATGGGGACGATGCGCTGGCAGAGGAACTCACCAAGAAGAATTTCGGCGCTTTGCCGGAGCGCGAGGTGGACGGCAAGAAGGTGGACCGCTTCGGTTTCATGACCACCCTGGGCGAGTTGTTGATAGAAACTGGCCTCCGGGAAGGTCCTGTGCCCGAAGGATTCGGCACCCAGGCTCCCCAGAAGGTGAATTACAGCGGCAAGTGGAATGCCGTAAAGATTGAGCGTCCTGATCCGCATTCCGGCCCCGGAGCCACCGTGGAGGGCTATGAGCGTTCCCTTTCGCTGGATTCGGCTCTGGTGCGCGTGCAGTTCCGCCAGGACGGCGTGGGCTACAAGCGCGAGGTGTTCGTTTCTTATCCCGACCAGGTGATGGCGGTGCGATTCACCGCTGACAGGCCGGGTGCGCTGAATTTGGCTTTAAGCTATCTTCAGAATCCCATTGCAGATGGATCGACGGTATCTGTCGGCCGCAGGGCGATATGTTATTCCGGTGCATTGAAAGCCAACGGGGAGAAGTTCGCATTGCGGGTTAAGGCTTTGGCCAAAGGTGGCTCCGTGGCCTCTGAAGATGGCGTCCTGAAGGTGTCTGCCGCCGATGAGGCGCTGTTTCTCGTTGCATCTGCCACCAACTACAAGATGAATTTCGATCCGGATTTTTCTGATTCCGACACATACTATCAGGGGAAGGATCCTGGCAAGGTCGCTGCACGCCGCATCGCCCGTGCGGGACGCCGCGGCTGGAAGCGCCTGCTGAAACGCCATCTGGCTGATTATCAGAACTTGTACAGTCGTGTTGATCTGGTACTGTCAGACAGGGATACCCTGCAGGACACCCCTACGCCATACAGGCTGGACCGCTACCGTGAGGGCGCGGCCGACCCTGGGCTGGAGGCTCTGTATTTTCAGTACGGGCGGTATCTGCTGATAGCATCCAGCCGCCAGGGCGACATGCCCGCAAACCTGCAGGGCCTGTGGTGCAACAAGATCAAGGGCCCCTGGAACACCGACTACCACAACAACATCAACATCCAGATGAACTACTGGCCCGCGAACGTCACCAATCTGGACGAATGCATGCCGCCGCTGGTAGATTACATCCGCTCCCTGGAGAAATCGGGGGAGAGGGTCGCGCAGGCCTACTACGACGCCCGCGGCTGGACCGCCGAGATATCCTCCAACATCTACGGCTTCGCCTCGCCGGGGGCCTCCGAATCGATGATCTGGAACCTCGCACCGGCTAACGGTCCATGGCTTGCCACGCATCTGTGGGACCGCTACGCCTTCACGCAGGACAAGAAGTACCTGCGCAGCGTGTATGAACTGATCGCCGGCGCCGCCGATTTCTCCTGCGACATGCTCTGGAAGCACCCCGACGGCTACTACACCGCTGCTCCGTCCACATCTCCCGAACACGGGCCCGTGGATGCCGGGGCGACCTTCGTGCATGCGGTGGTGCAGGAGCTGCTGATGGATGCGATAGAGGCCTCGGAGGTGCTGGATTGCGATACCGAACGCCGCGCGCAGTGGCAGGAAGTTATTTCCGGCCTGGCACCATACAAGATTGGGCGCTACGGGCAGTTGATGGAGTGGAGCAAGGATATAGACAATCCGGAGGACACCCATCGGCACGTGAACCATCTTTATGGCCTGCATCCCGGTCGGACCATCGGCGTGACGTCGACTCCCGAACTGGCCGAGGCATGCAAGGTTGTGTTGGAACACCGTGGGGATGCCGGAACGGGCTGGAGCATGGGATGGAAGGTGAACATGTGGGCCCGCCTGAAGGATGGCGACCACGCACATGAACTGCTCAGTAACCTACTGAAATTCGGCACGTTGGATAATCTCTGGGACAATCATCCTCCCTTCCAGATAGACGGTAACTTCGGCGGCACTGCAGGCATCGCCGAGATGCTCTTGCAGAGCCACGACGGCGGCTTGGAAATACTTCCCGCCCTGCCTTCAGCCTGGCCCTCCGGGTCAGTCCGCGGCCTCCGCGCCCGCGGTGGCAAAACCGTGGATATCAAGTGGGAGAATGGGGAGGTCGTTGAAGTTGTGGAGCGCTAGAGACTGTCCTTGATTCTTTCGACAAGTGATTCGTCGGCTGGAAGCCAGCGGACGGAAGAGAGGGAAGCGGCGTCCAGCCAGCGCGCGGATTCATGCTCGTTCAGGCGAACGGCATCGGTCAAAAGAGTACACCAATAGCAGTGAAGGGTGAGGTGGAAAGCAGGATAGTCCCATTCCACGGTCTCGATCAAGTCCCCGACGGCGATTTCTGCATTCAGCTCCTCGCGGATTTCCCGCACCAGAGCCTCCCCGGGAGCTTCTTCCGGCTCCATCTTCCCGCCGGGGAACTCCCACCAGTCCTTCCAGTCGCCATAGCCCCTCTGGGTGGCAAAAATCCTGTCCCCCTTTCGGATAACCGCAGCTACTACCTCGATGCGTTTCATATGATTTCTTTCCCGAAGGGGAAGATGGAGCCGATGGCCATCTTAAAGTGCTGGAGGCCGAAGGGGATGCCCACGATGGTGATGCAGAAGATGATGCCGAAGAACAGGTGCAGTAGCGCCACCTCCCACCATCCGCAGAGAACCCAGATGAGGTTCATAACGATGGAAAGGCAGCCTGGTTCATCCGGCCCGTTCACCAACTCGCGGCCGAAAGGCCAAAGCGCGTACGTACCAAGCTTGAACAGCTGCACGCCGAAGGGAATGCCGATGATGGTAATGCACAGCAGAAGGCCCACTATGTAGTAAATGAGGGCGATGATGATACCGCCAAGGATAAGCCAGAAGATGTTTCCGATAGATTTCATATGCTATGATTGTCTAGACAAAGATATAAAGAATTTGCTATCTTTGTGCTTGCGATGACGCCATCATCCACATACTTCCTTGGCTTGGCTGCGGCCGTTTATGTGACCACATGCCTTGTTGTGGCTGCCGTTCGTTGGTTCCACATGTGCCAGCCCTACGACCGCAACCCCCGCTACTATTATCCCGGAAGGCCCTTCGTGACGGGCGTATGGCTGAGTTCGTTGTTCCTCCTGCCATACATATTCACCCCTGCAAGCGTAGACGCATGGTATGTGACAAGGCTGTACTTTCTGCCAGCCACGTTGTTCCATTTCACCCTGCTGCTGATTTCATATTTCGGGGTGGTGATGGGCTGGAAACGCTGGAAGCGGGCCGTGCTGCTGGCCGGTATCCCTGTTTCACTTGCCATGGTTGCGGCCGTCGTGCTCGCAGTAATTCCCGGGGACCAGACCATGGCATCGGCATTCACCATAGCATTATACATCCTTGGCGTGCTGGTGACCGGGCTCTGCATCAGCTCGGTCGTGATGGTATACAGGTGCGCAGGCCTTTTCGACCCCGACGATTTCTCCAACCCCAAGGACTTCCCCGTGAGCCAGGCCCGCAGGTGGCTGGTCATGATAACGCCGACCCTCGTGCTCTGCTGGACGGGAGTTCTGCTGAACGACCCTGCAGTTCTTGCGGTGATAATGATCGCCATCGCGGTGCTGTGCGTGGTATTCGTGATATCAGTGCTGCATCCGAACCGCAACCGCCCGCTGGAAGAGCCCTCGGAAAAAGAAGAAGAGGCGACGCAGGTGTATCACAGGTCCCTGCCCAAGAAGAAGCAGACTGAGATACTCTCTGCCATTCGCACGGTGGTGGAAGAGCAGCAGGCCTTCCTGGATCCGCACCTCATCCTGCAGGACGTAGCCTCTCGCTGCGGATATAACCGCACATACATCGCGGGGCTGGTGAAGAGCGAGCTGGGCGGCTTTGCCACCTATGTGAACCGCCTCCGGCTGATGTATGTTGAGGACTACCAGAGGCAGAATCCGGACGCCACGCTGGGAGAGGCCATAGATGCCGCCGGATTCGGTTCCAGGTCCGGGTATTACGACGCCAAGTCCAAGAGTTTACAAAACTCGTAAACTATTTCCAACATCTTTTGAACGGATACGGACTTCCTGTTAACGCAGGCAGTACAACTCTGCCGTGCGTTCTGCGTATCTTTGCAAAGATGAGTTGGTAGTGTATTAATTTTCAATATTCTGTTTATGGTAACAAAAAGCAAAGAACTGTATGAGGCTCCCGCAACCAGCGTTGTGGAGCTGCACTTGAACGGGTTCCTATGCCAGAGCCTGGACTTGAACGGGTCCAATGTTTTCGGTGACCCTGTTGATTATGTTGACGGCGGTGATCCGCTTAATCTTGTTTAAACGGAGGAGTAAATGATTATGAAGAAGTTATTTGGATTTGCCGCTATCATCCTTGCATTTGCGGCTTGCAACAAGATCGAACCCATCGAGACTCCCGAACAGTCTAATCTCCAGGCAGGAATTCCTTTCACTGCAATAGTCGAGAAGCCTGCTTCCAAGGCATTGGCCGATGCCGGCTCGACCGTGACGGCCAGCTGGGCGGAAAACGAAAAAGTCGCCCTCATCTACACTGTATCAGAGACCAAATACCTTGATGTTGCCAATATTGACTCGGTGGATGGTTCCGGTAATGCTACCATCAGCGCAAAACTTTCTGCCACCCCCGCCGACAATACCCTTGTTACGGTTATCTACCCTGCATCTGCCGTAGATGCATCCTCCAAGGAATTAAAGGCGGACCTTCTCACCGCTCAGAAGGGTAACCTTATCGGATCCGATAGCATAAGCGAGAAGTACGATGTGCGTATAGGTTCCGGAAACTTTTCTGTCGCTGGTTCCGCTGCCTCATTCAAGGCAAATGTTTCCCTCGTTAACCAGTTTGTCATTTGGAAGCTTACGCTCAATGCCGTTGCCACCGAGCTCAGGGTTACCATCGACGGTGTCGATTATGTGGTGACGCCCTGGTCTGCCACAAATCCTATATATGTCGCTCTTCCCGCAATTTCGGGAAAGGCAATATCCTTCAAGGCCACGGAAGGCGGTGTAGGATATTATTTCTCCGTTCCTTCCCTCACCTTGGCAGCCGGCACCTATTATCAAACAAACCTTTCATCCGTGCTCAAGACCAATCCCGGCCGCCTTGGTGGCCAGTTCTCCGTGAGCAGTACAAAGAAGGTGTATTTCTCCAAGGGCAACCTTCAGTGGTTCTATGGCGGAAATATCCACAAGACCAAATCTGCCACAGCTGTTAACACTCCCATCGCCGAGAAGGATTACAACGGTGGCGTCTTCACCTTTGCTGACAATCAATGGGATATTTCCGGTGCAACAGGTAATAATAGTACAGTCAGGAGAGCCGGACTTATAGGGTCATACATTAATGATTTCACAAGTGCACAAAGAATCGATCTGTTCATGTATGCATCCAGTGGATATCGTTATAGTAATGGCGATTATCATTTTAAGCCTTTTGCCATTTGCAATAGTTCTTACTGGGGTGGAAGTTACGCTTACGGACCTGCATCTTCAGGCATCGATGGAACAAACAACGACTGGGGTGTATTCAACGCTATCCTTAACGGAGGAGATGAAACGGACCAGTGGCGCACGCTTACTCAAAGCGAGTGGGCCTATCTGGCAAATGAGAGAGCCAATGCTGTTAACCGTCGTGGTGTTGGCACTGTCAATGGCATCCGTGGAGTTATTTTACTTCCTGATGATTGGGCAGGATCAGCCATTACGGCATTAACCAATACGATAACTATAGGTAATTCTGACAAACCTGCTTCAATCAATTGGACCGACAACGTTTATTCTGATACCGAGTGGGCAGTTATGGAAGCCAACGGAGCTGTATTCCTCCCGGCAGCAGGCACCTTGGATCCTGGCAATAATGCTGTCGGTTATTATAATGTCAGTGACACTAATGCAGGATCTTCATATTGGACATCTTCTTATTGTACCAATCGTGAGTATGCATATGCCCTCGATCTCGGTACTGGTGGAGGTTCTTATATCAACTGGCGCTTCGATCAGTCCAGCCGTCCCTTCGGCCGCGCCGTTCGCCTGGTCAAAGACGTCGAATAGTACTGAAACATGATCCCATAATCCAATCCCTGCTCCCTTCCGGTGGCGGGGATTGCTTTTATAAAGACTTTTACCGATATTTGGGGAAAGATTGAATGACCATGAAAACTCAGACCAAAATAGCAGGCATTATCTTCCTGCTCCTGTCGATTGCCGACGTAGTGTGCCTCGCACTGGGTGACGAGGCCACACCCATGTACATAAAGCCCTTCCTGATGCCTTCCCTGGCCGCTGCGGCGCTGATGCAACTGCTTCCCGAGAACAAGGGCAGGATGCCGATTCTTCTAGCAATCGGCCTGACCTTCCACACCGCAGGCGACATCCTGTTGATGTTCGACGGCTTCACCTGTTTCGCTGCAGGGCTGGGCTCCTTTCTCATCGGGCACTTCTTCTATCTGGCCATCCTGCTTTCGGGAATGGGAGGTCTGAAGGGCTGGAAAGAGATTTTCTGCCTGCTTGTGCCCATGGTGCTTGCACCTGTGCTGGTGATGCTCTTCGGTGTCGAATGGCCCTTCAGCGCTGTGGTCAGCGTCTATGCGTTCACGCTGATGATCGTGGCGGCAAGCGGCATTCTCTGGGCCCTCCGCGGCAAGGCGTTCGCCATCCGCATAATCGTGGGCGGCATCATCTTCATAATATCGGACTCGCTGATTGCGATAGATTCCTTCGCGGGGATAGACTTCCCGTTCCGGCACGCTCTGGTGATGCTCACCTACGTGACTGCCGAGTGGCTGCTCGTGAGCGGCATGGTGCGGGAGCGCATCAGCGGTACTCGTCCCAGGCCTTGATAGCCAGCACATCCTCTCCCATCTTGCAGAAAGCCCGGATGTAGGCATCTGCAAGGCGGATATTGGTGATTAACGGCACGTTGTAGTCTACTGCGGCGCGCCGTATTTCGTATCCGGCACCGGGGCCTCCTTCTGCGGATTCTTCGGGGATGTTGATCACCAGCTCCACCTTGTGCTCCCGGATAAGATCCAGGGCGGAGGGGGAGACATCCTCATAGACCTTGTATCCCTTCTCCGCAAGCATCTTGCAGGCTGGCACCAGGGCCGCCTTGTGCAGCATGTCACCTACCGAAACGAGCACAGGTCCCTTGGGGATGCGGTGGCCTACGGAAAGCATGGACTTGAGCAGGGCCTCGTCGAGTGTTTCGCCTATGCAGGCGACCTCGCCGGTGGATGTCATGTCCACTCCCAGCACTGGATCGGCCTTCCCGAGACGCGCGAACGAGAACTGGGAACTCTTTACTCCCACGTAATCCAGCTCGAAGGGGTCTATGTGGCCGCCCTGGGGATGTTCCCCGAGCATAACCCGCGTGGCCAGCTCTATGAAGTTGAGCTTCAGGATCTTGCTCACGAACGGGAAGCTCCTGGACGCGCGCAGGTTGCATTCTATCACCTTCAGGCTGTTCTCTCCTGCGAGGAACTGTATGTTGAACGGGCCGGAGATCTTCAGCTCCGAGGCCAGGGCGGCGGCTATCCGCTTGATGCGGGCGGCGGTCACCCCGTAGGTGGTCTGGGCGGGGAACTGTATGGTGGCGTCGCCGGAATGCACGCCGGCGTACTCTATGTGCTCGGAGATGGCGCAGGCTAGGATCTTTCCGCCATCTGCCACTGCATCGCACTCCAGCTCCTTGTTGCGCTGCATGAACTCGCTTATCACAACCGGATGCTCTTCCGACACCTCTTCGGCCTTCTCGAGATACTCGCGCAGGTGCTTTTTGCTGTAGCATACGTTCATGGCCGCGCCGGAGAGCACATAGGACGGCCGCACGAGCACGGGGAAGCCTACTTCCTCTACAAACTTTTCCACATCCGCGTAGCTGCGGAGCTCGCTCCAGCGGGGCTGGTCGATGCCGAGTTTATCCACGATGGCAGAGAACTTGCCGCGGTCTTCCGCCTGGTCGATATGCTCGGCGGAGGTGCCCAGGAGGGGAATTCCGAGCTGGGAGAGGGGGAGTGCGAGGTTGTTGGGGATCTGTCCGCCTACGCTCACTATCACGCCGGCGGGATGCTCTACGTCGCAGATTTCCAGCACGCTCTCGAGGCTCAGCTCGTCGAAGTAGAGGCGGTCGCAGGAGTCGTAATCGGTGGAGACAGTCTCGGGGTTGAAGTTGATGATGACCGCCTGCCGGCCGCTCTCGCGCACGGTTTTAGCGGCATTTACCCCGCACCAGTCGAACTCCACGCTGCTGCCTATGCGGTAGGCGCCGGAACCCAGCACTATCACGGCTCCTTGTTTCGGCGTTATGTCGCTGCAGTCGCCGTTGTAGGTTAGGTAGAGGTAGTTGGTCACCGCCGGGAACTCGGCCGCGAGGGTGTCTATCTGCTTGATGCAGGGGTGCATGCCCATGCCGTGCCGGAGCGCGCGAACTTCCGCCTCCGGGGTATGGAACACGCGGCCAATCTGAATGTCGGAGAATCCCTCGCGCTTGGCCTTCAGCATCAGTTCCGGACTCACGTCCTGCAGCGACTTGCATGCTTCCAGGGCTCGGTAGGTCTTCTCTATGTTCTCCAGGCGGTCGATGAACCAGCGGTCGATGTCGGTTAGACGGTGGATGCGTTCCACGTCGTAGCCGGATTCGAAGGCGGCGGCGATGGCGAAGATGCGGGTGTCGTCCGGGTTGCGGAGGGCGTAATCCAGATCCTCCACCTTGTAGGGCTTGTTGCAGACGAAGCCGTTGGCGCCCTGCCCGATCATGCGCAACCCCTTCTGTATGGCCTCTTCGAAGCAGCGGCCTATGGCCATCACCTCGCCCACGCTCTTCATGCTGGAGCCCAGTTCGCGGGACACCTCCTTGAATTTGGCGAGGTCCCAGCGGGGAATCTTGCACACCACGTAGTCCAGCGCCGGTTCGAAAAAGGCCGGTGTGCTCTGCGTGACCGCATTCTTGAGTTCGGCCAGGGAATAGCCCAGAGCCAGTTTTGCCGCGATGAAGGCGAGGGGATAGCCTGTGGCCTTCGATGCCAGGGCCGACGAACGGCTGAGGCGGGCGTTCACTTCGATGACGCGGTAATCCTCGCCGTCGGGACTGAAGGCGTACTGCACGTTGCATTCGCCCACGATGCCCAGGTGGCGGACTATGTCGATGGATGTCCTGCGGAGGAAGTGGTATTCGGCGTTGGTGAGCGTCTGCGAGGGCGCTACCACTATGCTTTCGCCCGTATGGATGCCCAGAGGGTCGAAATTCTCCATGTTGCAGACCGCGATGCAGTTGTCTGCGCTGTCGCGGACAATCTCGTATTCTATCTCCTTCCAGCCCTTCAGGGACTTCTCGATCAGCACCTGGCCGGAGAAGGTGAAGGCCTTGGCGGTGACTGTGTCAAGCTCGGCCTCGTTGTCGCAGAAACCAGATCCCAGGCCGCCCAGGGCGTATGCCGCCCGCACGATTACCGGATATCCCAGTTCGGCCGCGGCTTTCCTGGCTTCTTCCTGCGATGACGCCGCATGGGAGCGGATGGTATGCACGCCGATCTCGTCGAGCCGGCGGACGAAGAGTTCGCGGTCTTCGGTGTCGATGATGGTCTGCACCGGCGTACCCAGCACGCGTACGCCGTAGCGTTCGAGCACGCCGTTCCGGAAGAGTTCCACGCCGCAGTTGAGGGCGGTCTGCCCTCCGAACGACAGGAGTATGCCCTGCGGGCGTTCCTTTTCTATCACTTTCTCCACGAAAGCGGGGGTGACGGGGAGGAAGTAGATCTTGTCCGCAACCCCCTCCGAGGTCTGCACGGTGGCGATGTTGGGATTGATGAGGACTGTCTGCAGCCCTTCTTCGCGCAGGGCTTTAAGGGCCTGCGTGCCGCTGTAGTCGAACTCTCCGGCCTCTCCTATCTTGAGGGCGCCGGATCCGAGTATCAGGACTTTCTGGAGTGTGCAGTCTTTCATAGGGCGGAGATGAATTCGTCGAAGAGGAACTCCGTATCGGTGGGGCCGCTGGAGGCTTCGGGGTGGAACTGTGCGGAGAAGAAGGGTTTGCTCTTGTGGCGGATGCCTTCGGAAGTGCCGTCGTTAAGATTGACGAAATACGGCTCCCAATCGTCGCCCAGGGTCTTTGTGTCCACCGCGTAGCCGTGATTCTGGCTGGTGATGAAGCAGCGCTCGGTGCCGCACATGCGCACCGGTTGGTTGTGGCTGCGGTGGCCGTATTTCATCTTATAGGTGGATGCCCCTGCGGCGATGCTCATTATCTGGTTACCCAGGCAGATGCCGAAGATCGGCCTCGTGCCTTCCATGGCCTTTTTGATGGATTCGATGGCTGGAACGCATGCGGAAGGGTCTCCGGGGCCGTTGGATATCATGATGCCGTCGGCATCGATGCCGTTTACGTCCGTGTCCCAAGGCACGCGCAGCACCTCAATGCTGCGCTCCAGCAGGCAGTGGAGGATCTGGTGTTTTACGCCGCAATCGACCAGCACTATACGCTTGGTCCCCCTTCCATATAGTATATTCTCTTTACAACTTACCACCGCTGCCGCAGGTATACCCTCACCGACCGCTTCGTCTGCTAACGCAGACTTCGCCCCACCGTTCGCGTAGCTCACGGTCCCCCCTCTAAGCCGAGGGTGGCGTAGGTCCTGTGAGGGTATACCTGTCGCCAGCCCCGGAACAATGGATGCTGCCAACGTTCCGTTGTCGCGGAGGAGCTGGGTGAGGTGGCGGGTGTCGACGCCGCAGATTGCGGGGATGTGCTCGTCGCGGAGCCACTGCCCGAGACTCTTGACGGCATCGTAGTGGCTGAACTTGCCGCTGTAGTCTGAAATCACCAGCCCCCGCACGTGAATCTTCTCGGACTCGAAACCGAGGCACACGCCCCACTCGTCCCGGGTCATGGCCGGAATGCCATAATTGCCTACTATAGGGTAACTTACACAGAGGATCTGTCCCTCGTAAGAAGGGTCAGTGAGGCTCTCTGGGTAGCCCACCATGGCGGTAGAGAAAACCAGCTCGCCGGAGCATGGCCCGTCGTAGCCGAAACTCATGCCTTCCATGCAGAGTCCGTTCTCCAATATGAGCTTGGCTTTATTCATCCTCGAGGAGTTTCGCAATCTTGTCGTTGCAGAGGTTTCCGATGCTGCCTGTATGGGTGTGGCCAAGGTCGGTGGCCTTTAGGCCTTTGGTATTGTAGGAGAACTTGCCCTCGTTTACCTTCAGGCCCACTTTTTTGTATGCGTCCCGGAATGGCATGCCGCCCTTTACGAGGGAGTTGACCTCCTCCACCGTAAACATCTGCTCATAGAGCGGATTGTCCAGGATATGCTCGTTCACATCTATGTTTTCGAGCATGTAGGCGGTCATCTGCAGGCACTCGTGCATCATCTCCAGCACGGGGAAGAGTATGTCTTTCAGGATCTGGAAATCCCTGTGGTAGCCGTGGGGGAGATTGCTGCAGAGGAGCGAGATTTCGTTCTCACTCGCGAGGATGCGGTTGCAGCGTGCCCGCACCAGCTCCCACACGTCCGGATTCTTCTTGTGGGGCATGATGCTGGAGCCGGTGGTGAGGTTATCGGGGAAGTGGATGAAACCGAAGTTGGGGCTCATAAACTGGCAGCAGTCGGCGGCGAACTTGTTGAGAGTCAGCGCGATACTACCGAGTGAGGAGGCCACGCACTTTTCGGTCTTGCCGCGTCCGAGCTGGGCTGCGATGCTATTGTAGACGGGAGTGTCGAAGCCCAGCAGGCGGGTGGTCATCTCCCTGTCCAGCGGGAAGGAATTCCCGTAGCCTGCGGCCGATCCGAGGGGATTGCGGTTGACGACCTTGCGGGCCGCTGCGAGCAGCGTGATGTCGTCCGCAAGGGCCTCGGCGTAGGCTCCGAACCAGAGTCCGAAGGAGGATGGCATGGCTAGCTGGCCGTGGGTGTATCCTGGCAGGAGCACTTCCTTGTGCTTCTCGCTCAGGGCCTGCAGGATGCCGAACAGCGCCTTCACTTCGCCTCGTACGGCATCGATCTCGTCCCGCAGGAAGAGGCGGATGTCGAGCAGCACCTGGTCGTTGCGTGAGCGGCCGGCGTGAATCTTCTTTCCCACTTCGCCCAGCTGGCGGGTGAGCAGGAGTTCTATCTGCGAGTGGATGTCCTCCACGTCGTCCTCCAGGCGGAAATCGCCTGCCTCGATGCTGGCGGCGATGCCTTCCAGCGCGGGGGTGAGCTGCGCGAGCTCGTCCGCGGTCAGCAGGCCGATGCTTTCCAGCATCTTGATGTGCGCAAGGGAGCCCTGCACATCGTAGCGGGCCAGGCGGAGGTCCAGGATGCGGTCGTTGCCGACGGTGAAGGAGTCCACCGCCGCGGTGGCGGAAGTGCCTTTATTCCAGAGTGTTGCCATAGAATGTGCGGATAAGGTCGATATAGGTTGAAACAGCTTCTTCGATTTCGCTGCGCAGGATGTATTCATCGGCTCTGTGCGAGCGTTCGGAGTCTCCGGGTCCCATCTTGATAGCATCGCAGCCGATGACCATCCAGTTGGACGTGGTGGGGGATGTGAAAGTGCCTATCCCCAGCGCCTCGACCGTTTTGAGGAGGGGAGAGCCTTCCCTGGTCGCGGAGGAGCGATGCGAAAGGCTCCTGGGCGTCAGTCTGCTTTTGCAAAGGGCCTGCAGTTCTTCCAGTATCTCCTCGCAGGTATACTGCTCGGTGGGGCGTATGTCCACCACGAAGGAGCAGCGGTCGGGGATGACGTTGTGGGCCGTGCCGGCCTCAATCTGGGTAACGTTCAAATGGACTTCCCCCATCTTCGGGGAGATGCGCCCGAATTTGTGTGAGCGCAGGGTGGATATGTCTTCGATCGCCTTGTAGAGGGCATTGTCGCCCCCTCCGCGGGCTGCGTGGGCGCTGACACCTTCTGCCAGGGCGTCCAGCACCAGAAGGCCCCTTTCGCTGGTGGCCGCACGCATCTTCGTAGGCTCTCCCACAATCACCCAGTCGGGCATCCCGTATGCTTTGCCTTCACCAAAGGGTCCGTTGCCGGAATACAGCCATTCGGCACCGTCCGGGCCGGAGACCTCTTCCTCTACCGTGAGGACCAGCATTAGGTTGATGGGCATCTGTTCCTTGTAGAAATGATCGAATGCAGCCAGCATGCTGACAACGGATCCGCCGTCGTCGTTGGAACCCAGGCCCCGGACGATGCTGTCGTCGTCCCCTGCATCATAAGGATCCCTGGTATACCCGTTGTTGGGGGCGACGGTGTCGATGTGTGCATCCAGGGCCAGGGTAGGCCTGGAGGCATCGTAGGATTCGTTTACGGCTATTATGTTCCCGCGAAGGATTTCGTGCCTGATGCCCAGTTCGTCCAGGGCCCTGCCTATCAGGGCGCTGACTTCCGCTTCCTCGTAGGACTGGGAGGAAACGGCAACCATCCTGCGCAGCAGGTTTACATAGTAATCGCAGTTCATATCTTCAGAATGGTTTTTCCAATGTTTACGGAGGATGCTCCCTGTCCCAGTGCCTTGAAGCCGTTCTCGAGCTTGGGAATCATCCCTCCAGATATCTTTCCTTCCGCCTTGAGGGCCTTGAAGTCCTCAAAACTGAGCTCCGGCACGAGGCTGGACGGATCTTTCTGGTCCAGCAGGACCCCGGCATGTTCGAAAACGCAGTCGAGGCCCGCTCCCATGGCCGCGGCGACGCTTGCAGCCACGGTGTCGGCGTTGGTGTTCAGCAACTGCCCGTTCCCGTCGTGCACTATCGAACAAAGCACGGGCACCAGGCCGGCGGAGAGAAGGGTGCCGAGCATCGCTGTATTCACGCAATCCGGGGTGACATCTCCCACGAAACCATAGTCTATCCCGTTCAGAGGGGGCCTTTTCCCGGCCTTGATGATGGAGGCGTCGCAGCCGGCGAGACCTATGGCGTTACAGCCATATTTGCGCAGGGTGGCCACGATATTCTTGTTGCACCATCCGGCGTAGGCCATGACCGTGATCTGAAGGGTGGCGGCATCGGTTACGCGGCGTCCGTCGATGATTTCCGGCTTCATGCCGAACTTCTCCTGGATGCCTGTAGCCAGCACTCC
>JAEENZ010000124.1 GCA_016283985.1 Bacteroidales bacterium | reverse complement strand
CTGCGATCTTGTTCCACGCATTCTTGACAGGCCGTTTCCAGTCCGCGTCCTTGATCTTTGCGACCAGCGACGCCACCGGTTTCTTGAGCATCGAATAAATGAGTATGAGAAGACAGATGGTAAGCATGGTATTTATTTGAATAAATATCTTTTCAATTCGCCGCGGGAGCCGTCGTCGTTGTAGCGGCAGATATCTATTAAAAACATCCTGTCTTTAATAACGCCATCCAGAAATCTGTATTTCTCATCTTTTCCACTGGACGCTTTGTCGACAGGAATCTTAATATCAAATCTAAACCTGAATGTATTATTAGAGTATAAAATACTATTTATTTGATAACAAATGCCTTTTGAGGTTTTGGCCGTGACTTCACACATTGAATCGCCCATTAAATGAAGCTGCCATATAATACCATTATCATTATCAGAGCAACTATAGAGCTTTGAATCCGCACCCACGACGGGTTCCTCTTCCTCCCCACCCTGTTTTTCGCACGCCACCGCACCCAAAAGCACGACCAATAGGCTGAAAGCTATAATGAGATATTTTTTCATGTCAAAAAGAATCCTTTCTGAACGCAAAGATAATAATTCTTTGGGTTCGCACCCCCTGGTGCTCCCGGTGTCCCTAAATCCGGGGGACCGGGAACGTTTTACCGGGGTTTTTGACGCCGGTGTCCGTAAAAATGGGACACCGGGAGCATTGTGATCAACCTTTTAGGCAAGCCAAGGGAATGACGTATACACCATCGGGGCGGGCGTAGGCATATTCACCACCGGTGATGACCATCAGGAGATCCGGTTCACGGAGGGGGACTTGTTTCTCTTCTTCGTTGTGTTTACGAATTAGTCTCACCAGATCTTTTAGGTGCTTGGCGGCATCGTCTATTTCCGCACTGCCAAGTTTGCATTCGATGAGGGCATAACGACCGTCTTCCAGATGCAGGACAATATCGGTTTCGAGACCGTAGCGGTCACGATAGTGTGAGATTTCTCCGTCTAGCGGGGCGGAATAGACCCGGAGGTCCCGAACGCACATGCATTCGAAGATGAAGCCGAAGGTTTTGAGCTGGGTGAGCAACTGACCGGGGCCGAGGCCCAGAGAGGCCACGACGACGGAGGGGTCGCAGAAACTGCGCTTCTCGCCACTGCGGATGGCAGTCTTGGAACGGATGGAAGGGTTCCAGGCACCGATGTCCTGGATGACGAAGAGTTTCTCCAATGCCGCTACGTATTTGTCGAAGGTGCTGCGGGAGAGGGAGTCGTTGTTGGCGGTCACATCGGCCAGGATGGTGGATTTGTCCACCATGGTGGAGACGTTGCGGGCATAGGAGCGAAGGATGGCCCGGGCAATCTTGGGATCGAGTTTTTCCTTGGCAGCCTTGGAGATGTCTTTGTCGCAGACGGTCTTGACGTAATTCTTGGCTACGAGGAGTTTTCCGCGCTCTGTCTTGGGCTGCAAAGCAGCAGGCCAACCGCCACGGCATGCCGCGAAGACAAGATCTTCTACGCTCATCTTTGAGCGGGCGCCCAGGTCCGTCTTGGGATTGTCGAAAAGGGCCTCCAATGAGATGTCGCCGGTAGATTCGCCAGATTCGTACAAGCTCATGGGATACATCGTGAGGTCAGCAATACGGCCGGTGCCGGTGTGGGCGGTCTCGTCCGTATCGGCTGCGGCTGATCCGGTGAGGATGAACTGCGAGGGCTGTTGCCGACGGTCGCAGGCTACGCGGACGGCATCCCAGAGGGTGGGGGCATCCTGCCATTCGTCAATCAGGCGGGGCGTTTCGCCTTCCAGCAGGAGAGACGCTTTGGTGAGAGCGGTGGCCAGGTATTCATCTCTTTTGTCCGTATCCTGTAATTCAATAATGCTGGCTGCCTTCTGCTTTGCCGTGGTGGTTTTGCCGCACCATTTGGGGCCTTCTATATTGACGGCTCCGAAGGCATCCAGATAGTCTTGCAACTGGTTATCAATGACTCTCTTTAAGTAGTCCATAATCACATTGTTTAATTCTGGCGCAATTTAGGTATTTTGCAGCACTCTACCAAATATTTTTGAAAAACTCGACGGTAAGATTTGTGGTATTTTGGTGGTAACATTTGTGGTAAAATGGTGGTAAGATTTGCGGTGGTAGATTATGCAGAAAATGCAGGCTGCTCTGGGCGAACAAGAAGGCTTTCTTTCCGGTTCTTGGATTTATGGCAACATCAACTATAAGAATGGCATGTCCAACGCTACGCCTGTCGTCGGCTTCATAGACAAGAACATCCCCGGGTGCAAGATCTTCCCACTTTTTCTTCTTGAGTTCATGTCGGAGCGTACTTGTATTGGAGACACTATACACCTTTCTCAGATAGCCATGAAGGGCCTTGTGGTTGTTCCCGCCGGTGTAATGCATCACCTTTCCTTGGAATGATTTGAAGTGAATGTCAGTATACCTTCCTTTGGAAAACAGGTATTCGCTCCGCATCCTCTGGTGCTCCCGGTGTCCCTAAATTCGGGGGACCGGGAACGTTCTACCGGGGTTTTTGACGCCGGTGTCCGTAAAAACGGGACACTGGGAACAGTGGACATCGACCCTTCCGAGTTGATCCAGCCGGAGGAAATCGCGGAAATCGTCCGCTTCCTCGTCACCCGCAAAGGCTCCGGCACCATCGACGAATTCTACATCCGTCGCTATTCCGGGTTGGCGTTTGACTAAAAACACCATTTATTCGGTTTTTTTTCCTAGGAAAACGCGGCACGTATTTGATAACTCGTCGAAAAAAGCGTACCTTTGCTTCACGGGTTCCATGGAAGAGCTATGAAACTGATACGTAAGAACATAACACAAATCGCCGCTCTGTGCCAAAAGCATAGGGTGATACAATTATATGTGTTTGGATCTGTTCTTACCGACAAGTTTAACAAGGACAGTGATATCGATTTTATTGTCAAATTTGATTCCATGCCCTTCGAAGAAGCCCCTGGCAACTACTTCGGAATGGTCGATTCTTTACAGACACTTCTTGGAAGAAAAGTTGATCTGGTGATTCAAGATTCCATCAGCAACCCCTATTTCAAACAGAACGTAGACAGGACTAAGCAATTGATATATGGATGAGTATACCAATAAACACTTGTATGATATCCTGTCTGCGATTGAAGATGTAGAATCCTATTTCAAAGACAGGCCAAAGACTTTTCAGGAGTTTTGCAGTAACAGTATGCTGCACAAGGCTATTGAGCGCAATATTGAGATTATAGGTGAAGCAACCAGCAGAATTCTGAAGATTCACGAAGATATTGCTATCTCAAACGCCCGTCAAGCCGTTGATGCTCGTAATTTCGTAATTCACGGCTATGATAAAGTTGACGATACCATCCTTTGGGGCATAGTCATCAATGACCTTCCCAAGTTGAAAGTCGAAGTTCAGGCGTTGATGTAATTGCTCTGGTGACCACGAGGGGGCAGGAAGATGCAAAAAACTAGTAGATCACCGTCAACTTATCGGCGGCCAAACGACCCGAGGCGACGAGCAGCCGCAGTTCGGAGGCGCGGACGGGGGTTTTGAAGAGGCGTTCGACGGAATTGCCGGTGCGCACGACAGCGTGGTCGCAGGTGGTGTAGAGGCCGCCGCCGAAGGTGGTCTGAATGTCGATCACGGCATTGGAATCGGGGCCCCATTCGAGCAAGATACCCTTAATTTCACGTTCCTGGTCTACGGGAACCGTCACGAAATCTCCACGCCCGAGCGAGACGGGGAACGGGCCGTCGTCGGAAGAAGCGGAGCAGCCGGCAGGCACGCTGCCGTCGGGATTCAGCATCAGCAGGCGCTGCTGCAGGCCGAGATCTTCGGACGAGGCTCGAACCATAACGTTATATTCTCCCGGCTCGAAAACGAACTTGAAATCGGCATCCAAAATCCTGAACGCCTCGGGCCCGAGCGTAAACTTCACGGTCTTGGTCTCCCCCGGCTCGAGCGACACGCGCTCGAAACCGCGGAGCTGCTTCTCATAAACCGTAATGGACGAAACGCGGTCGTGCAGATATAGCTGCACTATCTCGTCGCCAGCGCGCTTGCCGGTATTTGTCACATCCACTGAAACCTCAACGCTCTCCCCTGGCTTGATAGCAGTCGAGGAAAGCTTTAAGCCGGAATACTTAAATGTAGTATAACTCAGGCCATAGCCGAAATTATAGAGCGCCCCGTTCACGCGGGCCTGCGTGCCGTCCACACCCGGCATGTTGTCGGCATCTATCTGGGAATTAGGCTTATAGGGGAAGTTGAAGGGGATCTGCCCGACGGTCTTGGGGAAGGTCACGGTGAGCTTACCGCTAGGGTTGTAATCCCCCAGCAGAGCCATGGCCACGGCGGTGCCTCCATACTGGCCGGGATACCATGCCTCAAGAATCGCATCCGCATTGCGGTCCACCCAGTTGATGGACAGCGGACGGCCATTCACCAGCACTACAACCATCGGTTTTCCGGTCTTCTTCAACTCCATCAGGAGCCTGTTCTGATGCCCGGGAAGCTCCAACGAACTGCGGCTGCGGTTCTCGCCGCAGGTGCGGCGGTTTCCGCCCATCACGGCAACGATCAGGTCGGACCCGCGGGCCGCGGCGATGGCTTCGTCGATCTGCGCCTGCTCCTCTGCATCCGGCTCCACGGGAATCAGTTCCGAATCCGGCCAGCTCTTGTCCACGATCTCGCAGCCCTTCACATAGCGAACCTCGGCCTTGCCTTCCAGCGCAGCCGCCAATCCCCCATAGACCGAAACGTTGTCGGTATGCCGTGGGCCATAATGCAGGTTGGCGTAGGCGGTGTCATCCGCGTTCGGACCCACCACCAGCACGCGGCCATACTTGGAGGCATCCAGCGGCAGCACACCATCGTTCTTCAGCAGCACGAGGCTTTCCAGTGATGCACGGAGGGCTACCTTGGCATTCTCGGGGCCGGCCACAACGGCATCGGCCGTCTTGAAATCTTCCTGGTACGGATGATCGAAAATGCCCACCGTGAACTTCACCCTCAAAATATCCCTCACGCGCTCGTCGATCACCGACATGGCCACAGAGCCTTCTTCCACCAGTTCCCGCAGAGGCAGCACGTAGCTATCCGGACTACGGAAGGTGCAGCGGACGTTCAGGCCCGCCTCAACGCTCTGGCGCACAGCCTCCTTCATGTCGGCGGCGGTGCGATGCTTCATATAGAGATACTCCACCGCGTCGCTGTCCGAAACCACGTATCCGCGGAAGCCGAAATCCCCGCGCAGACGTTCATAGAGCCAGTAATGACTCCCCTGCACGGGCGAGCCGTCGTAGTCGTTGTAGCAGCTCATGGCACCCAGCAGGCCGGCACGCCCAATGACCTCCCTCCAAGGGTAAACATGGATGTTTTCCATCTCGTGACGGGACATCTGCGGATCCGTGCGGGCCATTCCCTCACGGGCGCCCTTGTTGTTGGAATAACCGAGATAGTGCTTGCCCGTCGCGGCCACTCCGCCATCTTCCTGGAGGCCCTTCACCATCTGCACGCCGAGTTCGGCCACAAGGTAGGGATCCTCACCATAGACCTCCTCGTAACGGCCCCAGCGCTGGTCGCGCCCGACGTCGAGAATAGGAGCATAGACGTTCGTATAGCCCAGCAGGCGCGCCTCCTGGCCGGTGATGCGGCCCACCTCGCGAATCAGCTCGCGGTCCCAGGTGTGCCCAAGGCCGAGCTGGGTGGGAAAATTCGTGGCATTGTAAGCCTCGACCCCGCGTATGCCCTCGTCTGTGAAATCCACCGGAATACCCAGACGAGTCTCCTCGATGAAAAACTTCTGCACTGTGTTCAAGGCCTTGGCATGGTTTGATGCCGGCCATACGCCTGGGTTTTCCTCAGGCGTGAGAACCTTCTTCGAATTCACATACGAGTTCAGATGCTCGTCGATAGCGCCCATGCCGTCCTTCCATATCTTGTTCTTCCATTCCGGAGTGGGAAGGTCGTCGGCAAGCACGCGCCGGTAGCCGTAGAGCGTGACCATCTGGCAGGTCTTCTCTTCCAGAGTCATCTGCCCCAGAAGGTCCTCGATGCGGGCGTCGATGGATGCGGAAGGATCTTCATAAACGTCCATGCGGCCGTTCTTGTTAAGGTCGATCCAGCCTTTGTGGTAGATCTTGGAAGACTTCACCGGCTTCTTTGCGGCGAAAGCAGGCAGCATCAGCACGATTGCGAGCAGCAATGCTATGTATCTTTTCATTTGGGCGATGTTATCTGTCTGACAAGCGGGTCTATTTCTTCGTATTCGTAGCCCCGGGTGAGGGCGAATTTGAACAGTTTGAGGCGCCCCTGCGGGTCGTCCCGGAGTGAATTCCATTTGTTCTCCAGGAGCTTCTGCAGGCGGGCGGAGGCCTTGTCGGCGTCAATCTCTTCCAGCGCACCGGAGATATCGGCATCGGAGATGCCCTTGGCGCGGAGCTGGAAGCGTATCTTGATGGGGCCCCAGCCCTGCAGGGAGGCCTTTTCGCGGGCGAAGGCGGATGCATAGCGGGCATCGTCCACGAACTTGTCGGCGACCAATGCCGCCACCAGTTCCTCTGCTTTCTCCCTGTCCCCTTCCAGGCGTTCCAACGCCTTCCGGCGGATGTCGGAAACGCAGTATTCCCGCTTGGCGCACAGCGCCTCCAGCTGATTCTTTATGGCCTTGAAATCATCCATACGCTAAAAATCAAATCCGACCCCGACGTATGCGCTCCAGCCGCGGAAATCGGACCACTGCAGACGGGCCCTCACAGGGCCGATCAGAGAGTCGTAGGCCAGTTCCCCGCAGAAGCCGAGGTAGGTGGGGCCAAGTTCCTTGAAAGAGGAAGGGAGGCCGTCGCAGTCCATCATGTAGCCGGCCATCAGGCTGCTGTAGAAGTTCTTTGCAAGCCTGGCGCGGAAATCCAGGTTGAGCACAGCCACGAAACTCTTGGCAGGAGTCACCTGATTGAAGCCGACGAAAGGCACCTGGGTGTCGAGATAACGCCCGCGGAAGGTTCCGCCAACGTAGTTCGCATAGAACAGGTTGTCCGCCGCCGGGCTGATTATGGTGCGGGTATAGAACTCCGGGAGGATGGAGAACCAGTCGTTCACATTGAAAACCGAGCGCACATCCATGCTCAGCATCTTGGTCCTCGTGTTGAAGGGAACTTTGAGATCCACCCCTACGTTGATTCCCTTGTTGGGGAAATAGAGATCGTCCAGGGTGTAGTGGCGGAAGGAGCCGTAGAGGGATGTGAAGTGCTTGCTGAGGAGCTGCATCTGGTCTTTCGGCACCGTGTTACCCGAATCGGTCAGCCAGGACCCCACCGTATACCTTTCGAACTTGATGCCCGCGCGGAAATCGAAAGTGTCGTATTTGATTCCCGAAAGATAGGCATCCAGGGTGGCAGTGCGGAAACCAGTTTGATAGTTGTAGTAACTCTGGCGTATCTTGGCATTGGTGTAGCCCAGCCGGCCCTCTACGTTGAACGTGGGCAGACGGGGATCCACGTACGTATACCTCAGCTGGCCGTACAGGTGGTTGCCCAGACGCCCTTCGAAATCGAGGCGCGGGCCGCGCAGCTTGTTGACGTTCAGGCCGATGTTCAGCATGGCCGCCACCAGCTCCTCGGTATCCGCCCTGCCCGCCGCTCCTATGCGGTGGACGGGACCCTTGGTGCAGTTGAAATTAAGTATGTATCCGTCTTCGACCTTGGAAAGGGTGTAGTTCACCGACTCGAGCGCATCCAGCGAGAAGAGCCTGTCCACTGCCTCGTCTATCTGCGCCGATCCAACCTCGTCTCCCTCCTTGATGAACACCTCGCGCCTCAGGTAGACCGCATCCTCCTCGTCCACTCCGTTGAAGCGGATTTCGGATATGCGCACGGCCTGGCGGCTGATGTCGATGGCCTTTGGGGCATGCAGGGTGGTGGTATGCGCACCGACTCTCTTTTTGACCTCGGCAATCTTGTCCGCACACGCCAAGGCGGCGGCATATCCCCTCGCCATGATGCTGTCCACCGATTCCTTGTCGAAGCTGAGCATGCTGTAGCCGGTCATGTCCGGCCGGATCGTCACGTCGGTATGCCGCACGTTGCCAGAATAGGCCTCGCGACCCAGCATTTCACTCACCTGCAGCACCAGGTCCAGCATGTTGTTTATCTGGGCGTAGGAAAGGTCGGCATCCGCCAGCACCACACCTATTATTATATCCGCACCCATCGCGCGAGCCATGTCGGTAGGATAGTTGTTGCGCGTGCCGCCGTCTATCAGGATCATGTCCTTGTAGCGCACGGGCTCAAACAGCACCGGGATGGACATGGTGGAGCGCATGGCGGTGTTGAGAGGCCCCGAGGTCCAGTACTTGGCCTTGCAGGAGACCAGGTCGGACGCCACGCAGAAGAAGGGTATGGGGAAGGTGGAGAAATCCAGGGAATCCTGGTATCCCACCGTCATGGAAGCTATTGTGTTGTTGACGTTGACGCCGTACGCTATGCCGGCGGGAAGGCTGTTGAAACTGGTTGTGGAGGCCGCCGAATTGATGAGATCCTCCTCCTGGGCGGCGTTCAGGTTCAGCCCCTTCCTCCTGGCGGATGCCAGCACCCCCTCCTCCACCTTCGCGGCGAAATCCTCCTTGGAATAGTGGAAAGGAAGGGAGATCAGGTAGCGCTGCTGGCGCATCTTTTTGCCGTAGGATACGAAGTCCTGGCTGACCTTGTCGGAGAGGGCCTTGTCCCAGTCCATCCCGCGCACCAGCGTATCCAGTTCATCCGCGGTGTACCCGAGAGCGTAGAGGCCGCCTATCAGGCCGCCCATGCTGGTGCCCAGCACCATGTCGATGGGAATCTGCTGCTCTTCCAGGTACTTGATTATGCTCACGTGCGCGGTTCCCTTCGCACCGCCGCCGCTCAGCACGAGGGCCACCGTCGGGCGTTTCTCCTTCCGGCGTATGTCCTCCATCTTCTTCCGCATCTTGATGAAGATAAGGGAGTCTTCGGCGGGATCGCGGCTGGTGGCCGCAAGCCGCACGCTCTGCGCCTGGCGTCTGCCGGGATACCTGTTGCGGGAGTTCCGCTGGGCACCGGCGCCCACGCAGCAGAAAATGAGGATCAGCGCGAGTATGTACCGGAGTCTAGTCATAGTAGTGGCTGTTTTCTTCGTTGTGGAGATAGTTGACCTCGGTCTTGCGCACCTGGCCGGCCAGAAGGCCGCAGGCGGCGTAGATGTCTTCTCCGCGCGATGCGCGTATGGTGCAGGTGATGCCGTTGGCGTTCAGGCGGTCCCGGAAGGCCTCCATCACGTTCTGGGGGGAGGTTCCGTAGGGGAAGTCCGGAATCTGATGGAACCGGATGAGGTTCACCCGGCACTCCAGGCCCTTCAGCAGGCGGATGAGCGCGTCGGCGTGGCGCTTGGTGTCGTTCCATCCGGCGAACATCGTGTACTCGAAGCTCACCCTCCGCTGGCCGCTCCAGTCGTACTGGCGGATGAGGCTGACGACATCCTTGATGGGCCAGGCCTTCTCCACCGGCATCATCTTCACGCGCTCCTCGCCGAAGGGGTTGTGGAGGCTGACGGCCAGATGGGTCTTGTGCTCGTCGAGGTAGCGCTTGAGCTGGGGCAGCACGCCGATGGTGGACACCGTGATGCGCTTGGGGCTCCAGCCGAAACCCCAGTCGGCCGTGAGGGCTTCGATGGCTTTGGAAACGGCGTCGTAGTTGTTGAGCGGCTCGCCCATCCCCATGAAAACTGCGTTGGTGAGGGAGTCGGCCTCGTCGATGGAAACGAACTGGTTGAGGATGTCGGCGGGCTGGATCTGCCCGTGGAAACCACCGCGGCCTGTCATGCAGAACGCACATTTCATCGCGCAGCCGGCCTGGGAAGATACGCACAGGGTGCGGCGCTCTCCGTCCGGAATGACCACGGATTCGATGGCGGAAGTCTCCACCAGGCTGCCGCCCAACGGGGTCTCGACCTTGAAGAGGTACTTGACGGTGCCGTCGGTGCTGACCGCCTTCCCTATGGGCGCCTCGGTGCCCATGCGGAAACAGTGGCTGAGTGTCTCGCGGTTTCCCTTGGAGATGTTGGTCATCTCGTCGAAGGAGCGGGCCTTCGAAACGTACACCCATCGGGCCATCTGTTTGGCCACGTACGGCTTGAATCCGCATCTTGCCGCGACGGATTCGAGTTCTACCGGATTAAGGCCAAGTATCTTTTCCATACGATAGCAAAGTTAATCATTTTTTGACTATATTTGCCTTCGGGCATATGCCCCTTAATTATTAAATTATTTCATTATGGCTAAAGAAGCAGAAGTAAAGGCCACAGATCTCAATGCCGCCAAGCTGAAGGCATTGCAGGCCACGATCGACAAGATTGAGAAAGATTACGGGAAAGGCACGATCATGAAGTTGGGAGACCAGCCAGAATGGAGTGACGCCCAGGTTATCCCCAGCGGCAGCGTAGCCCTCGACCATGCCCTCGGCATCGGCGGCTATCCCCGCGGAAGGATAATCGAAATCTACGGGCCGGAGTCCAGCGGAAAGACAACCCTGGCCATCCACGCCATCGCGCAGGCCCAGAAGGCGGGCGGAATCGCCGCCATGATCGATGCGGAACACGCATTCGACCGCACCTACGCAAAGGCTCTCGGAGTAAACCTCGAGACTTTGCTGATCTCGCAGCCGGACAACGGCGAGCAAGCCCTTGAAATCGCAGACAATCTCATCCGTTCGGGTGCGATCGACATCGTGGTCATCGACTCGGTGGCGGCCCTCACCCCCAAGGCGGAGATCGAAGGCGAGATGGGCGACAACAAAGTGGGCCTCCAGGCACGCCTGATGAGCCAGGCGCTCCGCAAGCTCACTGCAAACATTTCCAAGACGAACACCTGCTGCATCTTCATCAACCAGCTTCGCGAGAAGATCGGCATCATGTTCGGCAACCCTGAAACCACCACAGGAGGCAACGCGCTGAAGTTCTACGCTTCCGTGCGTATCGACGTGCGCCGCACCACCCAGATCAAGGAGGGTGAAGATGCGCTCGGCAACCGCACCCGCGTGAAAGTGGTCAAGAACAAGATGGCTCCGCCTTTCAAGAAGGCAGAGTTCGACATCGTCTTCGGCGAGGGCATCTCCCACAGCGGCGAGCTCGTGGACCTCGGCGTGGAGTTCGATGTCATCCAGAAATCCGGTTCCTGGTTCAGCTACAATGGCGACAGGCTTGCCCAGGGACGCGAGGCCGTCAAACAGCTTCTCAAAGACAACCCCGAACTGGCCGACGAGATCGAAGCTAAGATCCGTGAGGCTCTCAAAGCGGTGAAGGACTGATGGCTAAGGAAAAAATCATTTTGACTGGAGACCGCCCCACGGGGCGGCTCCATATCGGACATTACGTAGGGTCCCTCCGCAGGCGCGTGGAGCTTCAGAACAGTGGGCTTTTCGACAAGATTTTCATCATGATCGCAGATGCCCAGGCGCTCACCGACAATGCGGACAATCCCGAAAAAGTAAGGCAGAATATAATAGAGGTGGCGCTCGACTATCTGAGCGTCGGGCTCGATCCCGAAAAGAGCAACCTGTTCATCCAGAGTCAGATAAGCGAGCTCACGGAGCTCACTTTCTTCTACAACAATCTGGTGACGGTGCAGCGTCTGCAGCGCAATCCCACCGTGAAGGCCGAGATCCAGATGCGCGGGTTCAACGACGATGCCGCGGCGGACAATAAGGCCGGAATTCCCGTCGGGTTCTTCTGCTACCCCATCAGCCAGGCGGCGGACATCACAGCGTTCAACGCCACAGTAGTACCTGTGGGTGAAGACCAGGAACCCATGATCGAACAGACCCGTGAGATCGTGCGCAAGTTCAACTCCACCTACGCTCCCGTGCTTGTGGAGCCGGAGATCCTGCTGCCGGACAATGCCTCCTGCCTGAGGCTGCCCGGCACCGACGGCAAGGCCAAGATGAGCAAGAGCCTCGGCAACTGCATCTATCTGTCGGATGATTCCGAAACCGTGCGCGAGAAGGTGCGTGGCATGTATACCGATCCCGGCCACCTGCAGGTGAGCGACCCGGGCAAGGTGGAAGGCAATACCGTGTTCACCTATCTGGACGCATTCTGCAAGCCCGAGCACTTCGAGAAGTTCGCTTCCTGCTTCGTAGGGAAGAAGGTGTCATTCTCGTTTGCTTCGCTGGATGAAATGAAAGCGCAGTACCGCGCCGGCGGGCTCGGGGACGTGATGTGCAAGAACTTCCTATTTGAGGTTCTGGAGGACACACTCGCTCCTATCAGGGAGAGACGCCATAAGTTCGAGCAGGACATCCCCTATGTGTATGAGGTTCTGCGCCGCGGCACCGAAGCCGCCCGCGAGGTTGCCTCGCAGACACTCGCAGCCGTCAAGCGCGCCATGAAGATCAACTACTTCGATCCCGGCGTGCTGGACGAACTGATTGCCGAGCAGAGCGGGAAGTACCGCTAGTCTTCAGCCAAAGCCTTGTTGAAACATTCGCGGCAGAGGGGCTCGTAGATGTCCTTCTCGCCGAGCACGACCAGTTTTCGGCTCTTGCTCAGGCGGTGAGAATGGTTGGCGAGGTTGCCGCATTTCACGCAGATTGCGTGCACTTTCTGCACGTCTTCGGCGATGGCCATGAGGGCCGGGATGGGGCCGAAGGGTTTACCGAGATAGTCGGTGTCGAGGCCGGCCGCGATCACGCGGATGCCGCGGTTGGCCAGGGCCTGGCAGACCGCGGCCAGGTTTTCTCCGAAAAACTGGGCCTCGTCTATGCCGACGACTTGCACTTCGGGACCTACCTTGAGCATCTCCGCCGCATCCTTGATGGGCTTGCTGGTGATGCTGTGGGAATCGTGCGAAACCACCTCCACGTCGGAGTAGCGGTTGTCTACCGAAGGTTTGAATATGGCTATCACCTGATTGGCAAACTGGGCCCTGCGGAGCCTGCGGATAAGTTCTTCCGTTTTTCCCGAGAACATGGAGCCGCATACGACTTCGATGCAGCCGCTCTTTTTGGTATTGTTTTCTGCGTACATTTTGGTTAAATTTGTCGTCGACTTGTTGTGCAAAGATAACAATAAGTCCTATTATATGAAAGGAAAACTTTACATTGTGCCTACCCCGGTGGGAAACCTTGAAGACATGTCCTTCAGGGCGGTGGAGATATTGAAGGAAGCGGACCTGATCCTGGCTGAGGATACGCGCACCAGTTCAGTTCTCCTTGGCCATTACGGCATCCACCGTCCCCTTCAGTCCCACCATAAATTCAACGAGCACCAGACCGCCGAGCGCATCAAGGAAGTCATCCTCACCGGACGGAACGTCGCCCTCATCAGCGATGCCGGCACTCCGGGCATCTCCGATCCCGGCTTCCTGCTTGCCCGCACCTGCGCTGCGGAAGGCATCGAAGTTCAGACCCTGCCCGGTGCCACGGCGTGCATCCCCGCCCTGGTATCATCCGGCCTGCCCTGCGACCGCTTCTGCTTCGAAGGATTCCTCCCGCAGAAGAAAGGCCGTCAGACCCTGCTCCAAGCCCTGGCCTACGAGCCTCGGACCATGGTTTTCTATGAATCCCCCCGCCGCCTTGTGAAGACCCTCGAGCAATTTGCCGAGGTCTTCGGACCGGACCGCCCCTGCAGTGTTGCACGGGAGATCTCCAAACTCCACGAGGAGCATGTCCGCGGCACTCTTGCCGAAGTGCTGGCACATTTCAGCGCAGAGGAGCCCAAGGGCGAAATAGTCATCGTCGTGGGCGGCGCCGTTACCGAAAAGGGGGAACACCGCAATAAATATAAGGAGTAGGAGGGGCCCGGCATGAAATCTTCTTTCAAGACGGGGGCGATAGCCCTCGCTTTTCTCGTCCTCGGCTTCGAGCTGGCGCTGTTCATGCACCGGGCGGCTGTCGAGAGGGTTGTCGCCAACCGCGACAGGCCGGATACGGTGTACGTAGTTCAAAGGTCCGGCGGTAGGGTATCCGGTCCTCAAGCCGACCGCTTCGCGGCCCCTCCCGTCTACGACGGGCCCCTCCCTCTACATCCGAGGGCGGATATGGCGTCCGGACCGGATACCCTACCGCCGGATGCCCAACCAAATAAAACCAGCCTGTCGCGGTTGGCCGAGGAGGGCGAATCGGTGGTCGTGGAAAGGAGGGGCAACCATGAGCCGGCGGCGAGGGCAATGTATGAAAAGGCGCCGAGCCGGAAGGTGGAGACCTTCCGCTTCAACCCCAACACGGTGACGCTGGAGGAGTTATGCCGGCTTGGATTCACCGAAAAGCAGGCGCAGTCCATCCTGAACTACCGCGAGAAGGGCGGCAGGTTCCGCAGGAAGAGCGATTTCGCAAAGAGTTACGTGGTGGCGGATTCGGTCTTCAAGCGTCTGGAGCCGTTCATCGATATCCCGCTCGTGGATATAAACAAGGCAGATTCCGCGGCGTTCGATGCTCTGCCGGGGATTGGTGGATGGTTCGCTCACAAGATGGTGGAGTACCGGGAGCAGCTCCATGGCTACAGCTGCCCGGAGCAGCTGATGGAAATATGGCATTTCGACCAGGAGAAGTTCAATGGTCTGAAAGACCTCATAAAGTGCTCGCCTGCAGAACCTTATCCTTTCTGGTCCGGCACTCTGGAAGATATCCGGAACCACCCGCACGTGCGCAATTGGCAGACCGCCCGGGACATCGCTTTCTACCGGGACCACAATCCCCCCGAAAACCTCACCCCAAACGGCTTGCTCAAAGCCGGCATCATTACCGAACAGCAGGCTGCCCGCCTGAACCGCTGCCGGCTGAAATAACCGTTCCTATCGGTCCGCAGCGGGTAAGGTCCATTTTCATGCCGGGGACCTTACCGGCATTTCGACCTCCCAGCCACTTCCAGCGGGTAAGGTGTCGACCCTAAAATTGGACCTTACCCAAAAACTGCGATGAGAATGGCATCATCCGCGAGGATGATGCTCCAGCACCGCCTTCTGCCAGGTGGCGGTGTCGATGTGGGTGTAGATTTCGGTGGTGAGGATGCTTTCGTGGCCGAGCATCTCCTGCACGACGCGCAGGTCGGCGCCGTTTTCAATCAGGTGGGTGGCGAAGCTGTGACGGAAAGTGTGAGGGGATATCTCCTTGGATACGCCTGCCAGCATGGCGGCCTTTTTTACCATGTTGAATACCGACACGCGGCTCAGGGGCTTGCCGAAACGGTTCAGGAACACATAGTCGTCGTATGCCGGGGAGAACGCTTCGGGGCGCATGGAGAGCCACTGCCCATAAGCCTCGACCGCCGCGCCGCCTATCGGCACCAGGCGCTCTTTGTCCCCCTTCCCTATGATGCGCACGAAACCTTCAGTCTCATAGACATTCGATATCCTGAGCGCACAGACTTCCGAAACGCGCAGCCCGCAACCGTAAAGGATTTCCAGGATCGCACGGTCGCGGACGCCCTGCCAGGTGCGGGTGTCCACCCCCTCGATTATGGCCGTAACTTCTTCTACGGAAAGCACTTCCGGGAGATACCTGCCCAATTTGGGATGGTCCACCGCATCGCATGGATTGTCGCTGCGCATCCCTTCCAGCACCAGCCAGTCGAAAAACGACCGCAGCGAACTCAGCTGCCGGGACTGGCTGCGCTTCGAGACATCTCCGGCACGGGACGAAAGATATCCTGCTATGTCCGAACTGTCCGCATTGGCAGGATCGATGCCGGCCACGTCCATGAATGCCGCCACGTCGGAGCAGTAAGAGGTCACCGTGTTGGGAGACATCTTACGCTCTATCCGCAGATAATAGCGGTAAGCCTTGAGCAATTTTTCCGTCTGGGCTGCCATATTTCCACAAATATAAATAAAAAAGAGTATCTTTGTAAGCTATGCGCAGATATAGGGCAGTCATATTGCTTTCCGTCATCCTTGCAGGGATGCTATGCGGATGCACGAAGGAATCCGACCGGAGTTCGTATCCCCGGGAGGACTTCGTGATGATCTATTACTGCGCAGGCTTCAATGACCTGTCATCCAGTATCAGAGGCAATCTGGACGTTCTCAAGAAAGGCAATATTCCTTTTGTGGGTTCGAAGCACAAACTGCTGACTTTCACTCACTTTTCCGTAACCGACATCGATTTCAACACCCTGACCCCATCCCATCTGGTGGAGCTTTCCAAGGATTTCGGAAAGCTTAAGGCAGACACCCTTCTCACCATCGACAAGTCCCGTTATGCTACGGACCCTGTCGTGATGCGCGAAGTGCTGGAAAAGGTCATGGAGCTGTATCCCGGGGCACGTTACGGACTGGTTTTCTCTTCACACGCAACCGGATGGCTCCCCCCGGGGAAATACAACAGCACCAACGTGCTGGACGTATTCCAGCTATCCCGGAAGCGTCATTCGGACGAACTCCCTCTCTTCCGTTACAACGAGAATCCGGATGAACCCAGGGTGAAGAGCATCGGCGCAGAGGCGAAGATGATCGACGGGAAGAGATATTCGCTGGAGATGAACATCCACGACATGGCTGCGGCAATTCCCATGCATCTCGACTATATCCTTTTCGATGCTTGCCTTATGGGCGGAGTGGAAATAGCGTACGAGTTCAAGGACGTTGCAGACAAAGTGGCGTTCTCCCCTACCGAAGTGCTGGCGGACGGTTTCGACTATTCCGATGTCAGTACCCTAATCAGCGACAATCCGAGCATAGAGGGTTTCTGCAAACTGTATTTCGACCACTACGACAAATTGGGCAGTTCCGCTACCATAACCGTAACGAAGTCATCCGCCCTCCCGGCTCTTGCACAGACCTGCAAGACACTGTTCAGCAAATACCGCGTCAATCTGGACGCGCTGGGCATCAACAGTGGCATCCAGCCGTATTTCCAGGGTTCGCATCACTGGTTCTACGACCTGCAGGATATCTTCTCGAAGGCGGATATCAGCCTGGAGGACATGGCTACGCTGAAACTGGCCCTCGATTCCTGCATAAGCTACAAGGCAAGCACGCCGAGGTTCCTGACCATCACCATCAACACTTACAGCGGCCTGAGCATGTATCTTCCCGGAGCGGGCGATGCCGCCCTGAACGAATTCTACAAGACACTCGAGTGGAATAAAGCCACAAATTTGGTAGAATAATCAAAAATATCTATATTTGCGCCCGCATTTCGTAAAACCCCCAAGGGGCTTTGGTGCAATGGGATCCGGACCCTGTATTCCGGATTGAGTAACACATTTTAAAAAACAAAGAAATGAAGCATTTCGCACTTAACGGCCAGACCCGTGAGGTTGGCAACAAAGCCGTCATCAAGGCATTCCGCAAGCAGGGCCTCGTTCCTTGCAATCTCTATGGCAACGGAATCGACAACGTTCTCTTCACAGTGGTAGAAAAGGATCTCAAGAACCTTCTTGGCACCCCCTATTCCCATATCATCGACCTGACTCTCGATGGAAAGAAGAACTATTCCGTGATTCTCCATGAGCTCCAGTTCCATCCCGTAAAGGACAACTGCCTCCACATCGACTTCCTCGCAGTTGACGAGAAGAAGCCCATCGCCATCGACGTTCCCATCAAGTTCGAGGGACACGCCATCGGCGTTCAGAAAGGTGGTAAGTTCGTTTCCGGTGCAAGGAAGCTGCGCATCAGCGCCCAGATGGAGAACCTGCCGGACGATATCACCATCGACATCACCAAGCTCGACCTCGACAAGAAGATCAAGGCCGGTGACGTGAAGATCGAGAAGGTTTCCGTCCTCACCGACAAGGATGCCATCCTCTGCTACGTGAAGACCACCCGCAACGTGGACACCACCGCAGCAGCTGAAGAGGCTGAATAAAAACCTCCCCCGGCTATGGCAGGCGAGAGCTATCTGGTGGCAGGACTGGGCAACATCGGCCCGGAATACGCCGGAACCCGCCACAACATGGGTTTTATGGTATTGGATGCGTGGGCTCACGCGTCCAATATCTCTTTTGAAACCCATCGCTACGGCGACGTGGCAGTTCTCAGCCTGAAAGGACGCAACGTCTACCTGCTCAAACCGTCCACCTACATGAACCTCAGCGGCAACGCCATCCGCTATTATCTGAGCAAACTGCCGGTGACGACCGAACGTCTCCTGGTGATTTGCGACGATATCAACCTCCCTTTCGGCACCGTGAGGATGCGCAAGAGCGGGAGCGACGGAGGCCACAATGGACTGAAGAACATCGAGGAGACGATCGAGACCAGGGACTATACCCGTATCCGGCTGGGAGTCGGACACGAGTTCGAAGAAGGAGCACAGATAGACTATGTGCTCGGCACGCTTTCGGAAGAAGAAAAGGCGAAGATGCCTGAACTTTGCGAGCGGGTAATCCAGGGTGTCAAAGACTGGATTTTCGTGGGTGCAGACCGCGCAATGAACGTTTTAAACACAAAAAAAGCCTAAAAAAGGCTTAAAAAGTGAATTTTTTTGCAAAAAACTTTGCAATTCTTTAACTAATTGATTATCTTGCCACTCGCTAACTGAAAGCAACATAACACAGTACTATTTTATAAACCATTAAATCAAAACAAAATGAAAAAGCTTGTTGAAAAAATCAATGCTGAAATCGCTGATTTCCAGGTGAACGCTGAAGCTCAGCTCGTTAAGGGAAACAAGGCAGCCGGTGCCCGCGCACGTAAGGCCGCCCTCGCACTCATGAAGGACCTCAAGGAGTTCCGTGCAGTTTCCGTTGCTGAGGCAAAGAAATAATTTGCAAAATTTGAAAAAAATCTTGCAACGTTCCTAAAACCAACTGCATCTATATTGCAGGTTTAGGTTTTAGTACACGTCTAAGGGTCGAGGGCCGTGAGGCTGGCGGCCCTTTGCTTTTTTACCCTTCTTTTACTATATTTATGGCGATGAAACGTGTACTGGCCATACTTGCCGCCATCCTGCTCCCGCTTGCCGGAGAGCCGGACGCATATGCACAGGTAGAGCACAAGGCACTTATCGTCCCCGTAAAATTCAACGACCTGCAGATTTCCACCAGCGCCCAGACGCTCGACAGCCTTGCTTCGGAACTCTCCAGGTACTACAATACCCAGTTCCGGGACAGTATCAATTTCGTTTTCGACGTTTCCAGGGAGGTGCCCGTAAGCGGTTCTTACGCCACTTTCGGGGGAAATCAGTCGTTCCGCAGGGATGCCCTGGCCTATAAGATGGCCCTGTCGGTTTACAAGACCCTTTACGACCAGATGGATTTCTCCGTCTACGACAACGACAAAGACGGATTCGTCAACGACATCATCCTCATCACCCCCGGCATTCCCGAATCCTCCGGCGGAGGAGAAAACCAGTTCTGGCCCCAGTATATAGAACTGGAAAGCAAGGACATCCCCTATTCCATGCGTTTCCGCCTGTATGGATTTGCCATCGCACCCGAGTTGAACGCCGAAGGAAAGACGGCGGGCATCGGCATGCTCGCCCATGAATTCGGGCACATCCTCGGACTGAAGGACATGTACGACACCGACGAGGAAGCCAGCGGAGGAGTCTGCCCCGGGCTCGGAATCACCAGCCTCATGGACCATGGGCTCGACAATGACTCCGGAAACACTCCCCCCAACCTGAATGCCATAGAACGCGAGATCCTGGGCACCGGGCGCTGCGAACTTCTGGATTCGGGAGGAGTATATACCCTCGAACCCATACATCTCAACGGCCGCTATTTCAAGCTCCCCACCCAGGTCGATGACAGGTACTACCTGATCGAAAACCGCATTGCAGAGGGTTACGACGCCCACATCGGGGGCAGCGGCATGCTGATCTACAAAGTGAACAAGTCGGAAACGGAGGCAGGCTACTCCAGCTATTTCCAAAGGACGCTCACCGCTTTGGAGAGATGGCGGCACAATCAGGTAAACTGCAATCCGGAATTCCCCTGCGCGGAACTCATCCCGGCAAAGATCGATACCCTGGACAGCTCGGCCGCCTTCTGGCCGAAGGAAAACCGCACCGTCTTCAGCCCCGGCAGGCTGGCTCTCACGGACATACGCAAAGAAGCGGACGGCAACGTCACCTTCAAGGCACTTGAACCCGTCCGCATCCTGAAGAAGATGGTATACCAGACGAGCGCCACCCTGAACTGGACCGTAGCCGAAGATCTCGGACCGGTGGACAGCTGCAAGTTCGAATGGTCCGTCCGGAACGGCCAGGCACACAGGGAAGACGGAATACTGTTGGCCGACGGGACCTACAGCTATACCATCGAAGGGCTCAGCCCGCGTACCACCTATAATTACAAGGCCCTCGTCTATTATCCGGACGGGACCGGTTATTACACCAGCGGCAGTTTCACCACCAGGAACTACAGGAAGGACCTCTTCCCCTTCATCTATCTGGGAGATTGCATCAGGAACAGGGACGGAAGTTTCCCCGCCGGCTCAGCGATACCGCTGGTGGTTTACAACAGTGTGGATGAAGAGGTTTCCTGGACTTTCAACGGAACGCCCGTAGCCACCGGCCCGGATGGTCTGTGGAAGATTCCGGGAGACGGAACGCTGAAGGCGGAGATTACCAACACGGACGGCAGCAAAGACGTCATAACCAAGGAGATAAGTGTAAAATGAGAAGATGGGCGCTCATATTCTTCCTGCCTCTTGCATTCCTGTTCGCGGGATGCAAGGAGGCCGATCTGTCGGAAGATTTCAAGATGAACGACCAGCTCCGCATGGAGATCAAAGGATACACTGTCTTCCGTTACGATCCCCTCAACTGCCAGACAGGCTTCAACCGGGAAAAATGCGAGTTCCGTGTCCATACGGACAACATGTCCGATTTCTTCGCCATCCAGCTGGATGCTATGCCGTCCGGCCTCGGCCAGAAGATCAACGGCACGGCTTCATGGACCACGGGTGACGATCTTCACGGTAAAAAGACTATATTTGAAGTCGTAAAGATAGAATATAACAAGATTTGGCTATGGTCACCGGACAGCCGTATTGCGGTGGTGGTGCAAGCGCTGTATTGATATGACAACGAAATACTATAAAGTTGCAGGGTTCGTGTTCGGCATCGACGTGCCGGAGATGGTTTTGCTCGGGATGTCGAACCTGAGACCTTTCGAATGCCGGGAGGGTGACGGAGAGGAGATTTTCCGTCTCACCGTAACGGACAGCCTAGAAGGCCTCCCCGCAAAACCCATTTTCCGCACGGACGACGGTCCCGGTTTTCCGGAGATTGCCTTGTTCGAGTCGGAGGGAGGATGGATCGTGCGCGTAAAACCTCTCCCCAACCTGCCCGAGGCATCGGTCATGTGGATGAAAGATGATTTCTCCGAGGTCAGGCTGCAGTTCCTCGACGAGCGCGAGAAAAGTTTCGCCCTCAACAATGCCATGATGCTCATTTTCGCCTTCTCCACGGCAAGGAGGGGCGCTCTGGAGATGCATTCATCCGTCGTGATGAACGCCGGGAAGGGATATATGTTCCTCGGAAAGAGCGGCACCGGCAAGAGCACGCACAGCAGCCTCTGGCTGAAACACATCCCCGGCACCGAACTCCTCAACGACGACAACCCCATACTCAGGCTGATGCCGGACGGTTCAGTCCGCGTATTCGGTTCGCCATGGAGCGGAAAGACACCCTGCTACAAGGCGAAAGACGCTCCCGCGGGAGCCATCGTCAGCCTCAAGCAGGCGCCTTTCAACAAGATAGAGCGCCTGGGCGGCATTCAGGCCTATGCCACGCTGATGTCCTCATCCTCCGCCTTCCGTCCGTTCAGGGAACTTGCAGACGGCTGGCATAGCACAATCGAAGGAATAGTGGGAAAGGTCCCATGCTACCAGCTGGAATGCCTTCCCGACAAAGAAGCCGCAGAACTTTGCCACGGCACTGTAAATGGATAAGCGCATAGTTTCAAATGAACTGCTGCTGGAAGAGGCGGCAAAGCTGATGGAAGAAGGACGCGAAGTGAATTTCACGCCCCTCGGCAACAGCATGCTCCCGTTCATCAAGGGCGGAAAGGACAGCGTGCGCCTGCAGAAGAAACCGTCCGTGGAGGTCGGGGACATCGTGCTGGTGCGCCTTGCCGGACCGCGTTACGTGCTTCATCGCGTTATAAAGGTCGACGGGAACGGCCTTACACTGATGGGGGACGGCAACGTCGCCGGCACGGAGTCCTGCAAGCCGGAAGACGTGATGGGCACGGTGGTCGCCATAGTAAAGAAGAAACGGACGGTCATCCCGGGCAAAGCCCGCCTGTGGCGCGTCCTCAAACCCTTCAGAAGATATATATTAGGAATATACAGACGAATCGCATTATGAAGATCAAAGACGGATTCACCCTCCGCACCATGCTCGGAGAGAATATCGTGGTAGGCGAAGGCCTTTCCCAGGTAAATTTCAACAAACTCATCACCCTCAACGAGACGGCTGCCTTCCTCTGGAAAGAGGTTACCGGCAAGGTTTTCACTAAGGAAGACCTGGTGCAGTTGCTCCTCGACAACTATGAGGTGGAGAAAGACCGGGCATCAGAAGATGTAGACAAGCTGGTCGAAACCTGGATCAAAGAAGGCATCGTAGAAGAATGAAAAGCTTCCGAAGTTGCATGAAGGCCCTGTACGGGATGTCCGCACCGGTGAGGTGGCGGATGCTCGTCAGCGTGCTCATCGGCATAGCCCGCATCGGTGCTTCCCTGGCTTTCGTCTGGGCGAGCAAGCATCTGGTGGACATTGCCACAAAGGTCAGCGACGATCCCCTCAGGGACGGCATCATCATCTTCGTATGCGTGCTTCTCTTCCAGCTGGGAGTCATCGTGCTGGCCAACTGGTGGGACGGCTACTGTGAGGTCAAGGCCCGCAACCGCCTGCGTCTCGACACCTTCGCACACGTGATGCGCAGCCGCTGGGACGGCCGCGAGCGATTCCTGTCCGGCGACACTGTCAACCGTCTGGAGGAGGATATCCGCGTGGTGGCCGAGCTGCTCGTCAGCCGCATCCCAGGCATGCTGATCACCTTCTTCCAGCTCATCGCCGCCTCCGTCTATCTGCTTTATCTGGCCCCCAACCTGCTGTGGGTGCTGCTCATACTCATGTTTTCCGCCGTTTTCGGCTCCAAGATGTTCTTCCGCCAGCTGCGTAAGCTGATGGCCCGCATCCGTGCCCGCGAGAGCGAACTCCAGCAGCACATGCAGGAGAGCCTTCAGCACAGGGTCCTGGTGCTGACGCTGACCAACCTCGAGCGGGTGCTCGGGAAGTTCGGATGGATGCAGGACGATATCGAGGACAACACGCGCAAGCGACTGAACTACAACGCTGTAGCCCGCGGGTTGATGTTCCTTGGATTCCAGGCCGGGCATGCCGCCGCCTTCATCTGGGGCGTCGTCGGAATCATCCACGGGACGGTCACCTACGGTATGATGACCGCCTTCCTGCAACTTGTCGGACAGGTGCAGAGGCCTATCGCAGAGTTCGGCCGCCAGGTGCCTGCGTTCATCCTCGCACTGACTTCCGTGGAGCGCATAATGGAACTGCTGGAACTCGAGAAAGAACCATCCGCCAAGGCGATAATGCTGAAGGGCGCACCCGAGGTGGAAGTGTCCCATGTCAGCTATTCATATCCTGATTCCAGCGAGACCGTGCTGAATGATTTCTCCTGCGAGTTCACCGCAGGGTCGTTCACCGTCGTGGCCGGACCTACGGGATCCGGAAAGAGTACGCTCATCCGCCTTATCCTGGGCCTTCTGAAACCTTCGGCCGGAACCATCCTGATCGGAGGAAAGAATGCCGGGGCGGCGCTTCGGGGCAACTTCATGTACATCCCTCAGGGGAATTCGCTGCTCAGCGGCACCATACGCACGAACCTTCAGCTGGCGGCCCCCAAAGCCACCGAAGAGCAGATGCGCGAAGCCCTGGAGACCGCGATGGCCGGATTCGTGTTCGAACTGCCTAAGGGACTCGACACCCCTTGCGGAGAAGTAGGCAGCGGCCTCAGCGAAGGCCAGTGCCAGCGCATCGCCATCGCCCGCGGCCTGCTGCGCCCCGGCGGCGTGCTGATCATGGACGAGGCTACTTCCGCCCTCGACGACGGCACAGAAGAAAAGCTGCTGCAGAATCTCTGCAACAGCTATCACGGTCGTAAGACCATCATCTTCATCTCTCACCGCCAGGCCGCAATGAAGTATGCGGATGCAGTGGTGGAAGTCAATCCTGATTAGAAGGAAAGGGCGATTCCGATAAAATCTTCGGCTTTAAGAGCCGCACCTCCGATCAGCCCACCGTCGATATCGGGCTGGGCGAAGAGTTCCTTTGCATTTGAAGGCTTGCAGCTGCCACCGTAGAGGATGGTGGTGTCGTCTGCAACCTTGGCGCCGAACTTGCCGGCAAGGACCTTGCGGATGCAGGCGTGGATTTCCTGGGCCTGGTCTGCGGTCGCAGTCTTTCCGGTGCCGATCGCCCAGACGGGCTCATATGCGATCACGATACTCTTCATATCTTCAGCAGTGAAGTTGAAGAGAACGTTCTCGGTCTGGGTCTTCACCACGTCGAAGTGCTTTCCGGCCTCGCGCTCGTCAAGATTCTCGCCGACGCAGAGGATGACCTTAAGGCCTGACGCAAGTGCGAGCTGCACCTTGTCGACGAGCTTGGCATCGGTCTCGCCGTAATACTGACGGCGCTCGGAGTGTCCGAGGATGGTCCAGCCGGCTCCGGTGGACTTGATCATGCCGACGGAAACCTCACCGGTGTAGGCGCCCTTCTCCCTGTCTGCGCAGTTCTGTGCGGAAAGCTCCACGCGGGTACCCTTTACTACTTCCGCGACGGGGCAGAGGTGGGTGAAGGGAGTGGCCACGATGAGGCCGACTTCCGCGGGGACTTCCTTGGATTTTTCGACAACTTCTTTTGCGAGCTGTACGCCCTCAGGAACCGTGGTGTTCATTTTCCAGTTTCCTGCAACAATATTTTTTCTCATAATCTTAGATGTTTGAATTGCAAATTTAGCAATAAATAGCCAAATTTGTAAGTTATTAGATAATGATTCGATGAAGAATTTCGTAGAAGAACTGAAATGGCGCGGGATGATACACGACATCACCCCCGGAACCGAAGAAGAACTGGCAAAAGGACCCATGTCGGCATACGTCGGAATCGACCCCACGGGTGATTCCCTGCACATCGGGCATCTCGTCAGCATAATGATACTCAAGCACTTCCAGGCATGCGGCAACAAGCCTTTCGCCTTGGTGGGCGGAGCTACCGGCATGATAGGCGACCCGTCCATGAAGAGCGCTGAGCGCAATCTGCTGGACGAGGCCACCCTGGCCCACAACGTGGCTTGCATCAAGGCCCAGCTCGGCAAGTTCCTCGACTTCGACTCCGATGCGCCCAACAAGGCGGAACTGGTGAACAATTACGACTGGATGAAGGACTACACTTTCATCAACTTCACCCGCGACATAGGCAAGCTCATCACCGTCAACTACATGATGAGCAAGGATTCCGTGAAGAAGCGCCTCGAGCGCAACTCCAGCGAGGGCATGTCCTTCACCGAATTCACCTACCAACTGCTCCAGGGATACGATTTCCTCTATCTCTACCAGCACCGTAACGTGCGCATGCAGCTCGGAGGCGCCGACCAGTGGGGCAACATCACCACCGGCACGGAGCTCATCCGCCGCGTGCTCGGCAAGGAATCCTACGCCCTCACCTGCCCCCTCATCACCAAGGCCGACGGCGGCAAGTTCGGCAAGACGGAGAAGGGCAACGTGTGGCTCGATCCGGAGCGCACTTCACCCTATCAGTTCTACCAGTTCTGGCTGAACGTGAGCGACGATGATGCCGAGCGCTACATCAAGATCTTCACGATGCTCGAGCGCCCGGTCATCGAGGCGGCTATCGAGGAGCACAGGGCGGATCCCGGCCGCAGGACCCTCCAGAAGCTTCTGGCAAAGGAGGTTACCATAATGGTGCACGGCGAGAAGGAATACGAGAACGCCGTGGCGGCTTCGCAGATGCTCTTCGGCAAGAGCACCTCGGAAGACCTGCGCAAGCTCGACGAGCGCACCTTCCTCGCAGTGTTCGACGGCGTACCCACCTTCGAGATCTCAAAGGACAAGCTCCCCTGCCCCGTACAGGACTTCCTGGCGGTGGAAACAGCCGTGTTCCCGTCCAAGGGCGAAGCCCGCAAGATGATCCAAGGGAACGGCGTCAGCATCAATAAGGACAAGTTCACCGACCCTGCCGGGCAGATCACCGAGGCCGACATCATCGACGGCAAGTACATCCTCGCGCAGAAAGGCAAGAAAGATTATTACATCATCATAGTAAAATAATATATGGAAAAGGCTCCATCCACAAGGCAGCTCAAAGTTGCCCGTGAAATACAGAAAGATCTCGCGGAAATCATCCGCGGGAAGGGAATGGCCGCCTTCGGCGGAGCCATGGTCACCGTGAGCGAGGTGCGCATCAGCCCCGACCTCTCGGTCGCAAAGGTATACGTGAGCATCTTCCCCTCCGAGAAGCAGGCGGAAGTCATGTTCTCTCTCCAGGACCAGAACCGGGCCCTTCGCGGAGAGCTTGGCCGCAAGATAGGCAAGCAGATCCGCATAGTGCCCGAGCTGGCCTTCTATCTCGACACTTCCATCGACTACGCCGAGCACATCGACGAGCTCCTGAAGAAGTGAGACTGCCCCTCTACATAGCCGGCCGCTATCTTTTCGCGAAGAAATCCCACGGAGTGATTAACATCATCTCCGGCATCAGCGCAGCCGGCATGGCTCTGGGTACCGCCGCACTCATCCTGGTGCTGTCGGTGTTCAACGGGTTCAACGGCATCATCGAGAAGAACCTCTCCGCCGTGGAGGCGGACCTGCGCATCGTGCCCGCCGAGGGCAAGGTCTTCATCCCAGAAGGGCCGGCGTTCGACTGGCTCTACGATGCCCCGGAGGCCGCGAGCCTCTCGAGCGTGATCGCCGACAAGGTCTTCATTTCCTACGAGGGCAAGCAGAGCGTCGTGAACGCCAAGGGCGTGGATGACGTGTACGCCGAAGAAACTGGTCTGGAGCTGCGCAGGGGCGATCTCCGGCTGGCCGTCGTCGGGAGCGACCTCGCCTGGAAGCTGGGCATCAATCCCAAGTTTCTTTCGCCGTTGGAGGTTTGGTATCCGGACCGCACCGGGCACATCTCCCCCTCGAACCCGGCCGCATCCCTGCATACCGCCGAACTCTATCCTTCGAAGGTGATGGACATCCCCCACACCTCGGACGCCGGGGCGGAAGGCACCATGATCATCCCCATAGGGGTGATGCGCTCGCTTACAGGCTACTCCAGCGAGGTTTCCGCCGTGGAGATACGCTTCGCGGACGGCCTCACGGCCAGGCAGCAGCGGCGCTTCGAGAAGGCCCTGCGCTCGCAGCTGGGACCGACCTTTACGGTGCAGGACCGCTACATGCAGGACGAGGCCCTCTACAAGATGATGCGCTACGAGAAGGCCGCCATCTTCCTTATATTGATATTCATTGTTATAATCGTGGCGCTGAACATCTTCGGTTCCCTTTCGATGCTGATAATCGAGAAGAAGGAGGATATGGAGACGCTGCGCGCGATGGGAGCTGACGACCGTCTTATACGCAGGATCTTCGTGCTGGAAGGATGGCTGATCTCCCTTCTGGGCATGGCTGTCGGAGTCGTGCTCGGAGTGGGCCTGGCGCTGCTTCAGCAGCATTTCGGGCTGGTTAAGATGCCCGGCAACTTCGTGGTGGACGCCTATCCGGTGGTTCTTCGCTTAGGCGATGTGCTGCTCTCCGCAGCCGGCGTGGCGCTGATCGGCCTGGTGGTGGCGCTCACACCGCTTCGTTCACGTCAGTAATTTTGTGATATGGATACT
>JAEENZ010000123.1 GCA_016283985.1 Bacteroidales bacterium | reverse complement strand
CAAGAATCCTTTTCATAAGATATCTGTTTGATTCACAAAGTTATAAAATAATTCTTGCTAAAGCAATCCCGGTCAGCGTATGGTAACCAGTTCCGCATCGACTGCGCTGGCAACGCATTCCACGATTGTATCCAGGCCGAATTTGGCCTTGATGCGCTCCTTGTAACTGTCGACCGTAGTCGTAGCCACACCCATCGCAGAGGCAATCTGGGCATTGCTGTATCCGGACGTGACCAGCTGCAGCACTTCCAGTTCCTTCGGCGAAAGATTCTGCGGACGCCGCGCCTGCACTTTGTCTTCCCCACCGAACAGACGGGTTATCTCCTTCACCGGCAGGGTGTCCCCGAAGAAAACGCAGTCCCCGGCGAAAGCCTTCACTATGGCGTTGGCTATCTCCTCCGGTGCGGAATCCTTGGCAAGATAGCCCCGGGCACCGTAAGTAATCGACTGTATGATATATGCAGGTGTCTTGTAGTGCGACAGCACCAGCGCCGCAACGTGCGGGAACGCCTCGCGGAGAATCCCCAGCAGGGTGAGGCCGTCCGTCTGTTGCTCAAGCGTAATGTCCACCACGGCCACATCGACTTCGGGATGCGCGTTCAGATAGGCTACGGCAGAGCCGGAAGTCAGCACGTGTGCGGCCAGCCCCACGTCGGCGCGGCCCTCCAGGGCCATCTTCAGCCCCATGGCAAATACGGTGGAATCCTCAACAAGAAGTACGTTTATCATGACAGGTGTATGGTTACTTCGCATCCTCCTTCGGGGAGGTTCCGGGCGGACAGGCTTCCGCCGAGTTTATCGAGCAGTTCCCGCGTTATCGCCAGTCCCAGGTGCCCCGGGCGGGACAGGGTGTGCAGCATCTCCGGATCCATCCCCGGCCCCCGGTCGCTGATGACTATCCTTTCGGGAGATGCCTCCAGCCGCACCGAGCCCTCCTCAGGCGAGAAGCGGACGGCATTGTCCAGCAGGTTGCGGATGCAGGTAGCGAGCATGTTGGGGTCCGTGGTGACGGTAAGTTCTTCCGGTACGGCCGCGGTCACCTTCATCGTGCCGATGGCTTCGCGGACGACATCTTCCAGGAACACCTCCCGCATCACGGGGCGCAGCACGCCCTTCTGGCTCACGGACCACATCAGCAGATTCTCCAGCAGGCCGGATGTCCGTTCCGCCGCGGCGTCGATCGCCTTAATCCCTTCGCGGAGCTTGCCTTCCGGTGCATCCTCCAGCGAAGAAGCGAGGGTACGGATGCCGGAAACGGGATTGCGCAGGTCGTGGGAGATGATGCCGAAGAAGCGGTTGCGGGTGTCCAGTTCTTCCTGCAGCACCAGCGCCCGCTGACGGTTTTCCCGATAGCGGATGAACAGCCAGGCGGCCCCGCCGAGCAGCAACAGGTACAGGAGGATGAACGGCCAGCGGAGCAGCAGCGGAGGGCGGATGCGGACTACGCTTTTCTCGATCGTGGCATCGTCCCAGCGCTCGAAGACGTCCGAGTTTTGCGTCTCGAGGATATACCTGCCCGGCATCAGATTGTCCGGAAGACCGGCGAATCGCCCGTCAATCCACGCTCCGGAGTTTATCCTGTAGCGGTGATGAACCAAAGGGGCTAACGGCAGGTTGCCGCGGGCGTCGATGGCGAGCAGGCTGTCGGGATGGAAGATGGCCGCACCATCCACTCCTCCAAAGGCAAGACGGCCATCGGCAAGCTTGCAGGAGACGTGCTCTCCGTAGATATCTGAAGGGAAGCCAAGGCCTTTGCCAACACGGCCGATGGAGCCGTCGGTATCGACGAAGAAAAGCCCGTCTTCCGTGCCAGCCCAGAGCCTGCCGCGGGCATCGATCTCGAGGGACTGCACCAGCATTCCGTCCAAGAAATGCCGCCCGGATGGGCTCCAGAGGCCGCCACGGGTAGAGGACCAGACCATGCCGTCGGGAGCGAGGCAGAGATCGGTCACGTAATCGTCGGGGATGGTGGAGTTGCCTCGGAAGTATTTGGTTACCAGGCCTGTATCCTTATTTATTATGTTCAGTCCTGCCTCCGTGGTGCCATAGACCAGGTTGCCTTCCGAATCTTCTATCAGCCTGCTGCCAAGACGCGAACTCAGATAGATGGCCGAATCCACCTGCGGGGATGGATAACGGAACGGGCTCAGCCAGCGGGCGGGCAGGGCCTTTCCGGCCTTCCGGTCCCATTCATTAAGGCCCACGCCTTCCCATGTGACCACCCAGAAGCAGCCCCGGCTGTCTTCCAGGAAATCGGAAATCCAGTTGGCTCCGTCATAACTTTGTGCCGCTGATGGCCATTGCTCCATGGGTGTCGGACCCGTGAGGCGCTCCTTGCGCATACGGCCATTCTTCCAAACTTCCCAGCCGGTATTGTTCCAGAGTCCCACGTAAACGGTGCCGGCGCTGTCTTCATAAAGACTCGAAATCCGCTTATCGGCCGTCCCGATCCAGAGTTTTCCGCTACTGTCTTCCATCAGCGCCGTAACGTTGTCCGAAGATACCGTATGCACATGCTGAAGGGCCGGGCAGAGGACGGACAGGCCGTTGTCCCCGCCAACCCATATATTCCCATGGCAGTCTTCGAATATGCAGTAGAGTTCATTGGAGGCCGTTTTATATACCGCGGTTTTCTCCGGTTTCTCCGTATCTACAAGGCCGAGACCGTAAGACCCGGCGGCCCATAAACGGCCTTTGCTGTCTGTGAGAAGCCGCGCGTGGGCTATCGGCAGACGGCCGTGTGGGATGAGAGCCCCGTTTTCATAAGTATATAGTATGGAAGTATGGTCATCGAAGAGAAAGAGGGATCCAGCGGTTTCCGCATAACTGCCGGGGCAGAAACCGCTGTTTCCCAAGGGGTGGATGACTTCCGGGGCCAGCCTGTCGGCAATGTACTGCATTCGCACCAGGCGCCCTCCCAGCCAAAGATTGCCGTCGGAAGCCTCGTATATCTGGAAATAGGGATAATCCCCTTCGTGGTCCCTTTTATCGTAGAAGCATCGGGCTTCCTCATGGATCCCGTCTCGGTAAGAGAGTTTCAGTAGGAGACTGTCTCCGACGGTGGCCCACACAAAGCCCTCCTTGTCGGCGTACAGGGCCCGGATATATCCTTCCGTCTTGTCGCCATCCACCATCAGCCCCTCCGTGGTCCCGACCCACAGCCGGCCGTCACGGTCCACCGCCAGGGCATTCACCCGTCCATATTCCTTATAGGCGTGAAACTGTCTTCCGTCAAAGCTGGCCAGTCCGTTCCGGGTCCCTATCCAGAGTATGCCATCCGGGTCCTGCGCCATGGCATAGACGGTATTGGACGGCAATCCGTCCGCCGCACGGTAGTTGACAAAGCGCGGCGCAGCTGCCAGCACCGCGAGTATGAGGACAAGGCATTTCATTCCTTTGCAAAGATATCATTTCCTCCCGAAATATCCTTGCAAATCAGCCCCCTGTGGTGGATTCCGCCACAAGACAATCATCTGGATGGAATACCTCAGAAGTGCTTCTGTGCCGCCATTCAGATTTCAGTAAAAAGATCATCGGCCGTGACGACGGCGTTCACTACTGCGGAGTATTTATTTTTGACAACGCCATATGTTGTCACAAGGATTGTCTGAATGGGCTTTTTGGTCTTCGTGACAAGGCGGAATGAATTCCTTCGCCGTGCGAAGTCTTTTTCATCCTTTTCGGAGAGCGGATAGTCATCATCGTAAAACCGCATTTCGCAGAGGGTAACTCCAACGCTGCCCTTGTCGATGACAAGATCAACCTGTGCGCCTTCCACCCCGTTTTGTGGATCCTTCCGGCATTGCCAGGAACATCCGCGTGTGGGGATTCCGCTGATTCCCGACTTCTTTTTGATTTGTTCTGAGTGGTGAAGGCAGCGTCTTTCGAAAGCGTGACCTGCCCAATTGTCAAATATTTTGGATGGAATTTGAGAGAAATCGTCGCAGTAGTGGATTCCATCCTTCAGAAATTTGAAGTAGAATAGTGTAAAGTTGTCGATCAACTGGTACATGGAATCCTTTTTGGCTTTCCCGAAAGCCGTGTATCGGCGTATGAATCCCGCTTTCTCCAAATCTTCAAGGATGGTGGACAACGTCCCGCCATCGCCCAGTCCACTCTCCTTGATAATCTCCTCCCGCAGCATGCCGGAGCCCTTACCGGATAATGCAGTGATTACCTTTACGTAGGGTAATGGCTGTTCAAATGCTACCTTGTAGAGCATTTCAAATTCATTGTCCAACGTAGGGGAGTCTCCGAAAAACATACGATTCACGCCGCTTGTCACCGGATCCATCGCCAGGA
>JAEENZ010000122.1 GCA_016283985.1 Bacteroidales bacterium | reverse complement strand
AGTTGAACAGAAGTAAACCCAAGAAGTTATGGCAAACATTACCGCAGCAGACGTAATGAAATTACGCAAGATGACCTCCGCCGGCATGATGGATTGCAAGAAGGCTCTCGAAGAGGCCGAAGGCGATTTCCAGAAGGCTGCCGACATCATCCGTGAAAAGGGTAAGCTCGTAGCTGCCAAGCGTGCAGACCGCGAGACTTCCGAAGGCGCAGTGAAGGCCCGCATCCAGGGCGGCAAGGGTATCCTTGTATGCCTGGGCTGCGAGACCGACTTCGTTTCCCGTAACTCCGACTTCCAGGGCCTCGCCGACGCCATCGCCGACGTGGCTATCGCCAAGTTCCCCGCCGACAAGGATGCTCTCCTCGCATGCGAGCTGCCCGACGGAACAACCGTAGAGAAGGCTATCGAGATTCAGACCGGCAAGTCCGGCGAGAAGACCGTCATCGCCTACTACGCACCCGTCGAGGCTCCCTTCGTGGCCCAGTACATCCACACCCTCACCGGCAAGCTCGGTGCACTCGTGGGATTCAACAAGGAAGTACCCGCCGACCTCGCAAAGGGTGTCGTCATGCAGGTTGCTTCCATGAGCCCCGTAGCGATTTCCGAGGCTGACTGCCCCAAGGAGGTCGTGGAGAACGAGCTCAAGGTCGCCGTTGAGAAGACCAAGGAAGAGCAGGTCCAGAAGGCCGTCGAGGCCGCTCTGAAGAAGGCTGGAATCAATCCCGCCCTTGTGAATTCCGAGGAACACATCGAGAGCAACATCGCCAAGAAGTGGCTCACCCCCGAGCAGGCCGACCAGGCCCGCGAGATCATCAAGACCGTCGGCGCCGAGAAGGCCGCCAACCTGAACGAGCAGATGATCCAGAACATCGCGAAGGGGCGTCTCGCCAAGTTCTTCAAGGAGAACACCCTCGAGGCTCAGGAGTATCAAATGGGAGATGGCAAGATGTCCGTCAAGGAAGCCATCGCCGCCGTCGACAAGGAAGCCAAGGTGGTTGTCTTCAAGAAGTTCAACCTCAACGACTAATCTTCAGGGATTTCCAAACTGCCCAGCAGTAAGGAATCAACAGGATGGTGCCTATTCCCATCAGCGGGATAGGCGCCATTTTCGTATGCGACAGTGCGGTGTAGCCGGCGAAGATCACGCCCGCCAGGGCGAAGAAGCCCAGGATTGTGCGCATGTCATATTTGATAGGATATTTCTTCTGCCCGATGAAGTAGCTGAGGAGCATCGCTGTGGCGTATCCGGCGAAGCCGCCCCAGGCGCAGGCCATGTAGCCCCAGCGGGGGATTCCGAAGATGTTTACCGCCACCATCACCAATGCGCCGATTGCACTCATGACCGCTCCCCAGAGAGTCTGGTCGCTGAGCTTGTACCAGAAGGAGAGGTTGAAGTAGATGCCCATGAAGATCTCTGCCATCATAACTATCGGCACCACCGCCATTCCGGTGCGGTAATCGCCGCCTATAATCAGCTGGATAAGAGGCAGATAGATCACTACGGCGAGGAATGCAAGCAAGGTGAAGATGACGAAGTATTTCATTCCGTCCGCCAGGGTTTCGGGGCTGTTCTTGTCTCGGCTGCCGCTGAAGACTATGGGCTCGTAGGCATAGCGGAAGGCCTGGGTCAGCAGCGCCATTATCATGGCAATCTTCACGCAGGCGCCGTATATTCCCAGCTGTACCATCCCCTCCGGAGTCTTGTCCACCAGAGGATAGATTATCTTGTCCGCCACCTGGTTGAATACGCCCACCAGGCTGAGGATCAGAAGCGGCCAGCTGTAGCCCAGCAGACGTTTTGCCAGTTTGCCGTCGAATCCGTAGGTTATCCCCTTGATTTCCTTAAGGAAGCCGAAGGTGACCAGGCCTGTGCAGAGCAGGTTCGCGAAGAAGATCAGACCCACGCCATAGTTGTACTTGACGAAGAGTTTCAGCAGTTCCGGATGCGCGGCTCCCATCTTTGGCAGAACCAGGAAGATGCAGAGGTTGAGGAGGATGTTGGGGAAGATGAAAGCAAACTTCAGGGTCATGAACTTCACCGGCCGTTTCTGCTGCCGCAGACGGCTGAACATTATGGCCTGGAAGGCATCCAGGGCCACGATGGCGGCCATGCATCCTATGTATTCCGGGTGCTCGGCGTATCCCATGGCACCGGCGATAGGCTGAAGGAAGATCATTACCAGCGCGAAGAACAGCAACGCTACTCCACCGACCATTCTCAGTATGGTGCTGTACACCAGTTTCTCATCCTCCCCGTCCTTGTTGCAGAAACGGAAGAGGGTGGTCTCCATGCCGAAAGTGAGGAGGGCCAGCAGCAGAGCGGTGTAGGCGTAGAGGTTCGTAACGATTCCGTAGCCGCCGCTTTCCGCCATAATCACGCGGGTGTAGACGGGTACGAGCAGATAGTTGAGGAATCTGCCCACTATGCTGCTGAGGCCGTAGATGGCCGTATCTTTCGCGAGGGATTTGAGGTTCATTTCTGCAAAGTTAAAAAATAATGGGGGAAATAATTATATTTGCAGCTAATGAAACGAATAGCCATCTTTACCTGCGTACTGCTTCTGTTTTTAAGTGGACCAACCATTTCTGCCAATCCGAAACCCGGTAACGGCTGGACTGTCACACCCATTGCCGACGGCATCACGTACTATACTTTCTCCGGCATCGACGAGGTGTCGGGATCGGCGCAGCAGGTGTTCATCATCGACCTGGACCTGTGCAATCCGAAGTATGCATTCAGGTTCACCTATTCCAATCCTGCAGCCGTAACTTCGGACATTTTTGCCCGTAATAATGCCATCGTGGCGATGAATGCCACCTACGAAACCACTTCGGTGGTGAACAAGGTGAACGGTACGTTATTCTCGAATATGCCCTATAACACCGTGTTCAATGATCCTGTGCCCAACTGGAAGAGCGAAGGGGCCATCTATACGGACGGCTTCCGCGATGTGCGCATCTCCTTCGACGGCAGGGGCAAGAGCATCAAGGAGCAGCGTTCTTTCTATGCGGCGCAGCCGGATCTAAATATCTTCACCAGTGCCCCCATGCTGGTGGATGATTTCGACCCGGTGGGCACCCGTTTCGTGGATCCTTCGCTCACCCCGGAAGACCTGAAGAAACTGGAATATGAGGATCCTGCCCGGCATCAGGGGGTACGCCATCCCCGCACGGCGGTTGCAAAGACAAAAGACGACCATCTTATCCTCCTGGCGGTAGACGGCCGCAGGGCGGGTATAGGTGAGGGAATGACCGCGAAGGAGCTCACTTTGTTCCTGGTGAAGTGGTTCAATCCGCAGTATGCCCTTAACATGGACGGCGGCGGCTCCACTTCGATGGCTGTCCGCGGGCAGGGGGATCCCAACACCCACATAGTCAATTATCCCACCGACAACAAGCGCAAGTACGACCATGCCGGCGAGCGTTCAGTCCCTACCCACTTCATTATAGTAGAAGTGCCGCATACGCAGGGAGTGCCTTCCAAGATACGGGAAAACGTGCGGAAGGAAGTCCGCGCCAATCCTGCGCTTGCCAACGGAGAAGACCTGGTCTACGATCTCGGGCCCAAGGCATCCACCAGGGCGCCAAAGGGCTATGAGCCTGTTTTTATAGAGCATTATGGCCGCCACGGATCCCGTTATGCATATACTGCTAAAACCTATACCGTTCCGCTTGAATTGCTTCGCGCCGGCGCAAAAGCAGGCAACCTGACTGCGTACGGCGAGAAGCTTTTCAAGGAGTTGGATGCCTTCTGGCAGAAGACAGAACACAAGGTCGGGGACCTCACTCCGCTCGGTTGGAAGCAGCATACCGAGATTGCCCGCACCATGGTGAAATCCTTCCCCGCTGCCTTTGGAAAGGGAAGCAGCGTGGATGCCTGCTCCTCGGCATCGTCCCGCTCTATGATGAGCATGTCCGCCTTCTGCACGAGCATCGCCCGGGAGGCTCCCAAAGCCGATGTTTACGAGCATCAGAGCACTCTGGACATCCAGGCTACCCGCCCCAACATGGGCAAGAATCCTTTCCGCTACAAGGGCCCCGACACCATGTTCCCCTACACGGAAAGCCCCGAGCAGCTCTTCAACCGCAGGTTCAAGGGTGTGAACGATGTGCTGGGCCGTCTGTTCAAGGATCCCTCCACCGCTCTCGGCAAAAGAAAGGCCTACGATGCATTCTTCTACCTTTATATGTTCGTGGCCGGGATGAACAGCATCCCTGAAGAAGAAAGGCTGGACGTGAAGGGCATCTTTACCCAGGAAGAATTCGCAACACTTTGGGAGATAGATAATTACGAACGCTATCGCGAGTATCTGCCCTACCGTGTCTCATGCTGCTCGGTCGTGGATGACATGATTGCCAAGGCTGATGAGCGCCTGATCTCGCGCAAGCGTGGTGCCGACCTGCGTTTCGGCCATGATCACGTGTCGCTTTCGCTGATGATGATCATGGATATAGACGGATTCGGATACGTGCCTGCAAAAGCCGATGATGTCGCCAAATCCTTCCAGTCTTTCCGTTCCCCCATGGCCACAAACATACAGCTGGTTTTCTATGCTCCCAAGGGCGGGAAACCCGGCGATGTGCTGGTAAAACTGCTGATGAACGGCGAAGAGGCCTCTCTGGGTGCCCTGAAACCCGTGCAGGGGCCATATTATGAATGGAATGCAGTAAAGGAATTCCTGAACTCCCGCATCGCGCTTTTTGTAACAAGCAAGTAAGATGAGAGTACGAATCCTTTTGATAGTCGCCGGCCTTCTGGCCGTCATTTCCTGCAAACGTGCATGTAATCATGCCATTGTCGATATCATGCAGTGGCAGGCAGAATGGATAGGTGCGCCCTGGGAGGGCGATGACTTCATCCCCGAAGCGGAGCATCCTACCCCGGAATTCGCAAAAACCATCAGTCTGGACGCCAGGCTGGAGAGTGCCACGATGTACATCTGCGGTCTCGGCATGTTCGAGGCGGCCATAAATGGCAACCGCGTGGGTGAAGACTACTACGTGCCCAACAATACCATGTACGGCCACCGCCAGCCGGGCTACATGTTCAACATCAAGGTCACCGACGAGCATTTCAAGAACTTCCGGGTGATGTATCTGGCCTACGACGTCACGAGCCTACTCGCGAAGGGCGAGAACACCATCGGGGTAACCCTGGGCAACGGCTGGTATGCCGGCTGGCGCAAGGGCAACGTCTCTCCTTTCGGCACCCCGAGGCTGCTCTGCCAGATAGAAATCAAGATGAAGGACGGCAGCACCCGCACCGTCTGCTCAGACACTTCCTGGCAGGTGTGCAAGAGCCCCATCATCTATAATAATATATATAGTGGCGAGGCATACGACGCCCGTATGGAGGCATGCAAGGAATGGCAGTCTGCCGTTATCCGCAAGGCGCCGGAAGGCGCGCTCGAGTTGCAGAACGGCCTGGCAGACCGCATTATGGAGGTCCTCGAGCCCAAGACTATCACCAGGCAGGAGGACGGCTCCTACGAAGTGGACTTCGGCGACTACATAACCGGCCGCGTGCATCTCTATGGCATCAAGGCTCCCGAAGGCACTGAAATCGAGCTCCTGCACCCCATCGATCCGGAAGATTCCGGCAAGAACTGGGTGAAACGCTCCTGGAACGGAGATTACAAATACATCTGCAATGGCTCAGGCAACGAAAGCTACGCCCCTTCCTTCAACTGGTACAGCTTCCGCAAGGTAATAGTAAAAGGATGGCCGGGCGAACTCAAGGCGAAGAACCTGCGCGCGGAGGCTATCTACACAAACATCCGCACAAGCGCCCGTTTCGAGTGCTCCAACCCCGACATCAACCGCGTCAACCACCTTTTCTGGCGCACTCAGACCGACAACATGCACATGGGCGTGGCATCCGACTGCCCCCACCGCGAGAAGGGCGCCTACACCGGCGACGGACAGGTGGCCTGCGTGGCGGTGATGGAGAACTTCGACGCCAATGCCTTCTACCGCAAATGGCTCCGGGACATGTCTGACTGCCAGGATACCCTGAGCGGATATGTGCCCAACACCGCCCCTTTCCATCCCGGATGCGGCGGCGGAGTGGCCTGGGGCGCAGCCATCAACATCATCCCCTGGGAGCACTACCGCCACTATGCCGATAAATCCGTGCTGGAGGAGCACTACGATGCCATGCAGAAGCAACTCGCATTCATGGAGAGCTGGCGTACTGAGGAGGGTATCATGAATATGCAGATGCCCCGCGGTGCGGAGAAACCCCAGTACTGGATGAACCTCGGCGACTGGTGCCCGGCCTACGACCTTCCGGAAGACCGCCTGGTGCATACCTACTTCCTCTGGAAATGCGCCCGCTTCATGGCCTGTACCGCTTCCGTGCTCGGCAAGGAGGATGATGCCGCCCGTTACGATGCGCTGGCTCAGGATGTATGGGCCGCCTTCCACAAGGTCTTCTATAAGCCCGAAACCGCTTCCTACGGCGATAACAACGGTTCCAATGTCTTCGCCCTCCATATGGGCGTGCCGGAAGAGCGCCGGGCGGCCGTGGTGGAATCGCTCCGAAGGGAGATAGAAGCCAACGGCGGACACATCAACACAGGCATCTTCGGCACCCAGATATTCTTCGACGTGCTCTGCGACAACGGCCTTTCCGAACTCGCATACAAGGTCCTGACCCAGAAGGAATGCCCCGGTTATGGCTGGTGGCTGGAGCAGGGCGCCGACACCATGTGGGAATACTGGGACGGCAAGAAATCCCGCAATCATCCCATGTTCGGAGGGGGCCTCACATGGCTCTACACCCGCGTGGCTGGCCTGCGCATCGACGACAGCGAACCCGGCTACAAGCACATGATTGTGCGCCCCACCCCCATGGGAGACCTCAGCTGGGCATCCTACGAGACCGAAACCCCTCAGGGCAGGGCGGCCGTCCGCTGGGACATCCGCGGAGGCAGGTTCATCCTCAAAGTCACCGTGCCTGAAGGTTCGCACGCTACGGTCTACCTCCCCGGCTCCAACGAGGGTATAGAGGCTGGCCCGGGCAAACACCGCTTTACTGAAAAATTCTAAACTATGACCATACTGTTCTCTCTGCTTCTGCTGATTACCACCGTTACCGGTGGCAGCACCCCCGACTGCATTATCCCCAAGGTTGCATCTTATACCACTGGTAGCGGAAAGGCTGCCGGCAGCATCACTCTCGATAAACAGAAAGATTTTGCCCTTTCCGATGCCGACCTGGCGGCCATAAAGTTCAAGATTGGCCCCAAGGAGCAGAAGGGTAAACCCGAAGGCGCCTACACGCTCACCATCAACCGCAAAGGTATAACGGTCAACGCCGCCGGCGAGGCCGGGAAGTTCTACGCCCTGCAGTCTCTCATCCAGATGCGAAACGCCGATCCGGAGGGCCGCGTGGCCTTCTGCCGCATCGACGACTATCCGCGCTTTCCCTACCGTGGGCTGATGTTCGACCTGGTGCGCCACTTCCAGAGCAAGGAGTTCATACTCAAGCAGTTGGACGCCATGGCCCTGGTGAAGATGAGCCGCCTGCATCTGCATCTGACCGACAACGAGGCCTGGCGCATCGAGCTGGACTGCGCCCCCGAGATGACTGCGAAGGCTGCCTTCGGCGACTCCTGGTTCTTCCACAACTTCCTGTCCGGCAAGACCCAGAAATTCGCCGATACCCCCGCCGGTTACACCCCGGGGACGGTCTACGATGACGCCCACATCTACGGAGGATATCTCACCAAGGACGACATCCGCGAGATTATCGCATACGCCGCCGAACGCCAGATAGAGATCATCCCCGAAATCGAGCTCCCCGGCCACAACAAGGCCCTCCTCCACGTGCATCCCGAATTCTTCTGCGACGGCGACCACAAGGCCAACAATGTGTTCTGCGCCGGGCTGGAAGAGCCTTTCGCCTTCTTCGAGAAGGTGCTGGCCGAGGTGATGGAACTCTTCCCCTCGCAGTACATCCACATCGGCGGCGACGAGGCCTCCAAGGCCAACTGGGTGATCTGCGGCCGCTGCAGGCAGCGTATGTCTGCGGAAGGACTGAAGAATGAATTCGAGTTGCAGAGCTACATCATCCGCCGCGTCGAAAAGTTCGTCAACGCCCACGGCAAGCGCCTGATAGGCTGGGACGAAATACTCGAAGGCGGCCTCTCCGACAACGCCACCGTCATGAGCTGGCGCGGCACCGCCGGAGGCATCAAGGCCAACAGCATGGGGCACGATGTGATCATGACTCCCAATACCTATTATTATCTGGATTACGGACAGGACGCTCCCTACAAGGAGCCCATGTCCTTCCGCCCGTATCTGGCTATCGAGAATGTGTACGGTTACGACCCCGAAGAGGGCATCAGCTCGCTGGAGCATCTGCTCGGCGTGCAGGCCAACCTCTGGGGTGAGTGCGTGCTCGAGCCCTGGCACTTCGAATACATGCTCTATCCCCGCGCTTTCGCGGTGGCGGAAACCGGATGGAGCCCTGCCGGCAGCAAGGATTACGCATCCTTCCGCGAACGCGCGATCGCGCTGGGTAAGTGGCTGAAAGACAAGGACTACACCCTATTCAACCTTGAGACCGAGGTCGGCGACCGTCCCGAGGCTGCCGTGGAAATCCCACGCATTACCCAGAAAGCCAAGGCCGGCATCAGCATAGACAACGGCGCTCCGCAGGATGCGTCCATCCTGGTGGACGGCCGCCTGGGCGGATGGAATGTGGCCGACAGGAAGGTATGGAACGAAGTGCGCGGCAAGACCGTTACGATAGATATAGACCTGGGAGAAAAGTACAACATTAGCTATCTGGGCGCCGAGTTCGCAGACTATAACCTGCGCCGCATCCGCATGCCGGAAGACGTGCAGTTCTCGGTTTCCTCCGACGGAAAGAAATACACACCTGTGAGCGTTCCGCAGCCCAAGCTGCATCCGGAACGCAAACATTTCCAGATACTTACGGTAGGCGGCACAGTAGAGGTGAACGGCATCAAGTACGTGCGCCTGAGCTACAACACCGGCAAGAAGAAGGTCACCGTGGACATCAGCGAGGTGATTATCAACGGCCGGCCCCGTAACGAAAACCGGGAGAAGGACTGGGCCAAGTTCTCCCGCTATTCCGAAGACAACAAGATAGTGAAGGACAAGCCCGTGGCGGTGCTCTTCGGCGACTCCATCACCCAGAACTGGGCCAAGTTCGATTACCAGTGGCTGCGGGATCATGGATTCATAGGCCGAGGCATCAGCGGGCAGACTACCAGCGAGATGCTGGTGCGCTTCCGCGCCGATGTTATCGAGCTTGCTCCTGAATACGTGACCATCCTCGCAGGCATCAACGACATCGCCCACAACAACGGCATCATCAAGGTGGAGAACACCTTCAAGAATCTGGTGTCGATGGTGGAACTCGCCAAGCTCCATGGCATCAAGCCGGTCCTCTGCACCCTCGTGCCCGCAAAGGAGATAGGCTGGTACAAGCAGGTGGGCGATCCTCGTCCAGCAATTGACAGCCTGAACAGCCTCATACGGGATTACGCCGGGGCCAATGGCATCCCGCTGGCAGACTATCACACCGCGCTGAAGACCGCGGATGGAGCGCTCAGGCCGGAATACGCCGGCGATGCCGTGCATCCCAACGTTGCCGGCACGAAAGTGATG
>JAEENZ010000121.1 GCA_016283985.1 Bacteroidales bacterium | reverse complement strand
CCTTCGCGGAGTGCAGGGGTGCCTTTTTCATCGGCATCGGAAGTGACGTATGCCGGTGCATTGGCCACCGCCCAGTTTATGTGGCAGGGGACGGCATCCAGTTTATCCACGGGTTCATAGGCGGGAGTTTCGGAACTTGTGGCCAGCAGCAGGGTGAGATGCCCGCCAGCGGACATTCCTATCGCTCCTATCTTTTCGGGGTCGAAACCGCGCTTTTTCGCCTCGCTGCGCACCATACGCACGGCACGCTGGCCGTCCTCCCAGGCTGTCTGGTAAAAGGGAAGATCCTTGGGCCGCGAGGTGCGGTATACGAAATTGACGCACTGCACGCCAAGTTTTGTCAGTTCTTCGTGCCACATCTTGATTAGCTTTATATCGCAGCAGTTGTGGTAGCCGCCTCCGGAAATCAGGATCATACACGCTCCGTTGGGGTTAGCCGGCTTCTCAAACCACTCCAGATACGGGAAACGGTACTCGTCCGGGTTGAAACCGTCTGCCTTGGAGACATCCGTCATCGCGGCAATCTGATGTGCCTGGGTATCAGGCATCTTGCCGGCAGGCCAAATATACTCACGCTCCCATGCGCCAAGGTGCAGGGAGACCAGAAGGAGGATAAGGGAAAGTATTCGTTTCATGTTATTGATGTTTTCAAGTCATACAAATATAGTAATAATAACTTTTGTATCCACCAAAACCGCCTTCTCGGTGTCTACGAAGGCAAAAACGGCGTTGCAGACACCAAAACCTCCTTCCCGGTGTCTACGGCGGGTAAGGTCCAATTTCGTGGGCGACACCTTACCTGCTGGAAGTGTCTGGGAGGCCGAAATGCCGGTAAGGTCCTCGGCATAAAATTGGACCTTACCCGAAAACCCGGGAGCCTTGCCCGATTTGGTGAATTGCCACTTATTTAGTAACTTGCGGGACTAACCAAACGCACACTGATGACCAAACCTCAGGAGGTGAAGATAATCGAGATAAAGAAGAGCATCTTCGCCGATAACGACAAGGACGCCGATGCGCTCCGGGCTGAACTGAAGGGCAGGGGAGTATTCCTCCTGAACCTGATGTCGTCCCCGGGGAGCGGCAAGACAACCACGCTCATACGCACCATCAATCTTCTTAAGGACAAGCTCCGCATCGCGGTGATGGAGGCGGATATAGACTCCGACGTGGATGCCATCAAAATAAAAGATGGCACCGGCGTGGAATCCATCCAGCTCCACACAGGAGGCATGTGCCATCTGGATGCCGAAATGACCCGCCAGGGCCTCGACAACCTCGAGCCGGGGGCCGCCGATCTGGTGATTCTCGAGAACGTGGGCAACCTTGTGTGCCCCGCCGAGTTCGACACCGGCGCAGTAAAGAACGCCATGATCCTGAGCGTACCTGAAGGGCACGACAAGCCCCTGAAATATCCCCTCATGTTCTCCATCTGCGACCTCGTGCTCATCAATAAAATCGACGTGCTTCCGTACTTCGATTTCGACCTGGAAAAGTGCCGCGAGTACGTGCACATGCGCAATCCCAAGGCCACCGTTATCCCCATCTGCGCCAAGACGGGTGAAGGGGTGGAGGCTTTCGCGGAGTGGCTGCAGGCCGAAGTGAAGGCCTGGCGTGGCGGAAAAACCGGTCCCGAAACAGAAATAAAACAATAACGATATGCCTGAAATGTCCACCAAGTTCGTCCCCAAGCATTTTGGCGACAAGAACCCCAATCCCAAGCTTATCAAATTCGTCCGCCACGTCACCGACCGCGTGCCAGGCAAGATCAAGATGACGACCGAAGCTCCCGAGTACTGGGGCCTCGCCTGCATCTTCGAAGACGAAATGGATGCCGCCACGCGAGAAGCATCGCTGGATCTTCTGTTGGCCATGCTTCCCGGCAGCCCCTTCAAAGTGCGCAAGCACTGGACATACGCCCAGTTGCACATGCTGAATGAGGAAAAGCATTTCACCCCGGACGATGCCAGCCTCGACGAACTGCTGGACAAACTGGCCTACTTCGGCATGCTCGAATACGACTACGGCGACCATTACACCAACGGACAGGGCCCCGATCCCGGTACCACTTTCAATAGGGAAGACCGCATTTACTGGGTTCCCATGTTCGTGCCTGGAAGCGCCGAGTACACCAATATGAACACGGATTTGATGGATAAGCATCCCGAACTCGCGATGTTCTTCGAGCGGATGACCTTCCTCCCTCTGGAGAAGATCACCCCGATGGTGCCAATGGGCGGCAGTGGCATAGGCATGCACGTCATCCCCGTGGAGAAGGCCATCTGCATGGAGAACCAGTCCGTCAGCATCGAGCACATCTCCTATTGGCTCAAGAAGTACGAGGGTCACATCGGCGTGGGCATATGCTCCTGCCGCTACGGCCGCAAGAAGTTGGATGAAGGCTGCGCGGATGACTACCGCGACTGGTGCATCGGCGTGGGCGACATGGCGGACTACCTCCGGGAGACCGGCCGCGGCCACGACATCACCTACGACGAGGCGATGGCCATCCTCAAAAAGGCGGAAGACCATGGCTTCGTGCATCAGATTACCAATATCGACGGCGAGGGCAAGATCTTCGCCATTTGCAACTGCAACGTAAAGATCTGCAATGCGCTCCGCACCTCGCAGCTCTTCAATACCCCCAATATGAGCCGCAGCGCCTATGTGGCCAAGGTGGATCCCAAGAACTGCGTGGCCTGCGGCCGATGCGTGGAATACTGCCCGGCCGGTGCCGTCAAGCTCGGCCAGAAACTCTGCACCAAGCACGGCGAACAGACCTATCCCAAGCAAGAACTGCCGGATGCCAGCTGGTGGGGGCCCGAAAAGTGGAACGAAGACTACCGGGACCGCAACCGCATCAACTGCTATCCCACCGGCACCGCCCCCTGCAAGACCGCATGCCCCGCGCACATCGCTGTTCAGGGATACCTGAAGAAGGCCGCCGAGGGTAAGTACACCGAGGCGCTGGAGCTTATTAAGCGAGAGAATCCGTTCCCGGCAGTCTGCGGACGCATCTGCAACCGCCGTTGCGAGGATGCCTGCACCCGCGGCACCATCGACAAGCCCATCGCCATCGATGCGGTGAAGAAGTTCATCGCGGAGCAGGACCTGAACGCCGAAACCCGTTTCGTGCCGGAGGTAAACATCTGCTCAAATGTCGAGGAACGCTGGCCCCAGAAGATCGCTGTCATCGGCGGCGGCCCCGCAGGACTTTCCTGCGCCTACTATCTGGCCACCATGGGATACAAACCGACAGTGTTCGAGCGCAACCCGGAACCCGGCGGAATGCTCCGCTACGGCATACCTTCGTATAAGCTTGAGAAGGATGTGATCGCAGCCGAAATCGACGTGATGCGCGAGATCGGAGTGGATATCAAGTGTGGCGTCGAGGTAGGGAAGGACGTGACCATCGCCGGTCTGCGGGAAGAGGGATACAAGGGTTTCTACGTAGCTATCGGCTGCCAGGGCGGGCGCCTTCCCGGAATTCCCGGCGAGGCTCTTCCCGGCACAACCACTGCCATCGATTTCCTGCACGATGCCAACTGCGGCAAGGTGAAGGTGAGCGGCAAGGTGGTCGTGGTTGGCGGCGGCAATGTGGCCATCGACGCGGCCCGTGTTGCCAAGCGCAGCGGCGCATCCGAGGTGACCATGCTGTCGCTGGAGACGGAGGACATCATGCCCGCATCCCTCGAAGAGCGCACCGAGGCCCGCGAGGACGGCGTTGTTCTGAATCCGGGCTGGGGCCCGAAGGAAGTGCTGGGCGACGGCAAGGTGAGCGGAATCGTGTTCAAGAAGTGCACATCCGTGTTCAACGCAGAGCACAAGTTCGCCCCGGAATACGATGAAAATGAATTGATTACGCTGGATGCCGACATGGTAATCTTCGCCATCGGCCAGACCGTGATACTGAAAGACCTGCTCGCCGGCACCAAGGTGGAATTCTTCCGCGGAGTGTACCCGGTGGCGGACAAACTGACCTACCAGACCGCCGAGCCCGACATCTTCGTGGGCGGCGACTGCTTCACCGGTCCTAAGTTCGCCATTGATGCCATCGCGGCCGGAAAGGAGGCCGCCGAGAGCCTGCACCGCTACGTGCAGCACGGCCACATGACCATCGGCCGCAACAGGCGGGACTTCATCGAGCTGAATAAGCAGGATATTCTGGTCGAAAGCTACGACAACGGCTCCCGCC
>JAEENZ010000120.1 GCA_016283985.1 Bacteroidales bacterium | reverse complement strand
TCGTCTCCCTCAGGGGAATCGATTATCTCCATACGCTTGAGGTTGCCTATCACAAGAGGCATGGGAAGGCTCTTCGCATACATCTGGCTGCGCATGTTGGCGCGCAGGTAGTTGATGATGTAGTGGGGGCCGGCGACGAATCCGCCGATGGATGCCATGCTCTTCGCGAACGCGCCAATGTAGATGTCGATGTCGTCCATCACGCCGAAGTGCTCGGAAGTGCCGCGGCCGTGCTCTCCGAGGAGGCCGAATCCGTGGGCGTCGTCGATGAGGATGCGGAACTTGTGCTTCTTCTTGAGGGCGACTATCTCGTCGAGTTTGCCGAGGGCGCCGGTCATGCCGTAGACGCCTTCGGTGATGAGCAGCACGCCGCCGCCGTTCTCTTCAGCCTCGGCGCAGGCACGGGTAAGTACCTTGTCGCAGTCGGCCATGTTGTTGTGACGATATTTATACTTGCTGCCGATGTGCAGGCGTATTCCGTCCAGAAGGCAGGCGTGGCACTCCGCATCGTACACCACAACATCGTGGCGGGCAAGCAGTGCGTCGATCGTCGAGACTATTCCCTGATAGCCGAAATTGAACAGGAATGCATCTTCCTTCTTCTCGAAATCGGCGAAAACTTTTTCAAGTTTCTCGTGATAACGGGTGTGGCCGGACATCATGCGGGCTCCCATGGGATATGCGAGGCCCCAGTCAGCGGCGCCCTGGGCGTCAGCCTTGCGCACCTCGGGATGGTTTGCCAAGCCGAGGTAGTTGTTCAGGCTCCAGTTGAGCACCGGGATGCCGTTGAACGTCATATGAGGGCCGAGCTCGCCTTCGAGGCGGGGATACATGTAATAGCCGAAGCCCTGTTCGAAATACTGGCCGATGGGGCCGCCGGAATCGCGTGCAATGCGATCAAAAATGTCTAACATGGTGGTTTATTGGTTTTATGCGTCAATATTTGCGTAATGTGCATTCTCTTCGATGAACTGCCTGCGCGGCGGGACGTCGTCACCCATCAACATGGAGAAGGTGCGTTCCGCCTGGGCGGCGTTCTCGATGGTAATCTTGCGGAGCCTGCGGTTGGCGGGATCCATGGTGGTCTCCCAGAGCTGCTGGTCGGTCATCTCACCGAGACCTTTGTAGCGCTGCACGGTGTAACCCTTGTCGGAACCCTTGCCAAGGCGCATGGCAGCCTCTTCTCGCTGTTCCTCGGTCCAGCAATACACCTCTTCCTTGCCCTTCTTCACCAGATAGAGCGGAGGGGTGGCAAGATAGACGTATCCGTTCTTGATGAGGTCGAGCATGTAGCGGAAGAAGAAGGTGAGGATTAGGCAGGCGATATGGCTGCCGTCCACATCGGCATCGGTCATGATGACCACCTTGTGGTAGCGCAGGCGGCTGAGGTCCATGTGCTTCTCGCCGGTTTCATCTTCCTGTGCCACGCGCACGCCGAGTGCGGTGTAGATGTTCTGGATCTCCTGGCTGTCGAACGCACGGCCTTCAGCGGCCTTCTCCACGTTCAGGATCTTGCCTCGCAGAGGCAGGATGGCCTGGTAGCGGCGGTCGCGGCCCTGCTTGGCGGTGCCGCCTGCGGAATCACCCTCGACGAGGAAGAGTTCGCACTTCTCGGGATCGTTCTCGGAGCAGTCCGCGAGCTTGCCGGGCAGGCCTGCGCCGGTCATGACGGTCTTGCGCTGCACCATCTCGCGTGCCTTGCGCGCAGCCGCACGGGCCGTAGCGGCGAGCACGATCTTGTCGATGATGGTCTTCGCGAGTTTGGGGTTCTCTTCGAGATATATGTCCATCGCCGCGGCGGTTGCCTGGGAAACGGCGGACGTCACCTCGGTGTTACCGAGCTTGGTCTTGGTCTGGCCTTCGAACTGAGGTTCGGCCACCTTGACGGAGATGACGGCGGTGAGGCCCTCGCGGAAATCTTCCGGAGCGAGTTCCACCTTCGCCTTCTCGAGGAGCTTGTTCTTGTCGGCATAGTTCTTCAGCGAACGGCTGAGACCCATCTTGAAGCCCTGGAGGTGGGTTCCTCCTTCGATGGTATTGATGTTATTCACATAGGAATATATCTTCTCGGAATATCCCGTATTGTACTGGAGGGCGATGTCGATGGGGATGATCTTGTCGGAAGACACGCAGACGGGCTCGGGGATGAGCTTGGAGGAACCTGCATCGAGGTAGTCGATGAATTCCTTGAGGCCTTCCTCGGAGTAGAACACCTCCGACTTGAAGACCTGCTTGCCGGTAGCCTTGCTTTCTCCGGCCTCGTCCTGAACGAATTCCTCCACGAGGGAGCGCTTGTCGGTAAGGCGTATGTTGATTCCCTTGTTGAGGAAAGCAAGTTCGCGGAGACGGCCTGCGAGAGTCTCGTATTTATAAACCGTGGTCTGCACGAAGATGGTGGGATCCGGATGGAAGGTGATAATGGTTCCATGGTCGGATTCGGGGCATTCCCCTATCACCTCTACCTGGGTGATGGGCTTGCCCTTGGAATACTTCTGCATGAAGATCTTTCCCTCGCGGTGCACTTCGGCTATCAGGAGGTCCGAAAGGGCGTTCACGCAGGAAACGCCCACGCCGTGCAGACCGCCGGACACCTTGTAGCTGTTCTTGTCGAACTTGCCGCCGGCATGGAGCACTGTGAGAACCACCTCGAGGGCGGAACGGTGCTCCTTCGGGTGCATTCCGGTAGGAATACCACGTCCGTTATCCTGCACACGGATGGAATTGTCTTCCAGTATCTGCACGTCCACGCTGTCGCAGAAACCAGCCATCGCCTCGTCGATACAGTTGTCCACCACCTCATATACCAGATGGTGCAGGCCCCTCTCGGAAATGTCTCCGATATACATGGAGGGGCGCTTGCGCACAGCTTCCAACCCTTCGAGAACCTGTATGCTACCTGCTGAATACTGTTCCTCAGCAACCTTCATCTCTTCTTGTTCAATCATTTTTTCTGTATTTTAAATCGTTTTATAATTATCTGACGTTAAGGCTGATTCCAGCCGTGCAATAAATACCCTTCTGCACATGGAGCGGAGAAAGGGCTATCTCTCCGTTCAGGAGGTTGCCCACGTTCACCCAGGCACCGAAACGGTTGTTGAAGCGGTACTCGCCCACAAGCCCCAGATCCACGAATCCGGGAACGGGATATGTAGCGGCTTTCTGCTCGGTACGGGCATTGCAGGTAACTCCTGCGAAAATCCTGTAATTCCAGTTGTATACGGCGCGGAACGATCCGAGCAGTGCGGGAATATCGAGGTAATTGTCGTTAGCGACGACGTTCGTATGCTTGTAGCGGACGCCAAGGTCTACGGCCAGGCGGGATGCCTTCCAGTGAATGTCGGCATCGGCATACCAGGCGTTGAAATCGGCATAGGTGATTCCCCGGTTAAGCTGGGTGGCGACAACAGCATCGGGCTTCAGCGAACGCATGGGGGCATCGGACCAGGAAACCCATCCGCCACGCACGTCGTACTGGAGATACTTCATCGCACTCCCCCTGGCACCGAGCGCGAAGTTCAGTCGTTCGAGCGTGGGTTTCAGCACGTTGGTATAGCCTGCTCCGAACCAGTGGTCATCGAGTTTCAGTTCAGCATAATTCCAGGCAAACTGGCCTCCCTTCACGAAAGCGTATGCCTGGAGGGAGTTGTCAAGCAGGTCAGCGGTTATCCTCACGTCAGGATATATCCACTGTATGTCGCTGGCGGGACTCAGGATGACCCCGGCGGAAAGCTTAGCCCAATCCCATTCGAACAGGGCCTTAGGCGCAATCTGGGCGACGAACACGTTGTTGAATCCGCCTTTTTCGTATATATCGGCTTCCAGGTTGAAGTCCACGCGGAGGTCGAAGGGAAGCATCCAGTTGGGGAAGAAGCCACCGTCCGCCTTGATGAAAGTCTGCGAGACCTGGGCATCGAATGCCTGTCCGAGTTCGAGGCCGAAATCGTATACCAGTTTTGCATCGGCGTCCGAAAGAATCCTGCCCTTCAAGGCGAAGTCGTTGAATGCGGAATTGCCGGAGAAATCCCCGGTGAAGATGCCGTCGTAGCCCAGACCATACGTAAGAGTGAAATTACGGGCGAAATAGCGGCCCTCTACACCTACTTTCTCGGCAAAGTCGTGGCCGGCATAATCCGCACGGCTGTCGATCGTGCCGTAGTTGCCCATATAACCATGGAAATCATTGTAGATTGCAACGGTATTCCCGGAGAAGGAACGGAGGGGTGTCCAGACGAACTGCAATTCGGGACGCAGTGTGTATCCGGCACCGGCCTTAAGATAAAAACGGTTGTAATCTGAAGCCGGTTTCTGGGGAGTTACGCTGATTTCGTAGGGGACGAATTCATAGGACCCCTTGTACGGCGTGGAGAACACATCGTAACTTACCGAGGTTCGGAAACTGGTAAGCG
>JAEENZ010000119.1 GCA_016283985.1 Bacteroidales bacterium | reverse complement strand
CGATAGCATTTGCTGCGCCGGTGGAGTTGGGAACGATGTTGCAAGCACCTGCACGGCTGCGGCGGAGGTCACCCTTGCGCTGAGGGCCGTCGAGGATCATCTGGTCGCCTGTGTAGGCGTGGATGGTGCTCATGATACCGCTCTGGATGGGAGCGTACTTGTTAAGTGCATCGGCCATGGGAGCGAGGCAGTTGGTGGTGCAGGAAGCTGCGCTGATAACTGTGTCGGCGGGGGTCAGGGTCTTGTGGTTGGTGTTGAACACGATGGTGGGAAGGTCGTTTCCTGCAGGAGCGGAAATGACAACCTTCTTTGCACCGGCCTCGATGTGTGCGGAAGCCTTAGCCTTGGAGGTGTAGAAACCCGTGCACTCGAGAACGACGTCTACCTTGAGTTCGCCCCAAGGGAGCTCGGCTGCGTTGGGCTTTGCATAAATGGTGATCTCCTTACCGTCCACGATGATGGAACCGGGAGTGACAACGGTCTTGCCGTCCTCTGCGAGGACTGCATCCTTGTAATCTACAGTGTGCTTTCCCTCACCGAACTTTCCGGCGAAACCGCCCTGGGCGGTGTCGTACTTGAGAAGGTGGGCAAGCATTTTGGGACTTGTGAGGTCGTTGATGGCGACAACTTCATAACCATCGGCCTCAAACATCTGACGGAATGCCAGACGACCGATACGGCCAAAACCGTTGATAGCAATTCTATTCATACTGAATTATAAAAAATGTTAAACTAACTATATTTTCTATCAAAGCGCGGCAAATTTACAAAAAATTTGGTGCATAATCAATTATTGCAGAGAAATATGAACTATCTTTGCATAAAACAATCCAGCATGAAGATTCTTGTCACCAACGACGACGGCTACAACGCCAAAGGCCTGCGTACTCTCGTTAAAATCCTGCGTCCTTACGGGGAAATCACCGTGGTGGCGCCCAAGAAGATGCAGAGCGGAATGAGCATGGCCGTAAACCTCGGCCAGGGCCCCATCGCAACCCGGAAAGTGAAGGATGAAGACGGGGTGGCATGGTGGTATCTCGACGGCACTCCGTCGAGTTGCGTCAAGCTGGGAATCGACAACATCTTCTACCCGGAAAAACCGGACGTGGTGGTGAGCGGCATCAACCATGGCGGCAACTACGGCACGGCATATCTCTATTCCGGCACCATTGGGGCGGCCGCGGAAGCCGCGCTGGCCTACATCCCCGCGATAGCCGTATCGCAGGATGCGTTCGACCCGGATGCCGACTTCAGCGCGGTGGAGAAGCACTTCCCCGCTATCTTCGAGATGCTCCTGAAGGAAGGATCCGTCACTCCCGGAACAATTTACAATGTCAATTATCCCAAACCCACAGCCGGAGTGAAGGGCATACGCATGGCAAAGGAAGGATGGCTGCGCTGGGAGAACGAGTTCATACCATACGACGAAACGGTTTTCCGCAGGCTCGTGCGCGAGAAATTCGGCACCGAGGCTCCGGATTTCCCTCCCGCAGAACCTGGAGAGATGCGATACATGATGGCAGGCGACATAGTTAACGACTCGCTGAACGACCCCGACGCGGACATCAACCTGCTGAAGCAGGGCTACATTACCATTTCCTGCCACCGTCTGCTGAACCACGACCTGCAGGAAAATGCCCGCCTGCGTGCGCTGGGACTTGAAAAGGATTTTTAGGATGAAGTACTACCTGATAGCCGGCGAAGCTTCTGGAGACCTCCACGGAAGCAACCTGATGAAGGGCCTCCTGACGGAAGACCCGGAGGCGGACATACGCTTCTGGGGAGGCGGAATGATGGAAGCCGTGGGCGGCACCAAGGTGCGGGACTACAAGGCTACGGCTGTGATGGGCGCGACCGATGTTCTACGCAGCCTGGGCAAGATCTCCCGCAACCTGAAGGACTGCAAGGCCGATATCCTGGCCTGGCGGCCGGACGTGGTCATCCTCATCGACTACCCCGGCTTCAACATGAAGATCGCGCGCTTCTGCCACGAGCACGGCATACGGGTATTCTACTATATCGCTCCCAAGACCTGGGCCTCCCGCGAAGGCAGGAACAAGAAGCTGAAGGCCTGGGTGGACCGCCTGTTCATAGTCTTCCCCTTCGAAATCCCCTACTTCAAGCAGCGCGGCATACCCTTCGTCTACAAAGGAAACCCGCTGATTGATGCGGTGGATGGCCACGAATACGTGCGGCCTGTACCGGAGAAGTACATCGCCATCCTCGCCGGCTCGCGCAAGGGAGAGATCTCCCACACCATGCCGAATGCCATGAAGATTGCAGACGAACTGCATGCGATGCCGCAGTATGCCGACTATAAATTCGTCGTGGCCGGAGCACCGGCGCGTTCTTCAGAGGATTACGAAAAATTCGTCGCCGGAAGGCCCTATGTGGAAGTGCTGTTCGGGCGCACCTACGACGTGCTGAAATACTCTGAGGCCGCGCTCATCAACTCCGGAACAGCCTCGCTGGAAGCAGCCCTGGTCGGCACGCCACAAGTGGTCTGCTGGAGCACTTCCTTCATCACGGCATTCCTGGCCAAGTACGCCCTGCACGTGCTGGACCACATCAAGTACATATCTCTCGGAAACCTGATCCTCGATAAACCCGCCTTCCGCGAGCTGATCCAGTACGACTACACCGTAGAAGCCGCAGGGGCTGAACTGCGCCGCCTTATCGAAGACCAGGAGTACCGTGCAGGAATGCTTTCTGACTACGCCGAAATTCGCAACCGCCTGGGTGGCTCGGGAGCCTCCCGTGCAGTAGCGAAAGCGATGATCGAGTCTTTGCGTTAGCGGGGTTTCTCTTCCATGAAGAGCTCGCTCTTGATGTATTCTACGCTTTTTACTGCGAAATTGTAGCCCGGTGAGCCGGGACGTGCGACATTTAGGTACTTTTCGTACCACTCGAGGGCCTGTTTGTAATCCTTCTTGATCTCGTAGCAGTAGCCTATCGTGGACAGTGCTTGGATGTATTTCGGGTTAAACCGATATGCCTCCTTGTAGTGCTCTATGGCCTTGTCCCAGGAATTCTGCGTCCTGTAATAGCCCAGGCCGTATTGCTGATGCAGGCGGTACATCACCGAAGCATCGGGCTGGACCATCTTCCATGCCTTGTCCAGCCAGGGCTTGACGTCATACTCGAACTGGTATCCTATCTCGGACTTGACCGAAGCCAGGGCCAGGGCAAGGTTGACGTCGCTGGAATCAGCCTGCCATGCAGCCTCCAGCTCTTTTTCCGCACGGTAGTGGGTGTTTGTATGCCAATAGCTGTGACCGAGGAAATAATGTATCGGGTAGCTGTCGTTGCCTATGTCTTCCTGGCGCTGGAACACCTTCACGGCAGCATCGTAGTCTCCTTTCCGATAATGGGCAAGTCCCTTGAGGGGTGCGATCATGGTGTTGTCGGGATCTTCCGCCAGGAAAGCTTCCGTCATGGCAATGGCCCCGTCATAATCTTCCGCAACGATGAGCACGTTCACCGCCTTCGACAGCACGGTCGCATTCATGGGCTTTTTCTCCAGGGATTTCTTGTAGTACCACAGGGCGGAATCGGCCTTCTCCATCTGCCGGAAAGAATCCCCGATGGAGCTCAGCACGGCAGGGATGGAGTCCAGCTGCAGCACTGCCTTTCCCGCCTGGATGCTGTTCGGCCAGTCCTTGAGGCGGGTATAGACCTGCATGAGGCGTATCTTGTAGAGGATGCTCCGCGGAGCGGCGGAAGACAGCATGAAATAGGTTCCCGCCGCACTCTCATAATCCCCGCTCTGGAAGTGGCAGTCGGCGAGTTCCGAAAGCACTTCTATGTCGAATGTTTCGGGCTTCACCAGGGCAGACAGTTTCTCTATGGCCTCATCCGTCTTGAAAATGCTCTTGAGATACCTGGCCTGTGCGATGGTCTCCCTACGGACGAGCGAATCGGGTGTCTGCGCCTGCGAAAGGATCAGGCTGCCGAACAGAAAGATTCCGGTTATGATACTTCGTGCCCTCATGTTCCGGTTCAGTTCTGACTGTCGATGAAACCGCAGACCAAACGGAACAGTGGCTCGTAGCTGTCGAGCCTGACGGTGCGCATATTGTCGGCGGGAGTGTGATAATGAGGGAAGGCGCTGCCTTCTTTGTTCTCGAGGAAGATGCAGGGGACACCGCGGATGGCGAAGGGATAGTGGTCGCTGTTGGCAGCGAGCTCACCGCGGTCCAGCTTTTCGAAGAGGTGCCGTTCCGCATTAACCGACTTGAATTCAGCAAATTGCGACATTCCTGCATCGCTAACTTCGCAATAGAGGGCGGGGTTGTCGTCCCCTATCATGTCGATGTTGAAGAGGTATTTAATCTGAGTC
>JAEENZ010000118.1 GCA_016283985.1 Bacteroidales bacterium | reverse complement strand
CCGGCGTGTTCCCCTTGCCATCCCCCCTTGCCCTGGGCTATCTTTTCCGGGGAGAAGAGGTTGATGGCGTAGCTGTCGGGGCCGGTGATGTACTGCGCGAGGCGGCCGTCGTAGCCCGCGTCGATGGCGTGGCCAAGCATGCCGCCGACCACGATGGATAGTATCAGATTCAGAATCATATTCAGTATTGTGCTTGGGGCCTACCCTATTTCAGCCTTGCGTTGACCTCGTCCCAGTCGATGATGCTCCACAGGGCGCTGATGTACCCCGGGCGCACGTTCCTATAATCTATATAATAGGCGTGCTCCCACACGTCGAAGGTGAGCAGCGGCTTGAGGCCCTTGGTGACGGGGTTGCCGGCGTTGACTTCTTGGGTGATGACAAGTTTGCCGTCCGCATCGGCGCTGAGCCAGACCCAGCCGGAGCCGAAGAGCCCGGCGCCCTTCGCGGAGAATTCCTTCTGGAAGGCCTCGAAGCTGCCGAACTGCGCGTCGATGAGCTCCGCAATCTTGCCGACGGGCTTGTTATCCGCCTTGGGCGCGCGGAACTGCAAGAAATACATGTTATGGTTGAGTATCTGCCCTGCGTTATTAAAGATGCCACCTTCGGCCGTGCGGACGATCTCTTCAAGGGGCTTGCCCTCGAAGGGAGTGCCGGCGATGGCCGCGTTCAGATTGTTGACGTAGGTCTGCAGGTGCTTTCCGTGGTGGAAGGCTATGGTCTCGGCGCTGATGGCAGGTGCCAGGGCATCCGGGGCGTAAGGGAGGGTTATGAGTTCGAACATGATAAAAATGGTTAAAATACAATGTTAAGGGATAGGCCGCCCGCAGGCATGTTTTTGCCGGGAAGCTGATAGAGCGTTGGCTGCAGGCGCAGATCCCTGATATATAAGCTTTTGACTTTGGCTATCTTAACCGCATCCGAGGTCGCGAAAGCCCTCAGTGCGATGCTACCGGCAAGACATATTACCGTACCCCAACTGATGCCGATAGTCTTGACGATCATCTGGCTTTCCGCCTCACCTGTAACATCGTAGGAGGTTTTGATTGTTGAAAGGGTCACAAAATCCATCGCGATGCATCCGCCAAGGAAAAGAATTCCGGTAAAGACCTCTTCTTCAAAGAACTGCCCCAGACCTGGAACCAGGAACGATGCCAGGCCCATCAGGGTGGGATTGAAGGCATCGCCCTCTTCATGGCTATAGTCTTTGTAATTGTAGTAATCCTTGATGTCCGGATACTTAAGGCCAGGAGTGGGCAGCCCCTTCTGGGGCCTCAAATCAAGTTTCTCCCCATCCTCAAACATAATCATCTTCACATCCCACGTGTCGATGGATAGCATGGGGCCGACTGCATCGGAATACAGATGATAGCTTATCTTTGAGGGTCCGAAGATGACGTCCGTCGCCTCTATCACCTGCCCTTTGGCAGTGTAGATATAGTCCTGCGCACAGGCCTCCCCGCCCGCGAGGGCAAGGATGGCAAACAAAACGGTCAGCAGCCTTTTCATAACAAAAACAAATATAAGATTTTCCGGCAACTTATTCAAGCCTGCAGCAAAAAAGAAGCCGGCCCCGAGGGGTCGGCTTCAATTAAAAAACCAGAAAGACTAGATGTCATACACAGGACCAACCTTCCACTTATAGTAGGTCACGTTTGCAGTATTGATCTCGGTAATCCAGGCGTTGAGGGCCTCATGTGCATTCTCGTAGTCAACCTCCTTGATGGTGACGGGCATGCTGAGAGATCCGTCTGCTTTTACGCGTCCGAGAACATCACCCATCACGCCGATAGGAGTATTACCAGAGTGGTTAGGGCCATTGATTGCCATGTCGGATTCCTTGGCATAGACATAGTTGAATTTACCATAGCGGCCAAGGCAAGCATTGACTTCACCGATGTATTTCACATCGTACTCGTTGGGCTCACCGCTCTGAGGCTTGACATTACCCATATTGACGCAGTTGTAAATACGCATCTTCTGGTTGTAACCGTTGATACCACCGCAATAAGGGCCCTTGCCATCAGCGTAGGCAGTCTTATCGTAGAGCACGTCACCGTCATTGAGGCAGTTGATAACACGGATACATGCAGCATCTGCGACCTGGCCTGCAGGGTATGCACTGGAGCTCCATGAAACGATACCGCCGAGCACATAAGGACCCTTCACGGTACCATGGTTGTAGCAGTTGCGGATTTCGTATCCGGAATTCTCGAAACGGTCGAATGCGATACCGACAATACCTGCAGCACGGTAGAGTTTGGTCTCTACTGTTCCGTTGTTCACGCAATTCTCAACAAAACCATACTGATTGTTGTTAAGAGGGCAGGCACGCATACCGATGATACCGCCGGCAGCCTCACCCTTTGCAACCACATCACCATCGTTTACGCAGTTCTGAAGCTTTGTGTAACGGTTGCCGGAGCCATTTGTATATTCACATACAAGACCCACGATACCGCCGGCAGCGCTCAGGTTGCCGAAGCCATACGTGTAGAACTGTCCGGTGATGGCAGTGGTGTAATCACTGGTGACAGTACCGGTGTTCTTGCAGTCCTTCACGGTCATGATACCATTGCTGATACCAGCGTTGGACATACCCACTATTCCACCGACTGCAGCGCGTCCCTTGACATTACCGCTGTTGGTGTCGGTCAGGTTGTTACTGTTGGTATATGCCCAACCGGTGATACCGCCGACATAATCTTTCTCGGCAGTGACTGCTCCGGTGTTGACGCAGGTATTGGTGGTGGACCAGTAGGAAGTACCAACCACACCGCCGACCTTGGAGATACCGGTGATGGCGCCGCTGTTGGTGCACTCCTTCACGGTCACGTTCTGGGTGAAACCGGAGATACCGCCGATAGCGGTGGTGGAAATGGTGTTGTAGCCAACTGAAGATGAGCCATCGAGGTATGTCATGGCGTGGGACTTGTTTGCGCAGTGCAGTGCACGGCCACAGTCAGCAGTGCCGGTAATTGCCCCTTCATTCTTACAACCGATGATGTTGCCCTGGTATGCATAGCCGCAGATACCAGCGACATTTGTCTTACCGTTAAGAGCTCCCTTGTTGGTGCAGTTGGTGAGGTCCATGTAGGTAGCATAACCTGCAATACCGGAAACCTGGTTTGCACCGGTTACTGATACTGAAGATTCGCAATTCTCGACCAGGACCTTGTTGGTGCTGACGCCCCTTACGTAAGCAACGAGACCAGCAGCATAGTTGCCGGTTGTAGTGACCGTGCCTTCGACTTTGATGCCGTCGAGAACAGCACCCTGGTCTATCAGGCCGAACAGAGCAACATAGTTAGGAGTCTTACAGTTAGCGCCATCGATATTGAGCTTGATGCTATGATTGTTACCCTTGAATGTACCTGCGAAGTATCCCTGGTCATCTGCGCTCTGATAATAACCGGCAGGAGCAGTGACAGCAGCATCAGTAATGTCAGCCTCAAGGCTCACAATCTCGCCTTTGTAGGTCTTACCCATGGTAACAGATGTCGCGAAAGCGTTCATTTCACCTAAATTACTGATCGTGAACGGATTCTCGGCAGTTCCTTCTCCAGGGAGGCCGTCGGAAAGATTGTCACCGATAACACCTAGATTGTAAAGAGTGTTGATCTTGACCACATTGTCTTTTGCGGTCGTATCGTTCTGGTATCCGCCATTACCCCTCAGAGCGGTAACGGACATACCCTTTTCATAAGTTCCGGGAAGAACGGGAATAAAGTAGTCACCATCAATACCACCAACCGGAACGGTAATAGACTTCGAAGTACCGGAAGCAGCGAAGTTCAGCGTATCCTTTCCATCTTTTTTACCATATCCGATAGCATAATCACCGACCATGGCATTCTTGGCGATGATCTGGAGCATTTCCACCACGTTTCCTGAATTCACGGTAATCTTCAGAACAGCGGTCACATTATGCATTTGGAACTCCGTACCCCTGGCAACGGCAACGCAGATATTAGCACTGTCGAAACGTCCGTCAGGATTCTTGGGGAGATTGACGGTTATCTTTCCGCCTGCAATACCCTTGCTGGCTTCGATAGGATAGACCGCGAGATAAACGCTGTCCTTGATGTTCACTTCAGCGGAGAAGGATGACTGCCCTACAGCCTCTTCGGGAACTTCCACATCACGGTAGAAAGTGCCGTCGTGGGTGTAGACACGGATCTTGTCACCTGCCGCCCATGTGGTCTTTCCGTCCACGAGTGCGGTCTTGGTAGCATCGAAGGAGAAGGTAAGGGTGGTCACCTCCCCGGGTGCATTGACATCGCCCGTCTTGTCAAGAAGCTCTTCGCGGGCGCAAGATGCAACTGCAAGAATGCCTGCAGCCGCAAGAAGGAATAAATATATCTTTTTCATATTATCTTTCATTTAGCTGTCAGACATTGTTATTTCCAACTCCATTCACCATCTTCGTAATCCTCCAGACCATTGTTGACGGCAGTCTTGGGCAGATAGATACCGAACTTGGTTCCTATGGCCCTCATCTCGGCTGTGGAAGGATTACTACCATCAGTCTTGGAGATGTTGAATGCCCTGTAGGTAAAGGTTCCCCACCATGTATCATTCACTTCGACGACGGAATCGGAGACGTTGCCGGGACGTGAAGGATGTCCGCTCTGGCCATCGTTCACGGTGTTCAGAGTAACCCATCCTTCCGGACGATACTGATAGCCGCTGAGAACAACGATAAGCGATCCGTTAGGAATCTGTGCCTTGGGGATGATGTGGGTTGCTGCGTACTTGTTCATGTTGCCGTCGTTCGAACCCTTGAATACAGAGCAAGTGAGATAATTACCTTTCTCAGAATTATAGAAGCCGTAATGCAGCACGATGAAAGGAGCGGCGACATATTCGTCGGGGTTGAAGCCGGCTGCAGTGATGAGAGCATTGGCATCGGCCGCCGCCACGTTCATCACATACGGAGGATACTGGGTGGCATTGGTGACCTCGAAAGGTTTCGCCATGGCATTCGTGAACGCCTCGAGCATTGCAGGGAGGCAATCGGGATCATACCTGAGGGCAGGCTTGAAATACGGGTCAACCTGGGTGGGATTCTTGCCGGTGAGCACCTGCGCCCACATGTATGCGGCTGCAAGCTGTCCGATATTCACGCTGAGGTGAGCATCATCGGAGGTGACATTGTCTTCGATGTAGCTGGTGCGGATGTTCTGGATCAGGGTTCCGAGAGGGATGATTCCTGCAAACTCCTTGTTTGCAGAAACCTGTTCGGCCACGTCGGCGACAGCGGTATACATTGCCAGCTGCTTGCTGCCATAGTTCTTGAACGCCTCGGCAGTTGAAGTAGCCTTGTATGCCCAGGTCATGTTCCAGTAGAGAGGAGTGAATTCGCAGTAGGTACGGACGACATTCACGATGTTGTCAATGGATTCGGCGTCGTATACGCCCGCCTTGTCGAGGGAAGGCTGAATGACGATTGCATCCCAGTCATCGGGACCGAGGACCTCGGCCACGAGCGTATCGGCTGCGAACAGATTCGTACCGTCCAGGCATGCATGGATTTCGACCTTTTCCTTACCGTTGAGCGCGGTAGCAACCTCCGCGAGGCTCTTCCCGTCGAAAGGAATGTTGGCGATATGGATCTTCGTGTATCCAAGGCTGCCAAGCACGCCGAGGAAATAAGGGGCATAATCATCGATGAAAGTGTCGCCGATTGCAAGGATGTTGATGAGTTCGGGATCCACGTTGGCGGCCTTCTGGGTTACGGTAACTTCCGCCGTAACGTCCGCTTCAGCCTTGGAGGTGAAAACCACCTTGCCGGTGCGGAGAGCACCGCTTCCATTCAACGTGGCCTTGATCTCGCCGGTCGCCTTGTTGCATGTCAGCCAATCCCCGGTGGTGGTGACGGTGTAATCATCGTTGGCCGTAACCGTCACGAAGAAGGCGTCGCCGCGGGGGTTCATCCTTCTAGAAGTCTCGGAAACGATGATCTTCGCCTTTGCCGCAGCCTGCTTGATGGTCACGGTCTCGGACAAGTTGTCGAGAGAAATGGTGACCGATCCTTCACGGGCCGTAGCGATGAGATTCTCCAAATAGGAAACGACGACGAAATGGGTTTCCAGTTCTGCCTTGGGCTCTGCCTTGGTCTCATTGTAGGTTATCCAGTCCTTGGCATCGCCTACGACGGATACTTTGACGGACTTGCTGGTGGCATCCACAGGGATGTTCAGCACTCCCGCGCCAAAACCAACGGAGTAGACTGTCCTGTCGACAATCAATTCCGGGGAAGAATTCTGCCCATTGCCGCCTTGCCCGCCATTTTCTTCCGCTTTCTCACAGGAAGATGCGAACATCAGCGCCAGGGCTGAAATCAAGAATAAGATTTTCTTCATAAACGTTAATATTTAAAATGGTTGAAAATTAGTTTGCACTTGAAGCTACATAGCCAAAGGCCTCGAATTCCCACAAATCGATAAAACCGGAACTGTTGAAGGTGTTACGGAATACGATGGCGATATACCGTCCCTTTTTTGGATTATCGATAAAAAAGTCTTGGACCGGGCTCAACTGATTAAGCGAAACGGACAGGACCGGCGTCCCGAAATTGGTTTCATAGTTCGCATCGTTCGCATTGAACTTGGTATCACCGACATATATGTTTACGCCCCTGATATAGCGTCTGGTCTGACCATCCGGGTCGGGATCCTCGTAAAAAACGAAATGATTGAAGGTCATGGCATTGTCACCCAACAGTTTTGTGTCGATAACAAGTATTTTAGGGAAAATGCTGCGATATGCCGCTTTATCCGAACTATACCAGCGGCTGTTCCCGTCATCCTTGATCCCATCGAGGATCAACTCAGGTTTGAAGTTGTCCCTGATCTGATTGTCGGTCACGGTCACGACGGCACTGTTGTCGACTTTCGTGGCAAGCGGATAAGGAGACTTTGTCCAGTTGCTGAACCATACGGTATCTATTCCCTCTGCCGACGAGAATGCAGACTGGTACTCCAGGAACTTCCATTTCTTGGCATCGGGGAGACGTATCTCCTCATTGACGTAGAATGGCTTGCTGACCACGGTTTCGCCGGAGTTGTCCACATAGCGGAAACGCGTTGCGATAAACTCATCCGTGGGTTTGCCCATGGTAATCAAGGCATCCGTGCCGTCCATTTCGGCATAAACCATCGTGCGTTCGATATGGGAAACCAGCCAACTGTCCCCAAAAGGAGATGAGGTTATTTCTACTGCAAGGGAAGCATGTTCGTCAGCATCGTAATTGACAATCTCGAATGTATATGACCTGTCCTCAAGATCGGTAATGGCAACGGACACCTTGCCGTCCGGATAGGAGGAATAGTTGAAATCCATGCTTTTGGTACGGCTGTCCCAGAACAGTTTCGCCGTCCGGATCGACGGATCCATAGGCAGGTCCCAGTTCAGGACTACCCGCTGAAAACCTCTGTCGGCAGAAACATTGACCGGCTTTGCCGGATAGATCAGCCCGCCGTTTTTTACGAACTCCTTGTAGATGGTATCCTGTTTACCGCAGGAAGAAATCACAAGAGCCAAAGCCGTAATAATAATAAGGTATATATTCTTCATGGCTATTCAATTATTGGCTGTCCAAAAGGAGTCACTTCACCGGTCTGAACCGAACGGTTCGAGGTGGAACGACCATATTCAAAAGTAGTGAAGGTGTTTGCGAACACGATGCGGAAGTAACGTATCGGGTCATTGCAGTGCGGATACTGCACGGGATCGAGTTCGAAGTCGTTGCCGGCATTGAAAGTCTGCCTGTCTTCAGTCGTAATGTCCCCGGGCAAGCCGTTCGAGAGATAACCGGAAGGCTTCGCCTGGGTGAACTTGCCGAGGCAGAACCAGACGTCAGTATCGAATCCGTTTGGATTGTCTTCCGTAGCGGGCAGAACTTTGCCAGTAGGCTTGGCGTAACTTCCGTCGGGTTGCAATTCGCCGGGAGTTCCCCAGAATTCATAATCGCGTACGGCTCCGCCGCTGAATTCCAGATACCCTATTCTGGGAAGAGTAGTGATGCGGCTGAGCCTTGCCATATTACCAAGGTCTACTGTAAGCCATGTCGGAGAGTAGCCATCGACTTCCTGACTGACAAAGAAGTGAGGTACCACGCTCTGTCCAGAGCCATCCCACAATGCCTGGACAGGATAGTAACTGGCATTCTGGGTGACACAGATATCATCGTTTATCTTAGCATCGCTGAATTTGTAGTACAGGGAACCGTTTACCTTGACCGTATCGAGTCTGGACTCGACTATTGGAGTAAGCACGGCTACGGTGGTGTCGGAAACGTTCCCCCAGTGATCCCGCAGATACATGCCGAAAATAGCCTTCTTGGGTTCGATTCCACGGCGGGAAAGATAAATGTCCTCACTGGCCGTGAACATCGTGGTCACTTCCACCCACTTCATCTTGCTAAGGGGTTTGCCCATGTCCGAAAGGTCTGCATCGCGGAGGATACATATGGCAAGATCGGCCTTGGATTTATTGTTCTGAATGTGCACCTTTACACCACCGAAAGATTCGATGATGGAAGGATTGACTTCGAGTATGGCAGGAGTCAGAGGCTGAATCTCCACGTCCACGCCGGAAGAGCGCTCCTCGTTCACGTTGAAGGAGTAAAGCTTCACCGTATGCTTCTGGGTATCGGCATATCCTTCTACGGTAAGGCTGTCCACGTAGCGGGAGATCTTGGTGTTCACCACCTCTCCATTACGTTCATACTCGGCAACCACGCCTTTCAGGGTGGGGTCATCCGGAATGGTGACCTTGATGACGGCACCGCCGGCGATGTTACGGACGCTCTTCACGGTGATGGGAACGGGAATGCCCACGTTGGCGTACTGGTCGACGCGGGATCCGAGTTCATCGGAGCAGGCAACCGCGAGCATGGCGGCACCGGCCCATAATATGATATTCTTCAGTTTCATCATACTTCAATCTAATTACCAACCCAGATTCTGAACGAGATTAGGATTGCGGTCCAGATAATAAGTGTAGATGGGCCAGAAGTAATCCTTCAGGCCGAAGGTCTGGGTCGCAATAAGCTTCTTTTCATAATAATCCTCCGGAGAGAAACCGGTCACGGTGTAACCATAAATTCCCTTCTGATACTCATTGGGGGCTTCTTTCCAGCGGCGGATGTCCCAGAAGCGTTCGCTCTCGAACGACAGCTCGATGGAACGCTCGCGATGGATGATGTTCCGCATGCCGAATTGGGTCTTGTAATAGCCCGGACTGTTGCTGAAGCTGTCCCAGGATGTCTTTACGTCCGGAATGCCGGCACGTTCACGCACTTTGTTGATGTACTTGAACATGTCTGCACTGTGCGCTCCATTGGGGCCTTCCGCCTCGTTGATGGCTTCGGCGTAGAGGAGATACAGGTCGGTCAGACGGATGATGGGCCATGGATACCAGTAGTATACAAAAGTATTGTCGCCCGCAAAGTTGCAAGCCAGAGGATAGAGTTTCTTTGCGAAGTATCCGGTGACAGGGCCTACCTCTCCGCCGGATTTTCCTTCGTGTCCGCCGTTACGGCATGACAGAGCCGGAACATTTTCCGGGGCGAGATCATTGTAATTGGATAATTCACCCAGCCATTTTCCTCCGTCGAAACCAAGGAAAGCATAGAAACGCGGCTCACGGTTGAAGTTCTGGGCAACGGTCGTGTAACCTTCCTGGAGATAGTAATTATATTCGGCGGTAACCTTCCTCAGCTCCTGGGTTTTGACCCCATCCCAACTCGCGTCATTAGCAATCGGCAGGCCGTTGTTCGTGTAGAACTGGTCCACTATCTTCATGGGCACGCCGATGAATCTGTAACCGCCGGTAGTGTGTTTGTTTTCGGTCATATTGGGCATGGTCCACTGTTGGAAAGTGGAAAAGGCAGACGGAGGTGTCTGGGTGTTGCCCCATATGAGTTCGCTGTTCCAGCGCTGATTGAAGGCATTGCGAAGGGTGAGCGTCCGCTTCAGCGAGTCGGTCATCCTGTAGGTGATGTCCTTTCCTTCGTACATCGTGATGTTAGCCTGTTCGCATATGGCAATCGCATCGGCGCATGCCTTGATGGCATCGTTCCAGCGGTCCTCCTTCTGGGCTTCGCTCTTGGCAGGGAACAGCGGCCTTTCCTGGTTGTCCACCAAGGCGGCTTCCTCCTCATTGCCGTTGAACAGCGGGCTTGCGGCATAAACCGAAACCTTTGCCTTGAGGGCAGCGCAGATGGGCTTGGTTATGCGCCCGTACATGTCGGTGGACTCCGGCGTCAGGGGCAAGCGGTCCATCGCCTGGTCCAGCAGGCGGATGATGAAGTTGAAGCAGGTGTCGATGTTCTCGCGATACACCCGGACCGTCTCCATGTCGGAGTCGATGGGCAGGCTTTCGCGTATGATAGGCACAGGGCCCCACTTGCGGACCAGATGGAAGTGGTAGTAGGCCTTGAGGAACGTAACCTCCGCCTTCCACTGATCCTTTTCTTCAAAGGTCATGTCCGGCACGTTGTCTATGTTCTCGACGAGGATGTCACAGCATCGTATTGCCTGGTACATCCTGGCCCAGTCGTTGGCGCGCACGTTGGATGCGCTCTGGTAGCCGCGGGCTATCTGGAAGAGGGTATTGGGGACGCGGTCGCTCCTGTTGGAAACGATTCGGCCCACGAGGTCCCAGAGTTCGTCTCCGGTAAGCATCGCGGGGTCTCCGGCAACATTGCCGTCTTCAGGCATGAAGGAATAGCAGGTTGCCAGATAGCGTATTGCGGTGGAACGGAGGTTGAAGGCCATGTCGATGCGCGGCACGCCGTCGTCCGGAACCACATTGAGGAATCCATTGCAGGACGATACACCGATAAACGTGCCCGCAACCGCAAGGATCAAAGAAATCTTTACAATCAATTTACGCATGGCTGACACTATTTAAAGGTTAAATGAACGCCTATGTTGTACGTGCGCTGGATAGGATAGTTGAGTCCTGTATCCGCAAGCTCGGGATCCCAGAGCTTGAAGCGGCTCCAGCAGAGAAGGTTGTTGCCCTGGAAGTAGACGCGCATGTTTTCGATGCGGGCTTTTTTCGTGAGTTTATAAGGCAGGGTATAACCGAGCTCCAGCTGCTTGAGGCGGAGGAATGCGCCATCGCGCATCCACCATGTGCTCACGGCGGAGTTGTTGTAGTTGGAATATGCGCTGTAGCGGGGCCACAGGGCGTAGATGTCGCGGTTGTCCTCGCTCCAGTGGCTGTCGGCATAGGCCTTGAGCAGCTGGGTATTGTTCACGAACGGAGCGGTACCGGCAATATTCTTACTGGGATTGTAGTCGGTCGATGCATCGATCCAGAACGACTCGTTGGCCAATCCCTGGAAGAACAAGGAGAAGTCGAATCCGCGGTAGCCGAGGGAATAACCGAATCCGTAAATGATTTCAGGAGATGTCGGCAGGCCGATGGGAACCATGTCCGCTTCGGTGATGACACCGTCGCCGTTCACGTCGGTGTACTTGATGTCACCGCCGCCGTACTGGCTGCCGAAAGATGTCTGGGAAGGAGAGTTGGCGGCTTCTTCGTCGTCGATGAATAGGCGCTCGGCTATGTATCCCCATTTCTGCTTGATGGAATAGCCGGCATGCATGCGCCAGGGCTCCTTGTACTGGGGTTCCTCGTACACGAGGTACTTGCTGGAGGAATACGTGAAGTTTCCGCGGGCGGACATCCAGAAATCCTTGTTCACCACGTGCTTGTAGTCTGCCTGGATATCCACGCCGTGTGCGGCGGCTTCGCCGATGTTCGCGGCGATGCTCGCCTCGAGGCCCATGGTCTCGGGAACGTCGGCACGGGTCATGAAGATATCGGTGCGGTGCTCCGTGAAGTACTCGGCGATGACGTCCAGTTTCTTGAAGAGGCCGAGCTCGACGGCGTAGTTCGCCTTGTAGGACTTCTCCCAGGTAATGGCCTCGTTGGCATAGCGGGAAACGCTGATGCCGCTGTAGGAATTACTCCTGAATTCTCCGAAAGACGCACCGCGGTTGCTGTCGTTCATGTTGGTCTGGGACAGATAGTAGAAACGGTTCTTCGAATCTCCGATATTGTCGTTACCAACCAGACCGTAGGATGCACGAAGTTTCAGGTTATGCACGTACTTGGTCAGGGGCTGGAACCACTTTTCGTTGGAAACCACCCAGGCGGCGCCGGCCGAAGGGAAGAAACCCCAGCGGTGACTCTTGTGGAAACGTTCCGAACCGTTGTAACCGAAGTTGAACTCGGCGAAGTACTTCTTGTCCCAGCCGTAGGTGAAACGCCCGGAAAGACCGGCGTTGCGGGAAGGCAGGGAAAGCTGCAGGGAGCCTGCGTTGGCATTCAACTGCTCCCGTGCAGTGAGGACCAGCAGGCCGGTGACGTCGCTGCGGCCGAACTCGCGGGAGTAGTTCAGGCGGCTTTCGGAATACATCGTGTTGGTAATGGTCTTCGAACCTTCGCTGTACTGGAGGTAGTCGGTACCGGAGTCGTTGATTCGTGTGATATGATATTCTCCCGTGTATGAATCATACCTGTCCAGCATGTACCAGTAAGGGGAGAAAAAGCGGCGGACGTCCCAGAACGAAAGCCTGGTGAGGTTGAACAGCGTCATGAACTTCAGACCCTTGGTGATGAAGTCCAGATCCTGGTTCAGCTCCACGGCCGCGATCATCTGCGAACGCTGGGTGTCCTTGTATCCGCGGACCATGTCGGCATACGGGTTGGAATAGTTGCCCGTGTCGTAGTTACCGAACATGATGTGCTGGATGCCCACGTGGTCGTCGTCCGACGGGTAATATGCCGGGAAGAGCACGGGATCCGAGTGCACCACCTGCTTGTAGACCGCATCACCGCCGTTCAGCGGGCCCGTATAGTCGGTGAAGTTGCCGGTTAGGCGGACCGCCAGCTTGGTGGTGGGGGTGATGTTGATATCCACGTTGGAACGCAGGGTGTAGGTCTTCTGGTCGATGTTGTTGTTGAAGCTGTTGCGCTTGTCTACCTTGAGGATACCGGTATCTTCGGTGAAGGCGCCTGCCACGTAGTAGCGGGCCACCTTGCCGCCGCCCTTGGCCGAAACGTTGGCACGGTAGCTGGTAGCGCGCTTCTTGAAGAGCATGTCGTACCAGTCGTTGGCGGGGTAGATTATGCGGTTGGCGCCGGGCTTGCCGGTCTGCTCTATCTTGTCGTAGCCGTACTTCAGCTCACCGAGGGGGTCGCGGGTGGAGATCGCCTCGTTGTATGCCTTCATGTAGGTGACGGGGTCCGCCAGCTCGATGTTGGAAGTAGGCTCCGAAATCGAGGTCTCCACACGGGCGAAGATGTTCGCAGGCCCTTCCTGGCCGCGCTTGGTCGTCACGTAGATGACGCCGTTAGCACCGCGGGCGCCGTAGAGGGCCGTTGCGGTAGCATCCTTCATGATGGAGAAGCTGGCGATATCATCAGGCTGGAGACGGGCGAGGTCGGTGGACGTGAGCTCGATGTTGTCGATGAGGATGAGCGGGCTGGTGTTGGCACCGAAAGTGGTGATGCCTCGCACGAAGAAGTCCGCGTTGTCCTGGCCGGGCTCACCGGAACGCTGGTAGGCGATGATACCCGCAACGTTACCCGCAAGTGCGGTGGTAAGGTTGCTGGAAGGCACCTTCAGCGTCGCCACGTCGATGGTGGAGATGGAGCCGATGACGCTTTCTTTCTTCTGCGTACCGAAAGCGACGATGGTGGTTCCCTCCAGCTCGTTGGCCTGATCCTTCAGCTTGAACATGAAATTCTTCTGGTCGTTCACGGGAACAATCAGCGTCTCCTTACCGGCAAACTCGACTTTGAGCTTGTCGGTAGGTTTGACGTTGTTGATTTCGAACGAACCGTCAAGGTCGGCAATCGCTCCTCGGGTCGTGCCTTCGATCGACACCGTCGCACCGGGGAGAGGCTGCCCTGTCTCGTCTTCGAATACCACGCCCTGCACCTTGCGGCTCTGCGCCATGAGTGCGAGAGGCAGCAGCAATAGAGTAAAGACGGTTAAGAGAAATCTCTTGGTCATAGGTTAAAAATATACTTTATTTGGTGGTTTTCCAGTTTTTATGCATTTTTGCAATAGTCTTTCAAAGATAAGTAAAATTTGTCAATGAACGCGCGCGTATTATTCATTTTATTGGGGGCATCCTTGATTTTATGCGGATGCGCTTCGAAAGATGAGTATTCTACTTTGAAAAATGACCAAAATTCAGGCACACCAATACGCGTTGCGGACAAAACTGAAAGGGTAATAGTCGAAATCGCCGATTCGATGACCGTTTTCCCCTCGGGATACAGCTTCGAAAGGATATTCCCCGATGCGGGAGAGTTCGAGGAACGCCATCGCGCCGCCGGCCTGCACCGTTGGTATTTCGCCAGTGCTGACGGAACTCCGGCCACGAAAGCCGCGGAAGGCCTGGAGGGCATTCCGGGCATCCTCCGCGCGGAAAAGGAACCGGTTTCCAAGCCCGATGCCATCCCCTTCAACGACCCTTACCGCACACGCCAGTGGCATCTTTACAACGACGGCACCCTGTATTCCGGCTTCACCCCAGATGCCGACATCAACGTGGTTCCGGTATGGGAGTCATTCACGGCCGGCAGCAGCAACGTCATCGTCGGAATAGTCGATTCAGGTGCGGACCATAACCATCCGGACCTTTCATCTGTGCTCATTCCGGGCGGGGAAAACGGCAGCAAATCCTTCTTCGATAAAGATGCCGGAAACCCCTACCAGATCACGGCCGAGCGCCATGCAACCCACGTGGCAGGCATCATCGGGGCCATCAATGACAACGGCGTCGGGGTGTGCGGAATCGCGGGTGGCATAAAAGGCAGAGGCGGCGTTCGCATCCTCGACTGCGCTGCCGTCGGAGACGGTGGAAACGTCTATAATGCAATAATATGGGCGGCCGACCACGGAGCGGTCATACTGAACAACAGCTGGAATTTCTCCTACGATTCCGAAAGTGCCGTACCGACCACCACTTCATACCTTATTGCGGCCGCCATAGATTATTTCATCACCAACGCCGGCACCGACAGGAAGGGCAACCAGACTGGCCCCATGAAGGGAGGTCTCGTGGTATTCTCCGCCGGAAACAGCAGTTTCCAGAAGGCCCAGCCTTCGATGTACGAGAAGAACGTTTCGGTCGGAGCACTGGGGCCAAAAGCAGAGAGCAGCACGTATACCAACTACGGCGACTGGGTGGACATCTGCGCCCCCGGCGGAAACGCCAACGGAGGATACGGCAACGCGATATATCCGCAGATATTCAGCACCATGCGAACTTCCCAGGAAGTGTACGTACAGATGCAGGGCACGTCCCAGGCTGCGCCCATGGTCAGCGGCGTCGCCGCGCTGCTGGTATCTTATTTCGGCGGTCCGGGTTTCACTGTCGAGCGCCTGCGCGAGATCCTTTTAAATGGTGCGGACAGGAAGATGGTTGGCAAACATGCCAGGAACATCGGCCCTATGCTGGACGCTTATGGTTCGTTCATGTACGCCCTTGGCACCGAACTGAGCCCGGCAATCGACCTGACATCCCGCCAGACTCCCGAAAACGCCCTTGAAATCAAGTGGCCGTTCACGAAATACGGCCCCCGGAACTACTACAGGAGCGTCCTCGCCGTCAGCGACGACGCATCCAAACTCGAGGACCTGGATCCTTTCGACATTCCTTCCGGCGTTACCACAAGAACCTTCATCGGCACTTCCTACACCCCCGGGCAGGAGGTTACCGTCACGATGAACGGCCTCGAGATGGACAAAGACTATTACTACACCGTCGTCAACTACACCAGGCAGAACCAGGTTTCCGCCTGCAGCGCCGTCGGCAAACAGCATCTGAGGCAGAATCTGGGCGGCCCAGCCATCGATTTCAACTACTACGGAGCAGTGAGTCTGGACCACCACGCCAAAAAGGTCTATACCGTCAAATATTCCGACCCGGACAATGACCCCCTGGACATCACCCTCAGGGCCGGATCTTCCGCCGCCACGTGGGTGGACGACGGCGTCGGCACCATCACCCTCACGATCGTGGGAAACGATGCCCCGGCAGGCTCCTACGTTGCCGAGGCCAGTTTCAGCGACGGCATAATAACCGAGGAGATATGCGTGCAATACGACATCCTTCCCAATAACGTTCCCGTCTTAACCAGCGATGGAACCATCTCCGGCCCCCTGAAATACCGGGACGTGCAGACCATCGGATTTACCTGCACGGATGCCGACTTCAAGGACGTGCTCAGCGTCGTAACGGATCCCGGCTCGACTGCGGCGGAATGGAAGGACGACGGCTCCGGGCACTACACTCTCACTGTCCGGGGAGATTCCGCCCCGGCAGGCACCTACACCGCATCCATCAGCGTTTCGGACGGTTTCGGAGGCTATGCAGAATCCCACGTCGAATACACCCTGCGCGGCAATTCCGCCCCGGTGGCAAGCAACATCCCGGACCTTCTCCTCACTGCCGGCAGCCCCAGGGATCTCGATCTGTCAGACTTCTTCAGCGACCCCGACGATGACACCCTGACCTATGTCCTCGAGTCGGCGGAAGGCGTCCCGGCCAGCGTGAACGGGAAGGTGCTCAGAATAAGCCCGGAAGAGCCCGGCGCAGGCAGGATCATGGTCAGCGCATCGGACGGCATCGCCGCCCCGGCAAAGGCCTCTTTCCGTGTGAGCGTACACTCTCCCGGAGCCAACGTAGCCGACGTCTACCCTACCACAGTGACCGACCGCCTCACCATCCAGGGACTCACCGCTGAAAAGCTCAAAGTGCTGATAATCAGTTCGACAGGCAGGACCGTATATTCAAAGGAGATCAAGGCTGACCCCTACTCCCCCACCGTCATCGACGTTTCTGGCCTGGCTCCCGGACGATATACAGTGAACATCTCCAAATCCAACGGAAAAATCAAACAAACCATAGTCAAGATATGAAAAAGATCCTCCTCGCAGCAGCGCTCCTGTGCGCCGGCTGCATCCTCAACGCAAAAATCACCCTGCCGCCCGTAATCGGCGACAACATGGTGCTCCAGCAGAAGACCCAGGCCGCGCTATTCGGCAAAGCCGAGCCCGGAAAGACGGTCACCGTGAAGACCTCCTGGGACAAGAAGAAGGTCAGCACTACGGCAGATGCCGAAACCGGCCGCTGGCTGGTGCGCGTGCAGACTCCTTCCGCCGGAGGCCCCTATGAGATCACCATCTCCGACGGCGAGAAAGTCACCCTGAAGGACGTGCTGATAGGCGAAGTCTGGTTCGCATCCGGACAGTCCAATATGGAGATGCCCGTGAAGGGATACGGTTCCCAGCCCGCCAAGGACGGTTCCAAATACATTATCGGCGCACGCGCATCGCGTCCCATACGCTACTGCCACATCAAGCGCCAGTCCTCGACGACCGTCCTCGACGACTGCGAGGGTGTCTGGGAGAAGCACACGCCCAACGCTGTAGCCAATGCCAGCGCGACCGCATACTTCTTCGCTGAGGCCCTCCAGGGTGCCTTGGACATCCCCGTAGGCATCATCGAGAGTTCCTGGGGCGGCAGCAGCATCGAGACCTGGATCAAGCAGGAGATATTCGAGAAGGATTATCCCGACATCGACCTGGGACACCTGAAAGGCACAAGGCCCATCAAGCGCAAGCATCAGGATCCCTGCCTCCTTTACAACGGCCAGATCGCACCCCTCGTCCCCTTCACCTTCAAGGGAATCATCTGGTATCAGGGAGAAGCAAACCGCGCCCGTCCCGACCAGTACGTGCTTCTCCAGCGCTCCTTCGTGGAGATGCTGCGGGCAGATTTCGGGGTCCTGGAAGCGCCCTTTTACTGCGTGCAGATAGCCCCCTACCCCTACGACAACGGCCGCAAGACACATAGCGGATACTTCTGCGAAGCCCAGCAGAAATCGGTGGAAGGCATGGAGCACGCCGGATACGTTACCACGGTGGACATAGGCGAATACGGCACCATCCATCCCTGCCACAAGCAGGAGGTTGGCCAGCGCCTCGCCATGCTCGCGCTTTACAACGACTACGGCATGGATGCCATCGAGGCCTATGCCCCCTACTACAAGATAGTGGAGTTCCACGACGGCAAGGCTTTCGTGCAGATGAAGGTCGGAAAACTTGGCCTTTCACCCATGGGGGCTGAGATCCCCGGATTCGAGATTGCCGGTCCCGACCGCAAGTTCGTACCCGCAAAGGCCATGCGCCATCAGAAGAAAGGCGATGTGGTAGAAGTCTGGAGCGACGATGTTCCCGAACCGGTCGCCGTCCGCTATTGCTGGCGCAACTGGTGTGTCGGCGGATTATACAACAACTTCGGAATACCGGCCGGACCATTCAGGACTGATGACTGGCCCCTGAATGAAAAAGATTGGCTCGACTGAGCCAATCTTTTTTTTACTTCTTGCGGGAGGCAGCCAGCGGGCTGACCGGATGGTCTATATACAGTTTCATGAAGAAACCTCCGACCACCGAACGCGCCTGCATGCCCACGAAGGTGGGCTCGTCCGTATTCACCCAGTCGCCCAGGGGCACGCGGTCCTGCGTCTCATTATAGAACCTGTAGACAGGAAGCATGAATTCGCGGAAGCCGTCCACACTGCCGGCCATGGCACCCGTCCAGAGTTGCCAGTCCGTCTTTGAATACTGGCGGCGGCTGTCGAGAGGCAGTCCGTAAGGATTGAACTGCTTCTTATAATATTCAAGTTCCGTGTTCACGACTTCGTCGCCGAAGACGTTGAGCCCCAGCACTTTGTCCCATACGAGGTTATACTTCTGGCTCCAGGTGCCTTCGCCATCGTAGGTCAGGCGGTAGTGGTCTTCCTCGAAAGCCTTTTCCTTCCAGTTGGCAGCCATATTCTCGGCAAATTCCTGGAAAGCCCTCGACTCGTCAACCTTGCCCAGCAGGCGTGCCATCTTTGCATAAGCGGCAATCCCCAAGATAGACTTGGCAGACAGGTTCACGTTGTGAGCGAGCTTGCCTGCGAAGTCGTCGGTGCAGAGCTGGTTTTCGGGATCCTGGCCGTTCTGCAGGGCATACAGGGCCCACTTGGTCAGGGTCACCCAATGCCTCTGTGCGAAACTGGCGTCGGGGCTCTGTTTCAGGATGGCTGCAGTGAGCAGGAGCATGTTTCCGCTCTCCTCCAGGGGCATCCAGTTGCCATAATGCTGGCCGTAGGCATCCGGGTACTGGCCCACGTCGTGGGGAGCCCAGACCTTGCCCCAGTTGCTTCCCTCCGCATAGTCGAAGATGAAGTTGACCAGGCCCTTGGCGAGTTCCGTATTATAACGGAGGAAGAGAGGTATCGAAGGATATGTCACATCCACGGTGCCTGCGCAGCCGTTCGAGAAGTTCTCCTTGGAGATGAAATACAGCGAGCCGTTCAGGCCGGACACCAGCTTATGGGCGGATACCGCCTGCCTGTACGCGAGGGCGCAGAGGTCGGCGTATTCCTTTCCGCCGGACTGGGTGGCTTCCTGAATCAGGGAGTTGTCGAAACCGTTCAGGCGGTCGCCTAGCTTGGACCATTCCTTGGCGGCCTTTGCCATCTCCTTGGTGATGGTATTCTTGCCGTCCGCATTCCAGTAGGGGCGCAGGTTGGAGCCCAGGAACTTGATGGAATAGATGTCGTCGTAAGCGAGCATCAGCACCTCCTCGGTCTCCTTCTTGATCTTCTTCATGTCGAAGCACCATGCGAGGGCCACGTCCTCGTCCACGAAGTTGCCGGAGGTGACGGTCTTGCTCTTTCCGAACATCTTCGCGTCGATCTTTCCGGAAGATGCGAAGGTCATCCTGGCGGCCTCGCCCTTCACCAGGGCCAGCACGCCCTTTCCGGACACGGGAGCCATGTAGAAGTAGCCCCAGTCTATGCGCACGTCATCCCCGCGCTTCTCGAGCACTTTCTGGTCCACGGTGCCGGTGCGGAGATACTTCACGCCATCCGCTGCGCCGTTTTCAAGCACAACAGGCACGACGTCGAGATCCACCGCGATGCGGGGAGAAACCTCGAAATAGAGCTCTACCGAATGCTTCTTATTGTCGATGGGGGTGGCCGTGAAGCTCACATAGTTCACCGGGCGGCTGAGAAGTGCCAGGTCATCCATCAGCATAGGGGCCACGAAACGCATCTTGATCTGCACGGGGCCGCAGTCGAAGGAGTAGGTCGTGCTGGTAGGAAGCACGTTCACGCCCGTCTGCAACGCGGCATTCTCGAAGATTATCCTGCCCTGACGGCTGTAGAGAGGATCCTCCGGCTGCTTCTTGGGCTTGCGTCCGAACATCGGATCGGGGACCTGCTCCTCGTTGCCGAGAAGACGGTAGGTCACGCCGTCCACGCGGACGGCGGCGATCATGGGCTGCTTGCGTCCGCTCCAGTGGCGGGTCATGTCCGCATTCGCCTGGTCGGCGAAGCTCCAGAGGGAGAAGTACGGGTCCACCGTCACCAGCGGATATGCCGGTGCACGAAGGTCGTTCTGGTAATTCAGGGGTGCAGCTCCGTAAAGGAGGCAGGAAAGTGCCAAAGCACCGAGAAAAACAAGTATTTTCTTCATATTGGACTATTGATTGATTATTCTGTCGGAATACATTTTCATAAAAAACCCGCCGACCACAGAGCGTCCGCGCATCTGATGGGAGCGAGGGGTTTCTGTCTCAGTCCAGTCGCTGAGGGGCCCCGGAAGCACGGAATCGGTGTAGAACTGATAGAGAGGGTGCACAAAGCGCCGGAATGTCTCCATGTCCGGAGCCATTGATGCGACCCACATCACCCAATCGGTCTTGGTATAGCCGTTCCGGCAATCGAGCGGAACACCGTAAAGATTCTCCCTGGAAAGGTAGAAGGGTATCTCCGTTTGAATGATGGCCGGATCGAACACATTCAGGCTCAGCAACTTATCCCAAACCAGATTATACTTCAGACTCCATGTATCCGGGGTGTCGAAAGACAGGCGGTAATGGTCGCCGTCGAAGGCTTCCTCTTTCCAGATCGCAGCCATCCGCGCAGCCGAATCGATGTAGAATTTCGCCTCGTCATCCTTTCCGAGGGCGGCTGCCATCTTGCCGTAGGCGGCGACCCCTAGGATGGCCTTGGCTGAGAGATTCACGTTGTTTGCCAGCCTGCCGGCAAAATCATCCGTACAGAGCTGGTTCTCAGGGTGTTGCCCGTGTTCGAGGCAGTAAGCAGCCCATTTGCCCAACTCATCCCAGTGCCTGAGGGCATAATCGGCGTCGCCATCTTCCTGAACTACCGCGGCCGTAAGCAGCAGCATATTGCCGCATTCTTCCAGCGGCATGGTATTGCCGTATCTCTGCCCTGTGGCCTGCGGATAGCGCCCGACATCGTGCGGCGCCCAGTCATTCGGCCACATGTCGCTCTCGGAGTAGTAGTAGATATGGTTCAGCAGGCCCTTGGCCAACTCCTTATTGTATAGAAGGAGCAGGGGTACAGACGGATAAGACACATCCACCGTACCTATGCTGCCGTTGGAAAAGTTCTCCTTCGAGAAGAAGAAAAGCGAGCCGTCCGGGCCTTCCACAAGCTTGTGAGCGCAGATGGCCTGACGGAAGACAGCCGCACAAAGGTCGGCATATTCCTTTCCTCCGGCCTGCAGGGCCTCTTTCAGCAGAAATTCGTCAAAGGCTTCGCAGCGCTTGTAAACCTGCTTCTGCTCTTTTGCAGCGGCGGCGATTTCGCGGGTGATGGAATTCCCTCCCTGCCGGTTCCAGTACGGGCGCAGGGGCTTCCCAAGATAGTTTATCGAATAGATATCGTCATACGCCAGCAGGACGGTAAAATCGCTTTTTCTGCCGACTTTTCCCAGGTCTGCCCAGCAGGCGAGAGCCACATCATCCTTCACGAAATCTTCCGTGGTCACACTCCCCCGCATCCCGGCAAACCTGCCGTCTGCTGCGAAGCCTTTCCGCGCCGGCACACCGTTCACTACCGCAACCTTCCCCTTGTTTCCAGCACTGGCCAGGTAGAAATATCCCCAGTCTATGCGGATATCGTCCGCAGCGCGTCCAAGCACATCCTGGGAGACAGTTCCCGTCCGCACGAAATCCACACCGTCCGCCGAGCCGTTCTCCGCCACCATGGGCACCATATCAAAATCCATCGCGATGCGCGGGGATGCTTCGAAGTAGAGTTGAATGTCGTGATGGCGGCCGTCGGCAGAAGAGAGTTCGAAAGTGGCATATCCCACCGGCCTGGCCAGAAGGTCGGGGTCGGATGGCAGCAAAGGGGACGTGAAGGTCAAATGAAGCCGCACAGGCCCGCAGTCGAAATAATATATACTCCGGGTGGGAAGCACGTTGTGCCCGGTCTGCACTGCGGCATTGACGAATATCTCCGGACCCCGGTACAGATAGCTGGAATCGGGTTCCAGATGAGGTCTTATCCGACCCTCGGGCACTCCCGGCTTGGCATTCTCGCTGCCAAGAACGCGGTAAACCTCTCCATCGACACGGATGGCTGCCAGCAACGGTTGCTTGCGTCCCGACCAGTGGCGCGTTGCATCCGCTGTCAACTCCGGCCCGAAGGACCAGAGAGAAAAGTACGGATCCACGCTTACCAGGGGCGTTGCCGTCGGGTGCAGGCCGTTTTCGTAGGAGAACCGCCCTCCGCAAGCGCAGAACAGCGTCAGAAGCAACGCAGACCAGGCCGGGAAGTGTCTCATAGGTCAATCTCTATGATGTAATCTACACTGCAGTCAATACCCGTCGGCACCGTGACGGTGAAATCCTTCTTGGTCTTCTTGGACTTGAGAGGAGCACCAGTGGCGAACTCCTTTACCTTCTTTGCCTTGAGTTTGAAGGGCAGGGTGATCACTCCCCCTTCCGGAGCCTCCATTACGTGGAGATAGATCTTGCCTTCCTTATGCGTGAGCACACCCCAGGGCTGGGGCTTTAACATGGTGGCGCGGGTGCCGAAGATGGTTTCTCCGTTGGCACTCAGCCACTTGCCCATCTCCGCCAGGCGGACCACACTCTCTTCGGGGATGCATCCGTCCGGCTGGGGGCCGACGTTCAGCAGCAGGTTGGCGTTGCGGCCGGAGGTTGCAAGGAGGATGCGGATGAGTTCAGGAACGGACTTCCAGTTCTCGTCCTTTATGTCGTATCCCCAGCTCTTGTTCAGTGTCTTGCAGGTCTCCAGGGCCAGTTCGGTGCTGACATGGCTGGTACGGCCGTATCCGGCCTGATTCTCTCCGGGGATATCGCGTTCGAAGATCTGGATATCCTCCCCGGGAATGGGCACGCGGTGATGGTTGTTACCCACCAGGCAGGAAGGCTGCAGGCTGTGGATAAGGCTATAGATGCGCTCGTATCCCCAGTCGAAATCTATCTTTATCTCCTCGCCGGGCGCAGGTTTCTTGATCTTCGCCCAGTCGCCGTCGAACCAGATGCAGCCTATGGGGCCGTAGTTGGTGAGGAGCTCTGTAATCTGCGCGCACATGAAGTCCAGGTACTTCGCATACATCTCCCTTTCCTTATCAGTATGGGCGATTGCAGGATCGCGGGGATAGTCGTCCCGGCCCCAGTCCAGCAGGGAGTAGTAGAAGTTCAGCTTGATTCCCTGGCGGTGGCAGGCGTCGGCAAGTTCCTTCAGCACGTCCCTCTTGAATGGGGATGCATCCATTATGTCGTAGTCGGACGCCTTGGTGTCGAACATCGAGAATCCGTCGTGATGTCGGGAGGTGATGGTGATGTACCTGGCGCCGGAGGCCTTGATCTGGGCAACCCAGCGGTCGGCATCGAACTTCGAGGGATAGAATCCTCCCGGGAGTTTGGAGTATTCCTTGTAGGGAATCTTATCTACGTTCATCACCCATTCGCCGCGGGCGAGCATCGAATACACTCCCCAGTGGATGAATACGCCGAACTTGTCGTCGCGGAACTGCTCCTTGGCGGCAGCCGCCTCCGCGGTGGGCACATAGCCCTGGATTCCTTCTTTAATGTCGGCGGGGGCAGTTGCCAGCGCCGAAGCCATGAGGATTGAGAGAATTGTTGCTAACATATCATTTCTTCGTAAATGTCATACCGTTTTCGATGCCCTGTTCAGCACTGACCCCGGAATCTCCATAACCGAAATTCGCCTGATAGATAAGGTCGTATCCGGCAGTACCGGCGCTGCTGTTCGGGCTGCGCAGGCTGCCGGAAGCCGGGGTCTCCGTCTTGGAAACCAGCACGGAAATACCAACAACGTAATAGTTGGACAGGCTTCCCGTCACCAGCCATTTATGGGCATTGGACTTGTTGTACTTGAAAGTCTGCAGGGTCGGATCCGCTTCGAACCACACCCAGCCGTAATTCTGGGACGTGGCGAAAGGACAGGGGCTGAAATTATAGGCTCCTGCAATGAAGGATGCGCCGAGTTCGGGAGCGAAATATGCATAAGGATAGGTGCCGTCCCCCGTATTCACGCTCTGGGCGCTGCGTTCGTCGAAGAACAGGCCAAGACGGACGAACTCGAAATCATAGTCTATCTCGACCGACGCATCCATGACGGCGGTGGAGAATAGTCCCGTGATGCCGATGTTGTTGGTTACGGTTTGTCCCGAAACGACATCCGCAAGGGGCGTTCCCGACAGGGGTGCTCCGAATACCACGTTGGCGCTTGAACTGTTCTGATTGGTAAGACCAAGTTTGTTCGAGCCTCCGAAGCGTTTTGCCTTGAAGGTCCAGTTGCCCTTGAAGTCTTTCTCTTCAAGTTGTGTTACGGTGTACTTGCTGCCATCGGGAAGGGTTATCTCCTCCTTGCGCGGCGCTCCGGTCGTGTTCGCAGTCCAGCTGACGGTGCCGTCCGAATAACTCAGCCAGCTGCCGTTAACCGTTCCGGAACCACCTGCCTGGGCCTTGCTGCCGGAGGAGTCGTTTGTCCAGAAGGACGTGTCTGCGGAGACCGTACCCACAATGACTTCCTTCACCAGGGGGGTGCTGGCGGCATCCCAGGAATCGACCGCGACTATGTTCAATGCATACTTCCCTTCCGCTACGCTTCCGAGATCCACAGTCCATTCCGACTTCATCTGCGAAGGCTGCGGGCAGCGATAGAAGTCTGCCATGTAATTCTTGGTCACCACGGCCTTGCTTCCCATCTTGAGCGAAACCCTGTAATGGTGGACGAGTTCATCGTCCGTAGCGGCCGCAAAGGTTACGCTGACATTAGCCTTGCCGTCGGAAACGGCCCCTACCGTAACCGTTGCCGTAGAAAGCACCGGTGCGGAATTTATGGCGGCCAGGGAGGCGTGATTGTATTTGTCGAGATGTGTCTTGTCCTTATTGGGATGAGAAATCTCCCAGGCCTTACCTATCTCGGCCGAGCGGTAAAAGTCCATCCGGGTAGCCCTCATGTTGCCGTTTACGTCGAACTGGACGAGGAGACCTTCCGAATACTCACCGGCATCATTGAGCACCGTGGCGCTCTTCTTGTTCTCGTAGTCCCCTCCCTCGAAAGCCATGTAGCTGACCGAAGCGCAGCCCATCGCGGTGAAATCGCCCTGCCAGATGCTTCTGGGGTCGTTCAGAGGGAAGTGGAGATGCCCTCCGAAGGTTATTACCTGAGGATATTTTACCAGGATGCTGGTAAGCTGCTGGGTATACCAGTAGCTGCCCAGATAACTGCCGTAGACGGTGGCATATATCATGGGATGGGTAAGCAGCAGCACGTACCTGTCCGGCTCGGCATCGGTTATCGCCTTAAGTTGGGTGTCGAGCCAGGTAAGGGCGTTGGGGTCGTACAGCACGGGATCGTCGTTGAAAGGAGTGATGCAGAGGATATGGAAGTCCCCCACGACGCAGTGCCTGCATTCCATGTCGATACGTGCCGTCTGGTCCTGGTCGGTAAGGAAATAATTGTCCCCGAGGATGGTCCGGAAAGGTTTGTTGGATTCAACGGTGGCACTGGACCATTTGCATCCGGAATTCATGTCATGGTTGCCAATGGTGTAGATCATGGGAACCTTCACGGGGTTGAACTGTTCTTCGTAAAGGGTCTTGAGGGTTGTGATCTGGCTCTGACTTACGGTATTGACCATGTCCCCTACTATCATGACCGCATCCAGTCCGTCGGCATCCTTTACCGCGGCCTTTGCCTTCAGCTGCTGCAAAGCCGAAGTGAATTTGGCCTCCGAGCCGTAACCGTTGCCGATATGGACGTCACTTATCGCGGCGAGCGAAAGGACGATTTTATCTTCTTCGAAGAGTGCATTCCTCTGCATGCTGATGAGCGGGATCGTATAAACGGTGCCGTCCATGAGGGTGATCACAACGTTGCCACCCAACACTTCCACGCTGTAGAACAGCGAATCGCCATCCGCGCCGTCCTTGCCGTCCTTGCCGTTGGTTCCGTCAGTGCCGTTGGTTCCGTTCGTACCGTTCGTGCCGTTGGTTCCGTCCTTGCCATCCTTGCCGTCTTTGCCATTGTATATCTTTATGGGATCCCCGCTGGTGAAATACACCATCCATCCGCTGGCGTCGTCCTCGGTGAAAGGTTCCACCTTCGTGACGTAAACCTTAGCGGCCAGTCCGTCCTGGTTTTGCTGGACTATGGCCACGAGCGTTTTCAATGCCTCGAGATCGCTTTTTGCACGTGCAAGTTCCTGCTCCACTTTTTCGATACGGGAACGGAGTTCGCTGTCGTCATACTCCGAGCAGCCTGCCACCAGAAGGCCTGCTGCCAGAATAAATAAACAAATGAATCTTTTCATCAGAATCAGTGTTATTGTCAATAATCCGTTAAAGTTAAGAATATTTTCTAAAAAAATAATTCGTATCTTCGCAAATATGAAAACACGAAACCTACTGACCATCGGCCTGATCTGCCTCTGCAGCTCTCTCTACGCCCAAAAAACACAATATGTAGATCCTTTCATCGGCACCGCCGGCATGGGACACACCTTCCCCGGAGCCTGCGTACCCTTCGGAGGCGTGCAGCTCAGCCCTGATACCGACATGATCCCCCATAACATCAAGGGCAGATACCAGCCTCGCACATACGAGTACTGCGCTGGTTATCAGTATGATGACAAAACTATCGTAGGCTTCAGCCACACCCATTTCAGCGGCACCGGCCACTCCGACCTGGGAGACATACTCCTGATGCCCGGCACGGGCGAGATCAAGCTCGTTCCCGGCACCGCGGAAGACCCTGATTCCGGCTACCGCCAGCGTTTCAGCCACGACTCCGAATCCGCCGGAGCGGGCCACTACGAGGTAACCCTCCAGGACAGCGGCATCAGGGCGGAACTCACCGCCACCAAGCGCGTCGGCGTGCACCGCTACACCTTCCCGAAAGCCTCGCAGGGTCATCTGGTGCTGGACCTCGACCACGGCATCTACAACTACGACGGCAAGACCCTCTGGGCCGAGGTCCGTGTGGTTTCTCCCACCCTCATCACCGGCTACCGGATCACAAACGGCTGGGCGAGAACGAATTACACCTACTTCGCCATCAGTTTCTCCCAACCTATCACCGAATACGGCTACAAGGACAAGGCCCCCATATATTATAAAGGAGGATACAGCAAGTTCCCCCAGTACCACAATTTCCCGGAGATGGCGGGCCGCAAGCTAGCCGCCTGGTTCAAGTTTGATACCGCCTCCAACCCGGAACTCGTGGTGAAGGTGGGCATATCCGCCACCGGCACCACCGGGGCGCTCAAGAATCTGAAGGCTGAAGCCGAGGGCAAGAGCTTCGACCGCATCCTGGCCGATGCCGATGCCGCCTGGGAGAAGGAGCTGGGTTGCATAGACATTCAGGGCTCCGACGCAGAAAAGAAGATGTTCTACACATCCCTCTACCACACCATGATCAACCCTTCGGTTTACATGGATGTGGACGGACTCTACCGCGGCCTCGACCATGAACTCCACCAGGCTGACGGCTTCACCAACTACACCGTCTTCTCGCTCTGGGACACCTACCGGGCGGAGCATCCTTTCCTGGCGTTGCTGAAACCCGCGCAGGCGGAGGATATGATAGCATCGATGCTCGCGCACTACGAGCAGAGCGCCCACCACATGCTCCCCATCTGGAGCCACATGGCCAACGAGAACTGGTGCATGACCGGATACCACGCGGTTTCCGTGCTGTCCGATGCGGTTGCCAAAGGCCTGAAGATCGACGCGGAAGAAGCCCTGAAGGCGATGGTTTCCACCTCCACCGTGCCTTGGTACAGCGGGCTCGGGGAATACATGAAGCTTGGCTACGTGCCATTCGACAAGACATCCACCGCGGCCAGCAACACCCTGGAATACTCTTACGACGACTGGACCATCTCCGCTGCGGCGCAGCGCCTCGGCAACACCGCCGTGGCCGAGAGATACCTCAGGCGCGCGGGCTACTGGAAGAACGTGTTCGACACCGGGCTCGGCCTTGCCCGGCCCCGTTACACCGACGGCTCCTTCAAGCCCGAATTCGACATAAAGCAGACCGTGGGCCAGGGATTCATCGAGGGAAACTCCCTCAACTATTCCTTCCACGTGCCCCAGGACGTGAACGGCCTGAAGCAGATGATGGGCGGCGACAAGAAGTTCATCGCCAACCTCGACGACCTCTTCGGCAGCGACCTCCCCGAGTACTGCTACGCTGATAATGAGGACATTACGGCCGATTGCCTGCTCGGCGGATACGTGCACGGCAACGAGCCCAGCCACCATATCCCCTACCTCTATGCCTGGACCTCCCAGCCCTGGAAGACCCAGTACTGGCTGCGCGAGATAATCGACAGATTTTACAAGCCCGAAATCCGCGGCCTTGGCGGCAACGACGACTGCGGACAAATGAGCGCCTGGTACATCTTCTCCGTGCTGGGATTCTACCCCGTCTGCCCCGGCACCGACCAGTATGTGCTGGGAGCCCCCTATCTCCCCTATGCAAAACTGCAGCTGGAGAACGGCAAGACTCTGGAAATCAAGGCTCCCGGAGTCAGCGACCGCAACCGCTATGTTAAGAGCGTGAAGCTCAACGGCAAGCCTTACGACAAACTCTATATCACCCATGCCGAACTGCTCGAAGGCGGCACCCTCGAGTTCGTGATGAGCAAATCTGCCAATAAACGCCGCGGCATCGCAACAGCCACTAAACCCTATTCGTTATGAAGCGATTACTTTCAATTCTGACTATAGCACTTGCACTCAGCGCAGGGGCGCAGGAAAGACTGATAGACTATGTCAATCCCTTCATTGGCACCGACGGGTTCGGCAACGTGTATCCCGGGGCGCAGATTCCCTTCGGCGGAATCCAAATCAGCCCTGACACAGACGATTACGACTACGACACGGCCGCAGGCTACAAGTATAACAAGCCCACGATCATGGGCTTCAGTCTCACTCACCTGAGCGGAACCGGCATCCCCGACCTCGGGGACTTCCTCTTCGTTCCCGGCACCGGAACTTTGAAATCTGCCACGGGCACCGCAGAGGATCCCGACAGCGGATACAGGAGCCGTTTCAGCCACGAAAAGGAGGCTGCGCATCCCGGTTATTACACCGTCGAGATGCTCGATTACCGCGTCACCGCAGAGATGACCGCGGCCGCCCGAAGCGGCATCCTCCGCTTCACTTTCCCCGCCAGCGAGGAGTCTTTCATCATGGTCGACTTGGACCATACTCTCCGCTGGAAATGCGAGTGGTCTTCCGTCCGCCTGCTCGACGACCATACTATCATTGGCAGCAAAATCGTGGCCGGCTGGAACCCGGACCGCTATGTCTACTTCGCTGCGCGCTTCTCCCAACCCATAAAGAATTTCGTCATCCTCCAGGAGGGTAAGCCCGTGATTTACAATACGAAACGCTTCCGCAGCAGCCTCGAGGCGTGGGGTCGTGGCCTGCAGGCCTGCGTCAAGTTCCCCACCGCAGAAGGGCAGCAGGTAAGCGTGAAGGTGGCGGTATCCGCCGTAGGCACCGACGGTGCGCTGAAGAATCTCACCGAGCTCGACGGGCTCGGTTTCGAGGACGTGCGCAGCCGTGCAGAGGCTCTATGGGAGAAGGAACTCGGCAAGTACGAACTCGATCCTTCCTGCAACCGGGCCACCAAGGAGACCTTCTACACCAGCGTCTACCGAACCGCCCAGCATCCTTTCCTCTTCCAGGACGTGGACGGGCGCTTCCGAGCGCACGACAAGACCATCGGCATGGCGAAGGGCTTCACCAACTACACAACCTTCTCATTATGGGATACTTACAGGGCCTTCCATCCCCTGCTCAACCTGGTGAACAAACCCCTCCAGGCCGACCTCGCCAACTCCATGCTGGAGCACTACGACAAGAGCACCGAGCACATGCTTCCCATCTGGAGTTTCTACGGTGGCGAGACCTGGTGCATGATAGGCTACCACTCCTGCTCCGTGCTTGCGGACATGATGGTGAAGGGCGTGAAGGGCTTCGACTACGAGCGCGCCTTCCAGGCGATGAAAACCACCGCCACGAATCCTCATTACGACTGCATCCCGGAATACACCGAACTCGGCTACGTGCCTTTCGACAAGGAGAAGGAATCCGTTTCCAAGACTCTGGAATACGCCTACGATGACTGGTGCATAGCCCAGGCCGCCAAACTCCTTGGGCATCAGGAGGATTACGAGTTCTTCCTGAAGCGCTCCGGCAACTGGAAGAATCTGGTGGATCCCGAGACACTCTACACTCGCGGGCGTGACTCCGAGGGCAACTGGCGCACACCATTCGCTCCCATTGCCTACCAGGGCCCGGGAAGCGTGAACGGCTGGGGAGATATCACCGAAGGCTTCACCATGCAGTACACCTGGACTGTTCCCCACGCATTCGAAGAGTACATGCAGATCGCCGGCAAGAAGTTCCTGCGGGACCGTCTGGATAGCATCTTCAAGCTCGAAATGAGCGACGACATCCCCGGCGCCCACGATATCTGGGGCCGCATAGGCGGATACTGGCACGGCAACGAGCCCTGCCATCACGTGCTCTATCTGTATAATAAACTGGGCACCCCCCGCGAGTGCCAGAAATGGGTGCGCTACGTGGCGGATCATTTCTACGGCAACACCCCGGACGCCCTAAGCGGTAACGACGACTGCGGGCAGATGAGCGCATGGTACCTGTTCAACTGCATGGGCTTCTACCCCGTCTGCCCCGGCAGCAACGAATACGAACTCGCCTCCCCCTGCGTCCCCGGAGTAAAAGTCCATCTCTCCGACGGAGGCACCCTCACCGTACGCACGAAAAACTGGAGTCCCGAGCACGTGTATGTAAAGGCCGTTTACTTAAACGGAGTCAAGCTGAAAGGCACCACCATCCGCTACGAAGACATCAAGGACGGTGCGGAACTGGTATTCATAATGAAATAAAAAGACCGGCCCCTCATGGAGCCGGTCAATTCTATAAGTAATCAACTATTAATAGCCAGGATTCTGAGGAATCTCTTTGTCCTTGTTGGACTGGATAATCTGGATAGGAATAGGGAATACGTAGTTGTGAGGCTTGAAGTTGCTGTAGTGACGGGTCTTGCCCATCTTGTCTGTGTAAGCCTCACGGGTGCCGGGAGCACCTTCGAAACCGAATCCATACTTGTGAACACGCTCATACATGTAGTTGGTAGTAGTTGTGTTCTGGGTAGGATACTTGGCGGTCACGTAGGTTGCCTTCGGGTTGCAACTGAGACGGCTCAAGGTGATGAAACGATGCTCCTCACCAAAGAGCTCGCGAGCGCGCTCGTCCATGATGTAGTCGATATCGACATCAGAGGCCGCCACATTCGAAGCACCGGCACGGCCACGGACAACATTGATGTCATCGGCAGCCTTATCCTTCTGGTTGAGTCCAAGATATGCCTCAGCGCGAAGCAGATAGGTCTCGGCGATACGAATCATGTACCAGTCGCAGTCATAAACATTGTACTTGGTATAATCACTGCCTAGCGGGTTGTCATGGAAAGGATGGACATCATCGGAGAACTTCCAGAAACGAGGAGTGATGTTCATGGTATCGCTGGCTGTAGGCCAGTAGTTATCGTCTCCAGGATGCGCAGCTGCGCGTGCAGCGATATCCGCCTTGATCTGGGACCACTTCTTTCCTGCGACACCGTAAGGATCGCGCTGAATCATGACTTCGGATCCACGGAAATCGTTAGGATCATTCCAGACACTTCCGTTGATATCGCCATAAGGACGCTGGATGTACTCGGTGGCAATGCATGTCAGACCATACTGGGCACCATTGCCCTGTGCACGGCAAGCAAGTGAATCAATATACGTACTGGTTTCGTATGCCCTTCTACGGCCGACGGCGTCTGCAACATTCGCGTCGGGAGCCTTATCTCCGTCAACTGTAACACCCAAAGGGAAGCAAACTGCATCAGTGGTAAAGATGTAGAATGTTTTTCCATCCTTGTCCTTACGTGTGCCAGTTTTGCCGCCCATGGGATACCAGGGAGCCCAGCAAGCCTCGACCGGAGCATTATGGGTACGCCACCATGAATCACCTGAGCCACCCTCAGTCCAAAGGTCTCCATTGGAGAAATCAGACTGGCAAACCCAGATAGCTTCTTTGTTTTCAGAATGGTTGGAATTGCCTTCGCTGGTAGTGTTGACGGTTACATAAAGACCATTTTTCATATCGCCATTGGTCTTTGCAGAGCAGCGGAAAAGGTCCCAATATGCGCCTTGAGGTGCAGCAAGGGAGTTGCCGTAACGGTCGGTCATCTGCTCCTTACGGTTGCCGAAACGTGTAGTCATAATCTGATAGTCGCCGTCGGTCTTGTTAATGACGCGGGTGGCAGCCTTCTCAGCATCGGAGAACTTACCAAGTGCAAGATATGTCTCGGCGAGATAGTGTGCCGCGGCAGCCTTGGTTATGGTACCCTTCATACGGGGAGTCGTGGGAAGATTTTCTTCAGCCCACTTGAAGTCGGCAGCTATCTTCTCCCAAGCTGCTTCACGGGAAATCAGCTCATAGTCATAACGTGCTTCGGTAGTCCTGTGCTCGTTGTAAACTACTCCGCCATACATGCCGGCGAGGACCCTGTAAGCAAATGCGCGCATAAACACAGCCTCGGCACGAAGCTCATTCTTATACGCCTCACTCTTGTAAACAATCTCGGGGTGCTCATCAATACCGTCAATAACAGTATTTGCACGGTTGGCAAGCTTATACATATAATCCGCCCAGTGACGTGCATATCCGCTGTTAGGTCCCATGGAGCCCCAGTTGACATTACCTGTTGCACTGGTTTCCGTGAAAGTATCGAGATTGCAGCCCATCAGCATCCATGAGTGAGTAGTACGCATGCAGCCGTAGATCACATACTGAACCTCGGCATAGCAGGCGGCAAGGCCAATCTCCATTGCACGCTGAGAGGTGTAGAAAGTCTCCGAGTCGTGCTGGTAGGATTTTTCTTCAAGGAACTTGTCATCGTTGCAGGAGGTGACCATAAGAGCACCTAGAGCAAGGATTGCAATTATTTTGTTGATTTTCATAATTCCTTCTTTGTTAAAATTAGAATGTCAGGTTGACGCCGAAGGTGACGGTCTTGTATGTGCCGTTGCTGCCATAACGGTCGGAGCTTGCACCGAGTGCAATCGTTCCGGCGTTTTCAGGGTCGATACCCGACCAATTGGAAATCGTGAAGAGGTCGGTGGCTGCAACATAGACACGTGCTGCGGAAACACCGATCTTCCTGGTGAGAGTCTGATCGATATTGTATGAGAACACAAGGTCTTTCAGCTTCAGGAAAGAGCGCTGGTTCCAGAAACGATAGAACAGAGCGTTATTATTCTCAGTGTTGTTGAATCCATAACGGGGGAACACCGTGGAAGGATTCTCCTCGGTCCAAGGTTTCACACGAGCAAGCTGTGCGCCGCTGCCCATACTGGTGCCGTATGCATTCGGGTCGAACCACAGGAAGTGGGTCTTGTCACCCTGAGCCCAGCGGAAGTTGAAGTAGAGGCTGAAGTTCTTATAGCTCAGCGTGTTGCCGAAGTTCAGAGTAAACAGCGGGTCGGGGGAACCGAGGAAGTGCATATCGGCATCGCTGATCTTGCCATCCTTGTTCCAGTCTTCATACTTGAGATCGCCTGGCCTGGCCTTAGGCTGATACTTATCGCCTTTGTCGTTGACGTAATTGTCGATTTCCTCCTGGCTCTGGAAAATGCTCACGCTATAGTCGTAGGCAGATCCGATAGGATGACCGACCTGAAGTGCATAGTAGCTGTCGAAGCCATAAGCGACTGCATTCGCGATATCATCCGCTTCCTTCCCCTCATAGTTGTTGCCGAAGAGGGAAACGATCTTATTCACGTTGCTGTCGAAAATGAAATTGCTTTCCCAACGGAAGCTGTCCTTGCCATTACCGTTTACATTGACGGTATTCAGCACAAGTTCAACACCCTTGTTGGTAACCTTACCTACATTGTCATAAACACTGGTGAAGCCGGAGAAATAAGGAGCGGAACGGCTGACAAGCATGTCCTTGGTTGCTCCGGAATAAACATCCACGCTACCGTTGATGCGGTTCTCCATCAAAGAGAAATCCAAACCGACATTGAACTTTTCGATGGTTGCCCATGTAAGTTCAGGATTAGGAACATTGCTGGGAGCCATACCGAGGTTGGAAGCATCTCCGAGCCATGTCATGGTAATGTTACCATTGTTGCTGGTATCCTTGCCTACAGTAGGCTTGGTGATATAAGGAGTTACGGAACGTGAACCGTTCTGACCCCAGGAAAGACGGAGCTTGAGGAAGTTGATGGCATCAATATCCCTTATGAAATCCTCGTTGCTGAGAACCCATGCGGCAGATGCACCGAAGAAATTGCCCCACTTATGCCCAGCGGCAAAAGCGGAATAACCGTCACGACGGAAGTTGAACGTAGCATAGTAGGTATTGTCATAATTATAGTTCGCGCGGAACAGATAACCTACTGCAGAAGACTCCACACGGGTACGGTTGGGGACAAAATTGTTCGCGGTGGCAAGATTGTATACACCCAGGTCGGTAGGAGTGTCGAAGCCGTTGAATTTGATTACGAGACCGTTGCTATTCGTGTATTCACGGGTGTAACCGGCCATGAAATCAAAATGGTTGCGGTCTATTTCCTTGACATAAGTAACAATCTGGTCTACGTTCCAGGCAACGTAGTTGCTGAAAGAAGACTGGCCGCTGGCTGCACTGTTGTACTGCTGAGGGTTCAGCATGTCATTCTTGCTGGTTGTGCTCACCTTGATTTCAGGACGGTTGAACACATCACCGTAGCCCGCATTCCTCTGAGTCTGGGCTGTAATGCGGTAGCTCAGGCCTTTGATGAAGGGGAAATCAATCTGGGCATAGGCGACGGCATTCAGGTTATTGCTCTTGCTGCCGCGCTTGGTCCAAAGATGGGAGTCGTTTTCACCTGCTCCCCAATATGGGCTGGCAGTATTTCCATCAGGTTTTGAGTTGTACCAATCGGTAAAGCCCTCGGTAGTTGAATGAACATAAGAATATGGAGTCATCCACATTGCATGACGGAGGCTGGCGGTCTGGCCCCAACTGCTGGAAGCCAGATAATTAGCTTTGACACCAGCGGTCAGCCAGTCGGTCACGTTGAAGTCGAGCTTGACCATTGCTCCGGCCTTCTCGTAGTCATCGCCCTTACGGATGCCCTGCTGACGGGTATAATCAGCAGACACATAGTAACTCATCCTGTTTTCCTTTCCACTCAGGCTTACATCATACTTCCGGCCTACGCCCTTGCGAGATATTTCCTTAACCCAATCGGTGTAGACACCTTCATCCCAAGCCTGCTTTTCCACAGAATTCAGCAATTCTGTAGCTGCTGCATCGAGATCAGCATAGTCTTCCCATTTCTTGCCGACAAAACTCTTATCATCAGCCCCGACCTTCGAATAGAAACGGTTCTTCAGGAAGGTTTCCTTGTCGGTAACCATCTTGGGAAGACGGCTCCAGTCAGACACGCTCCAACTTGCATTGAAAGCAACTGTGGGCTTTGCACTTGCACCACGCTTGGTTGTGATCACGATAACACCGTTAGCAGCACGGGAACCGTAGATAGCTGCAGCAGATGCATCCTTCAACACGTCAATACTCTGGATGTCGGCGGTATTGATCGAGTTGATCGAACCATAGGAGAGAACGCCGTCGATTACGAGCAGAGGCTGGTTGACTGCCTGCGAAGAAGCAGAAACACTGCCTCCCGAAGGAATGGCGTTCTTACCACGGATAGTCATGGTCTGGGTATTATCACCGGCTGCTGATGAAGTAGGAGCATAGCTCAAACCCGCCACCTTGCTGGACAAAGCAGCGAGGGCGTTAGGGTTAGGGAGCAACGCAACATTTGCGTCATTGCCAAAATTAACGCTCGCGATAGCTCCGGACACATCACGCTTGCGCGCTGTGCCGTAACCCACGACCACCACGTCGTCGAGGAAGAGGGCATCCTCTTCGAGGACCACGCTGAGATTGGAACGGTTGCCGACTGCAACTTCCGCAGTCTTGTAACCGATGGAAGAGATAACCAGGGTGGCCTTGTCAGCAACCTTGATGCTGAACTGGCCGTCCAGGTCCGTTACAACGCCGACGGTAGTGCCCTTGATCTGGACACCTGCGCCGACTACGGGTTCACCCTTTGCGTCCACCACTTTACCGGTGATGGCATTCTGGGCGAAGGCCTGCACTCCTATAGTAAGGAGAGCAAGCGTTACCATAATGAAACGTTTTACCATAAACAGTTGTTAATAATTAGGTATAGTGTTGTGTTATGTGCTTTCAAATTGATATAAAATCACCCAAATATCCGCATTTTTCTTTAAATATACAATAGCAGAATGGTAATTATTTTAAAAAACTACCGAACGGATAAGGATATTTTCTTAAGATTACCATCCGCCGATGAAGGGCCGACCATGAGGGTAAACTCCCCGGGCTCGACCTCCCAAAGCTCCGACGCTCCCCAGCAGGCAAGCATTTCCGGAGTTATATCAAACTGAATATCAGCGCTTTCGCCCGGTGCCAAAAACACCTTCCGTATTGCTTTAAGTTCCTTAACGGGACGTGTAATGGAGCCATACTCATCGCGGACATACAGTTGAATCACCTCTGCTCCTGCCGTATCACCGACATTTTTCAACGAGACGCTCAATTTAACGGTTTCATCCTTTCCGATCTCCGGTTTGGAGAGAACCGGCTCACCGAACTCGAATTCGGTATAGCTGAGTCCGAATCCGAAAGGATAGAGAGGGCCCTGCTCGGCAAGTGCGAAGTGACGCGAGTACTGCGAGTGCTTGTGATTATACACGCACTGTATCTGACCAGCGTTGCGGGGGATGGTTACGGGCAGTTTTCCTGAAGGATTCACGAGACCGAAGAGCACCTCGGCAATCGCCTGACCGCCCATCTGACCGGGCTCCCAGGCCTCCACGATAGCGTTTACGGAAGGATTATCTGCAGCCCATTGCACTCCAAGGGCACGGCCGCTCATAAGTATGAGCACGGTCGGACGGCCGCTGGCTGCAACTGCTTCCAGCAACTCCTGCTGGCGGCCGGGAAGATCGATATTGTCCCGGTCACAATTTTCGCCACAGGTGCGGCCAAATGCGGAATAGCGCTGGGAATTATCTCCGAGAACAAGTATATTCACGTCAGCCTGACGGGCCTTTGAAGCAGCCTGTCGAATACCGGCATCATCAACAGCCGTAACACGGCCGCGGAATGTCATGGTGTCTATCCTTGCTCCAGGACAAACCATCTTCAGACCCTCCAATACAGTAATCACGTCATCGTCGTCCTGCGGAACCACCCAGTCGCCCAATATCGTCTGGCTGTCGATATTCGGTCCGCACAGAAACACGCGCGGATGGTGGTATATCCCTGTCGGGAGTTCGCCCTTCGGGCTCACCCCACCATCCCTACGGGACGGTCCCCCCGCTTCCGTGCCGCGGGTGGCACGTCCCTCCAGGGGTATACCACCCTCCATCGCATAGCGCAGCGGAAGGACACCGTCATTTTTCAGCAGGACGATGCCTTCGCGGGCGGCCTCCAGGGAGGTCTGCCGGTGTTCAGGGATGGCCGCAAAACCGCGCTCCGAAGGGAGCTCAGGAATGGGATTCTCGAAAAGACCGAGCGCGAACTTCGCCTCCAATATCTTGCCCGCAGCCTCATTGATGCGCCTTTCGGGAATACGTCCGCACTTCACCCCATCCAGAACCGACTCGAAATAATTGTCCCCCTGCATGTGAATATCTATCCCGGATTCCACGGAGACCTTGAAAGCCTCATCCTCGCTTGGAACCAGATGATGCATGCTGTGCAAGCGCTCAATATCCATCCAGTCACTCACCACGAAACCGTCAAAACCAAGTTCTCCCCGGAGCAAATCCTCTATCAGCCAGCGGTTTGCATGGCAGGGAACGCCGTTGAGTTCGTTGTGGGCGGTCATTACGGTGGCCACCCCGGCTTCCTCAACCGCTGTCACGAAAGGAGGAAGATGTATCTCACGCAACTTGCGCTCGCTCATGTCCATGGGCGAAGCATTCAGTCCGCCGAACGGCTCGCCTCCGCCGATAAGGTGCTTGGCACAGGCCATTACCTTGCCTTCGGCATAATTCCGGTCACGCCCCTGGAGGCCCCAGATCATATACTTACCCATCTGCGAAACCAGCCATGGGTCTTCCCCGAAGGTCTCCCCCATCCTGCCCCAGCGGGCGTCGCGGGCCACGTCGAGGTTGGGAGCAAAAGTCCAGTACATGCCAGTGGCGCGCATCTCCTCGGCGGTCTCGGCACCTATCTTTTCCATTGCCTCGGGATTGAATGTAGAGGCAAGGTTGATGGGAGACGGATACACCGTGCATCCCACACGGAGGCCGTTCCCATGGATGGCATCTATGCCGAACAGGAGCGGGATTCCGAGGCGGGATTCGCTCGCAAGCACCTGAAGCTGATGGGCTTCTTCTCCTGTGAGTACGTGCAGGAACGAGCCTACCTTCCCCTCGCGTATGCGGTCGGCAAGGCCGGGATTACCGAGATTCTCGTCAGATGCATCTATATTCTTATAAGGTGAGCCCTGATCCGGAGGTACATAGCATGGACCAACGTACTGGCACATCTGGCCGATTTTCTCTTCGAGGGTCATCTCCTTCAGCAGGAGCTTAGCGCGCTTCTCCGCAGGAAGGCTGGCATTTTTCCAACCACCCGTGGAGCAAGCCGTCACCGCAAGGACTGCGGCCAGACAGATGTATTTTTTCATTAGAGGTTGATGTTTACTGTGGTCTTATCTTTTATACTCACCTTGCCGGCGGATACTTTCAGGGTGCTGTCTACCCAGGTCCAGTCCTTGGTCTTGCTGCCGTTGACCAAAACCTTCTTCGGCTTGGAAGTGCAGCGGACTTCGAAGTTGTAGTTCCTGGCCTCGGGCATACCCTTGTAACTCCCTTGCACGGGGTTGACGGTAATGGTCGCGGACTTGCCGCTCTGGCTGCATTCGAAGAGGGTGGAGCTGATGGCTCCGTTCTCATATTCGTAGCTTTCGCCGTCATCCTCATACATGGTGAAACTGGTATCTCCGTGAGGATATACCTTTATTATAAAGTCGGTCTGTGGCTTCGTACCTATGAACTCGACGTCCGGCTGCGTGGGCACGATGGCACCGTTGCGCACGAAGAACTGTCCGGCGCGGTTGTATGGAAGCTCACGGGTGACGGTCTCTCCCCTGCTGTCCACCAACTCGCCCGTCCAGACGTTGATCCATTCCCCTTCGGGGAGATAAATGTCGTTGCTGTAAGCACTTACGGCGTACTGATGGCCGAACATGTACTGCAGGGCCATGTCATCGCAGTTGCGGTCGTCGGGGAACTCGAGAGGCATCGAGCGCACCATTGGCATGCCGGTGAGGGCGCCTTCGAGGGCGTTGGAATAGATGTAAGGGATGAACTGGTAACGGAGCTTAACATAGAACTTGTACATCTCCTTTTCTACCCCTGAGTAATAGAAGGGCTGCATCATGCTGAACCAGCTGTTCACCTGCACCCATGGCAGGAAAATGCCGAAATGGAGCCCGGGCATCTCCTGCTCGCGGGGCACGCTCATGATGTCGCAGCTGAGGTTCATGAAGCCGCTCATGCCAAGGTTGTGCTGGTCGTAGAGAGCTATCAGGCCACCGCCGTTATCGCCGCTGTTGGCGGCCGTCCAATGCTGGGTTCCGGCCCATCCTCCGCAGTAGTGATGCCAGCTTCGCTTGCCCGTGTGTTTACGTGTCATGGAGGCCACCTGCTTCACGAGCAGCACCTGGTTCAGGTTGTGCATCTCCTTGTCCGTCAGGCCATTATGATATTTCCATGTGGGATGTTCGTCTATTGTGCGGGCGGGATCGAGCTTGAATCCTTCCACCCCCATGTCCATGAAGGTGGTGAGATGGTCCGGCCAGTGCTCCAGTCCGGACTGAGCCCGGCCTTCGCGCTCGGCTATCAAATCCTCCTCGATGATGCTGTGGTCGTATTCCTCGCAGAGCCAGAGGCCGAGATGGATGCCCATGCTGTTGAGCTTGCCCACGAACAGGCGGGGGTAGTACTTCTTGGGCATCTTGTCCTGCAGCCAGTAGGGCTCGGGCGAGAATCGGTCGTAGTTCCACTTCTTCTTGGTGGAGAAGTCGTAGCGCTTCTCCATCCACTGAGGCTCGAGCCAGAAGAGGTCCACGGGCACTCCCATCTGCCGAAAGTTGGCGGCGTCGGAGAGGATGGCCCACTGGTCTTCGCGCATGTTGGGGCCGAATGCGAATCCGTAGGCCCACTTGGGAAGCACGTATGTGCGGCCGGTGATCTGCGTGTAGAGATCCAGCACGGATGGCATGTCGGTTCCAATCATCAGGTAAAAGTCGGCCTCGTCGAAGGTGTTGTAGATATTGAAGCGTGAGGGATCGGTGTAACCCACGTCGAAGTGGCATTTGCGGGTGGTGTTGTTGAAGATTCCCCATCCGCGGGAGCTCATCATGAAGGGCATGGGAATCTCCGTGTGCTGGTAGGCCGTCCACATGCGGAGCATCTCTCCCCTATGCTGTATGTGCTCGCGGGAAGTGCTGCCGCCGCCGTAGAAGCGCTCGCCGTCCGCCATGCTAAGAGAGATGATGCTGGCTTTGGCAGGATCGCCGGCTTCGGCGGTATCGCGCTTGTTCTTGCCGTTGTTGTCGTCGCCTATGATGCCGTCGTTCTTGGCAACCACGAGGCTGCCGAACTTGTCGATCACGGCCTCGGCAAGCTTACGGACTTCGGGGCTGCCCGGCTTGCGGAACAGGATGTCGTTCACGATCACGTTTCCGGCGGCATCCTTCAGGCAGATGGCCCCGTCGGCCTTGGCTATGGTCAGGCTGCCCTTCGCCGTCTTGAATATGTAGCACTCATTCAAGCCGGCAGGCTGGCCTTCATCGTAGGTATACGTGCTTTCCACCGGTGCCCAGTCGGTCTTTACAACCCCATACCTGTTGAGCAGGGCCTCGGTAAAGGTTCCCCTGGGG